>NZ_LTBA01000009.1 GCF_001594005.1 Clostridium tepidiprofundi DSM 19306 | reverse complement strand
AAAATTTACCGAAGGTAGTTCTATGACAGTCAGCAAGACTCAATAAAACAATATCAGTTATTGTTCCTTTATAACCCTTTTGGGTGGAACCTTTTATAAATTGCTCAATATGCTTTAAAACAGGTTTAGAAAAATATAAAAAGAATCCAAGGCTAAATAAAAACTGGCTTATTGGTGATTTTTCTGGTAAACTATTTTTATGAGACATAATTTCACTCCTGTTGTTAAAGTTTGTATTCAAAATAATTTATACAACAAAAAGTGAAATTTGTCTCTATTTTTTATGAAATTATTTAATTGTAAATATATGTTATGAAATTTTCTCAACTATAGATTCTTTATATATCTATTGTATTGTTTTAAAAACCTTATTACTACATTGTCTCACATTACTAATTTAACCAAATCAACTAATTACTTAAATTATCATCATTTTTACTTATTAATAATAATGTTTAAAACTCTACCAAAACCTAAATAATATTTACTCAAACTATAATTTCATTTCCTCATTGCATATAAAATAATAATAAGCAAATTGTATTTATTTAAAAATCGCTACACCCCAGCAACTATAATACTTTGAACAAAAAACGGCCGTTACTTATGGTACGGTTCACCGCTATTAATCCTATACCCTCTATATATCTGCTCTAAGAGCATAACCCTAAACAATTGATGCGGAAATGTCATTTTTGAAAAACACAATTTAAAATTTGCTCGTGCTAAAACATCCTGCGATAACCCTAATGAACCACCAATAACAAATGCTATATTGCTGTTGCCTTTAACACTTAAATTATTCATATGAGTAGCAAACTCTTCTGATGAAAGTGCTTTGCCCTTTAAATCCAATGCAACAACATACATGTTTTCCTTAATCTTTTTTAGAATTTTGTCTCCTTCTTTATTTTTGATAATGATTTCATCTCTTTCCGAAGCATTATCTGGAGTTTTTTCATCTGGAACTTCCACTATATTTAATTTGCAGTATCTCGATAACCTTTTAGAATACTCACAAATAGCATCCTTCAAATATTTTTCTTTTATTTTACCAACACATATAATTGTTATATTCAAACTTATCTCTTCCTTTTCCTTAGAAATTTTAGAATTACAAGTATACAAGCTCTAAACAACATTACCACTCTTTTTATTATCACATATAATAAGTTACAACTGTACAAGCCCCTAGCAGTGAACTCAATTTACTAAAACACTTTACAACCTCGCGGCACAGATTGTAGATTCTAGCCTAGCAGTGAACTCAATTTACTAAAGCACTTATTTAAAACAGCGTAGAATATCTAATCTTGACTACCTAACAATGAACTCAATTTATTAAAGCACGAAAATCTCGAATAGACGTAAAATGTTTGTTTAACCTAACAATGAGCTTAATTTATTAAAGCACAACATTGATACTTCAAGTGGATACTCTACTCTGCCTGAAACAAAACGCTTCAATATCTCACTTGCAAAAGTAGAAAAATTATAAAATTGATAAAAACAAAAACTTTCCTATACCTTTCAGGCTATAAGAAAGTTTAGTGTTATCCATCTCCACATTATAGAAAACAAATTTCTCCGTTAGTTGCGTTAAAATTAAACATTCCTACCGCAACATTTTTTGTATTTCTTACCACTACCGCATGGGCAAGGATCGTTTCTTCCTATTTTTTTCTCTTTCACTATAGTTTTTGATGCTCTATATTCCTTCGTAATTTCTTTTCTCTTTTCTTCAGTCAATATGTTGTTCCACTGTGGTAAAGTATACAAGTAATCGGCTTTAGCATCTAACATATTAAAATACAATCTTTCAAAATTAATCTTTAATTCTATTTCAGAATCACTCTCAAGTTTCTCCAAATCTAATTGTTCTTCAAGGCTATCATTAATTCCATCTAATATTCCAACAAAGTAAATTTCACTTACATCAAATCTTTCAGCAAGTTCAGTAAGCTTTCCTTTGACCTCTTTTTCATGATCAGATAACAATTTGATATAAACTTCCTTCTCTATTTTTCCATACTCTGACCAGAATTTTTCCTGACCATTTGCTTTTATGTAATTAATTACGAAATCGCTCCAATTTTTATATAAACTCATTTTTAATCTCCCCTCGCATATTGTGACTTATAGATATATTCCAAAAAATATCAAAACCATTCTGTGAACTCTATTAACAATCTCCTGCCAACTATTATAATTAATATACAAACTATTTTCAAGAACAATTAATTTAACCTTCAATTCGTAATTTAGATTTTTAGCATATATATTGCAACGAAAAAATGCAGTATGTAGAAATTTTTATAGTGCATATTAATACAAAATATATGATATTAAATATTTATGTACATATTACAAATAGTACATATTACAAATTGAAGAATTTAACTAATATTTTCTTTAATGCTTAATCTTTCTCGTGTCTATTTCGTCCTTTGAAAATGGAGTAGAAATATCATAATTTCCCCCGAGCGTATCTATTCCCTTATTTTCAACAAGTATCTGAATCTTATTAATATCTTTAAGCACGCCTAACGAACTAGATATGCTTTCCAAACAAGCTTTTTCTTTAACTGGAGTCATCTGAACTTTTGCCTCTTTACTTAAATTTATAGACGCTATTCCATCATTTATTGAAAAACTCAACAATCTAGTTTCTTTAGGTAGTATCGGCTTCAATTCACTTTTAACAGATGGTCCCTTAATTAATTCTTGAATGATAATTTCTCCTAACAATTCTTGCTTATCTATCAATCTTTCTTCAAGTGCTGTCTTTTCCTTCTTACCATCTTTTGAAGCATCGAAGTACAATTCAATATCAACATAACCATCCTTTTCATTCTTGAACTGTAAATTTTCTAGTTTTTCTTTGTTGTTTAAGCTTATCTTATCCTTATTTTTGCAGGAAACAAGCATAGCACTCAATAAAATAGTCAAAATACATATCAAAGCAGCTAACTTTTTATTCATATTCCCCCTCCTTAAATACTAATAATTTCACTAGGCATGTCCCTTTTCGCTACACTTAACAACACATCTTGTCCAATACTAACCCCATTTTCTTTCAAAATGTTCTCTACCGTCTTGTATGCTAGCTCTGGATAATTATTAGTTTTACTTAGATGACCTAACACAATCCTTTTAGATTTTGTTTTCATTATACTCAATATAGCTTCTCCACATGCCTCATTTGAAAGATGTCCAATCTCACTCAATATTCTTTTCTTTAATACATAAGGATATGGCCCAAACTTCAACATTTCTACATTGTGATTACTTTCTAACAAAATCAAATCAGCATCACAAGTAGCATTTTGCACTTCTTCTGAAAAATATCCCAAATCAGTTGTTATACAAACTTTCTTATTACCTTCACTCACTGAATATCCTATTGGGCAAGCTGCATCATGCGATATATTGTAACTGTCAATTTTCAAATCTTTGATAACAATACTGTTTTGGTCAACTATATGTATGTTTTCATCTGTAACTTTTCCTATCTTCGTTTTCATAGAATTCCAAGTGGATTCATTAGCATAAATCGGTATATTATATTTCCTTGACAAAACTCCTACACCTTTTATGTGATCTGAATGTTCATGAGTTACAAATATCGCATCCACATTGCTTGTTCTTTCTCCTATGGACTCTAGTGCGTAATCTATATATTTCCCAGACAACCCTGCATCAATCAAAATTTTCGCATTATATGACGATATAAATATACTATTTCCACTACTCCCACTATACAAAGGACAAAACTTCATATTAAACTCCTTTTATCTTCTGATTTAATTCTTCTTATATCCGCTCCTAATTTAGATAACTTTTCTTCTATTTTTGGATACCCTCTATCTATATGTTCTACTCCTGTTACTACTGTAGTTCCCTCTGCAATTAAACCTGCAATCACCATAGCAGCTCCGGCTCTCAAATCGGTAGCTCTTATCTCTGCACCTGTAAGCTTTTGTACCCCATCAATAATAGCAATTCTTCCCTCAACTTTAGCATTTGCACCCATCTTTTTGAGTTCATCAAGATGCTTGTATCGTGATTCCCAAATACTTTCATTTATTATGCTTCTACCACAAGCAATGGAAAGAAGTGCACTCATAGGTTGCTGCACATCAGTTGGAAATCCTGGATATGGAAGCGTTTTAATATTGACGCCCTTTAATTTTCCATCTGATTTTATGACCAAAAAATCATCTTCTTCAATAATTTCTACTCCCATTTCTATAAGTTTTGCAGATATAGACTCTAAATGCTTAGGAATAACATTTCTAATTCTTACCTGACCACCACAAGCAGCTGCAGCTATCATATATGTACCTGCTTCAATTTGATCTGGTATAACACTATAAGTACATCCTCTAAGTTCATCAACTCCAGTAATCCTAATAACATCTGTACCTGCACCTTTAATATTTGCCCCCATAGTATTCAAAAAATTAGCAACATCAACTACATGAGGTTCTTTTGCAGCATTTTCAAGCACAGTAGTACCCTCAGCCAATACAGCAGCCATCATTACATTTATTGTGGCTCCCACACTAACAACATCAAAGTATATATTACTTCCAACTAATCTTTCTGCCTCAACACGCACAACTCCATGTTCAATTTGAACCTTAGCACCTAATGCTTCAAAACCTTTAATATGCTGGTCTATGGGTCTAACACCTATCGAACATCCTCCCGGCATATCAACACTTGCCTTTTTAAATCTACTTAATAAACTTCCTAACAGATAATACGAACCTCTCATACCCTTGACTTCATCAATATCTGCTTTACATGTATTTATATTTTCACTATTTATAACTGCATAATTATCCCCTGATGTTATTTTACACCCTAAGCTCTCTAGTATTTTTAAAACTCCTCTAACATCTTCAATATCAGGTATATTTTCAATAGTACAAACACCTTTGCTAGCAAGCACAGCAGCTGGCAAAATCGCTACAGCAGCATTTTTAGCACCACTTATTTCGATATCACCACAGATCCTCTTTCCTCCATTAATGATTAACTTATCCATATATTACCCATCCTTCTATTAAATATATAACCACTATTATTTTAACTCAAAAAACAAAATTTATTATAAAATATGTTAAACTCTAATTGTTTCAGGTATTATTATATCATAACTAACATAGGATAAAAAGCTTTAAAATATGTAAATATTCCCTTTTGGAAATTTTTCTTATTCAATGTAATTATAATTAATCAAATTTGTGTTATAATTAACTGTATGTAAATATTTATCTTTTTTTGTAGCAGGACTATTTTCCATAAGTAAAAGATAAACTTCAATTCGTAATTTAGATTTTTAGCATATATATTACAGCGAAAAAATGCAGTATGTAGAAATTTTTATAGTAAATATTAATACAAAATATATTATAATAAATATTTATAGTGCATATTACGGATTGAAGAAGATAAAAATCCCACTTGATTATATGTAATTGGAGGTTAAAATGAAATTTGAATTAGTTGCATTATTTGATAAAAATACCTGCGCTGGTATTGAAGAATTGCAAAGAAATATTTGCAGAAAATATAAAATACATAAGAGTACCCATCCTCTTTACATACCTTTGGGTACTATATTCAATCCTGACATTAATAAACTAAATAATATTATCACTAAGGTACTAGAACCTTATAAAAAATTCAAAGTTGGAATTAATAATAGTTTAACTTTAAATAATCAGGGTAAACTTGTAAACATAATGATTGACAATAGAGGGTACATTATCAGAATTCAAAGAAACATTGAAGATACTTTAAGTCTACATGGATTTAACATAAATAATAAGAATAATACCATAAATATACCCTTAGCTTTAGCCAATTACAATATTAAGAAAGCATATAATGATTCTGGTATACCAGTTTACAAATATTTACCCAAAACCGATCATTTGAAATTTGCTAAAATCGACAGGTTAGAGCTTTGGAGGTTAAATGGAAACCACAGAGATGCTATTGTTAAAAGTTTCCCATTAAGGGAATATTAAGGTAGGCGAAATGCAATATGTCAATTAAGATTACAACTTTAATAGAAGACACATTAAACAAAAATTCAAACTTAATTAGCGAACATGGTCTTTCCTTTTTAATAGAATGTGATAATAAAAAAATACTATTTGATACAAGCCAATCTGATAATTTCATTGCGAATGCAAAAAAATTAAACATTGATTTGTATGATGTTGACTATGTTGTAATAAGTCATGGTCATTACGATCATGCAAATGGTTTTAAAAGTTTTTGTGATATTTCAAGAAAAAATTTTTCTTTGTATATAAACCACAAATTCTTTGATAGAAAATATTCAAAGAAACATGGAAATTTTATATACAAAGGTGCTAATTTTGATAAACAGTTTCTGATTGATAGAAAAATAAATACATTTTTTGTTGATAAAGACATTACCAATTTAACGCCTAAAATTAATATAATTTCAAACATCAAAAGAACAACTTATTATGAAAGAATAAATAGTAATTTTTATATTAATATTGATAATTCATATGTTAAAGATTGTTTTGATGATGAAATTGTTTTAACCATAGATACACCTAAAGGGCTCATAGTATTGGTTGGCTGTTCTCATATTGGAATAATTAACATACTAAAAACAGTTGAAGAACGATTGCATAATAAAATATATGGAATTATTGGTGGAACTCACTTGATTGAAGCAGATGAAAGCAGAATTGATTTGACATTAAATGAGTTTAAAAAAATGGATTTAAAATTTATAGGTATTTCTCATTGTACAGGTGCAAAAGCATTGGAAAAACTTGAAAATAATTTTGGTGATATTTATTTTAACAATAATGCTGGTAATATAATTAATATTCTTTAAATGAGCAAAAATCATTACAATAACTTACAAATGACTTGACAACTCAATTTGTAATATTAAATTTTACTGTTTTCCTATACTAAATGATGCTAGACAATAGCACTAAAATGTTATTTTACATTTAATAGATTGAAATTTGCTCATTTATAGTAATATTTAAAATTATATTGATTTGTATACCGAAATATTGAATCACTCAATTTAATGCTCAAAATAATTCACACATGGAATTACATAATGTAAAATTTTAGCACTTAATATAAATATTCAATTATTAAATATTCAATTATTAAATATTTAATTATAGATATTTAATACTCAATATAATATATAAAATTAATAAAAAACTGTTGATTTTTTTATTGATTAATGGTAAAAATATAATTAAACTAATCCATACAATTAAAGACTATGAAGAGAAGAGTAGATATAGGATGTAGTCAAAGCGAATTGGAGATGGTGAGAGTCCAGTACGAAGCCTATATTGAAAAACATCTCGGAGTTTCTAACCGAAAGCTATTTTAGGTAGTTAGTAGACTTAGACGGAGCCAAACCGTTATGCTTTGGACAGTATTGATGCAGCAACTTATTTAAACTCATGTTGTGTTTTAGTTTTAGTTCTTGTTATATGCTAAATTCACGGCATAGTTATATTGAGCAATTTGTTTTGCTGGCTTATGTACTGATTAGAGTGGTCATTTAATGACAATTTGGGTGGTACCGCGAAGATTCAGTCTTTCGTCCCTTAATGAGGATGAGAGCCTTTTTTTATACTATAGGCATTTTCAAAAAAATAACTAGTCAGTATGCTAGTCTATTTTGCGAACTACTTCATCGTCGGAACCCGTTGATAGAACCTACTATCAGCGGAACCCAACTCTTTGTATTTCACAAAATATACGTCGCATCTTTGACTTGTTATTTTCTTTCAAATGCCTATATTCTATTATATACTTCACGTTTTGTAATCTGCTCAATAACAAAAATTCGTTCATCCATAGGTTGAGCGTAGAGTAGTGTGAACTCTAAACTAAATACATCTCATGTTAAAGTTCAACTTATATAAAGTAGCTATACTGAGTGGTAGTTTCGGAACTAAATACATCTGATGTCAAAGTTCAACTGTAATACATTCAAGTGCAAGTATGTAAATTCTAAACCACTTGAATACTAACAAACACTCTTCTACTTATGAAGTTTGGAGTTCTATGAAGCAACTATAACTATACTAAAATTTGAAATTTGAAAGGGGAAATAATTATGAAAAACATTGTACTAGTAAAACAATTGTACAGAGAATCAGAAAAATTCATAGACAAAACCGTAAAAATATCTGGATGGATAAGAACAATAAGAAATTCAAAATCTTTTGGCTTTATAGAAGTTAATGATGGAAGTTTCTTTAAGAACATTCAAATTGTATTTGATGATACTCTCGAAAACTTCAAGGAAATTGGGAAATTACCTATTAGTTCTTCTATCACAGTAATAGGTACACTAGTTGAAACACCAAATGCAAAACAGCCTTTTGAAATCAAAGCAAATGAAGTCATAATAGAAGGATTATCAAATTCAGATTATCCTCTTCAAAAGAAAAGACATACTTTTGAATATTTAAGAACTATAGCTCATTTAAGACCAAGAGCTAATGCCTTTAATGCAACATTTAGAGTTCGTTCTCTTGCTGCATATGCTATCCATAAATTTTTCCAAGAAAAAGGATTTGTTTATGTTCACACTCCAATAATAACTGGAAGTGATTGTGAGGGTGCAGGTGAAATGTTCCACGTAACTACTTTTGATTTAGATAACATTCCTAAAACAGAAGATGGAAAAGTAGACTTTACAAAAGATTTCTTTGGTAAAGAATCTAACCTTACTGTAAGTGGACAATTAGAAGCCGAAATATTTGCTCTTTCTCACAGAAATGTATACACTTTTGGACCTACTTTTAGAGCAGAAAACTCAAATACTGCAAGGCATGCTTCCGAATTCTGGATGATAGAACCTGAAATAGCATTTGCTGATATTGAAGATGATATGGAACTTGCTGAGGAAATGCTAAAATATATAATCAAATATGTTATTGATAATGCTCCGGAAGAAATGGAGTTCTTCAATAAATTTATTGATAAAGGCTTGCTTGATAGACTAAATAATGTACTAAATTCTGAATTTGCTCATGTTACTTATACAGAAGCAATTGAAATTCTTAAAAACTCAGGAGAAAAATTTGAATATCCAGTTGAATGGGGATGTGACCTACAAACTGAACATGAAAGATATTTAACAGAGAAAAAATTCAAAAAACCTGTTTTCGTAACTGACTATCCAAAAGAAATAAAAGCTTTCTATATGAGATTAAATGATGACAACAAAACAGTTGCTGCTATGGATCTTTTAGTCCCTGGAATTGGCGAAATAATTGGTGGAAGCCAAAGAGAGGAAAGACTTGATGTGCTTAAATCAAGAATCAAAGAATTAGGACTTGATGAAAAAGATTACTGGTGGTACCTAGATTTAAGAAAATATGGTGAAACAAAACATGCTGGATACGGACTTGGCTTTGAAAGAGCTATAATGTATTTAACAGGCATGAGTAACATTAGAGACGTTCTTCCATTCCCAAGAACACCTAAAAACGCAGAATTTTAATGTTATTTTAGTCCTATGAAATTAAATTATTTTTGATAAAGCAAAACATCGAAACTTCAGGTGGAAACTCTAATTCCCATGAAGCAAAGAACTACAATATCCCACTTCTATAAGTGGGAATGTTGTAGAATTAATAAAATAGAAAGGTAATTGTATTATGAATCTTGAAAAATTATTCTCTTTACAAAATAAATTAGATAAAAGAATTCAAAAAGATCATAAGCTTGAAAATGAAAACCTCATCTCAAAAAAAACACTAGCTCTCTTAGTTGAAGTTGGTGAACTAGCAAATGAAACAAGGTGTTTTAAATTTTGGAGTTTAAAAAAACCTTCAGCTAAAGAGATTATATTGGAAGAATATGTTGATTGCCTCCACTTTATATTGAGTATTGGACTCGAAAAAAATTATGATGATATTAGAAAAATCGAACTTAAAAAGAGTATTAATGAACCAACAGCTCTTTTCTTACTTTTTTATTCTAGTATAAACGATTTTATGCATACTCCATCTAAACAAAATTATATCAATATATTCGAGTCCTTCTTAACATTAGGAGCTAAACTCGGCTTTTCGTCTTCTGAAATAGAAGCAGCTTATATATCTAAGAATGACATAAACCATAAAAGGCAGGATCAAGGTTATTAAATTATATAACCTAAATATCTGGGGTAAATTGGATAATAATACAAGTCCATAATCAAAGTTATTAAACCATATAAACCTGCTGTAAATCATAAAATATTTTCTTCAATATGTATGAATCAGTTAAAACCTAAAACAAGGGGCGAACTGCCCCTTGTTTTGTTATTCAATATTATAATCCTCTGCAATCTCTTTCATTATTGAATTTAATACACCAATTTTAATTTTACTTATTTCATTATTGTATTTTTCTTTGTATCCATTTTCCTGAATCAAAATGCTTTTAACTAATGTTCTAAAGACTTTATAGCTTTCACTGCTTTTATCTATTTTATTAAGCTTTTTAATATTTTGAACAAATTCATACTTGTTTCTATTCCAAAATTTAAATTTATTGCTTTGAGCCATTTCAAAAGCTCTATCAAAATCCTCAAAATAAATCTTCAAAAGAATTGATCTTATAAAATAATGTTCAGATAAATCATCAAATTTATCATAATATTTATCAGCTTCCTTTATTTTTCCAAGCTTTAAGTACATTCTACCTAAATTTTCATATTCAGTATAGGTAAGCTCGCTTTTAGGCAATTTTAACATCTCTTCTATAACCCACTTATAATCATTTTTATTATTTGAATCAAAAGCAACCGCATTTAAAGTTTCTTTCAAATATTCTGCATTACCTGTAAGTTCATATGCTCTTTTTGCAATTTCAACTGCTTTATGAACATCTTTATTTTCACATCTCTCTTTTTTGTTTTCACCAAAAATAACCTTGGTTCCATTATAATATAACCTAGAAAGCACCATCAAAGCATGGACATCATTAGGGTTTTTCTTTATATATTCTTCATAATACTTTAATGCTTCTTCTGGCTTTTTATCTATAATCAATTTGTCTCCTTCTGTCAACTTCCCTTTAATAGCAATTAAAATCATATCATCCTTATCAGCTTGAATAGGAAGAGATGATGTTATAATATTATCATTGCTATCATATGCTGAAACAGTTAACGGTATATATGCACCAGGAATAACAATACCTAAATATGCTTGAACATTCATTAAACCATCATTATCAGAAAAACTTCCCCCCGGTTTTTTAAACTTGAAATCATCAATATCAATATCATACTCAATATCACGTATTTTGTCAGTTATTGGCGAAAATACACTGCTACCTTTAAGCTCAAAAGGATCACAATACTCTATTGTGTTAATACGATAATATGCAGCTCCTTTAACTTTTTCCCACTTAATATGAACTTTTCCTCCTGTTACATCAACTCTATTCTTTGGTTCAACTACATTTAAAGGTTCAACAAATGAAAAATCATATTCCACAGATTCGTTATTTTTTAATTTTATTCTTCTATTTAGAGTATTTTTTGAAAGTACAGTTTTATTTTGACTAAACTTCAGTACTGGTAGTGATAATATAGTAATATATTCACCTTCATGAAGTTTTTTTACACTAAATTCACCTTTTAAATTAGTTCTTACACATATACCATCGTATGGTGGACACGAACGAATTGGAAATATTCCTTTTATACGTTTCCCCCAATCTCTATCCACAATATATACTACAGCATTTGGTACAGGCTTTCCATTTAAAGTTACATTTCCTTTTATTTCACTGTTTCCATTATAAAGTTCACTAGCTCTTTGTGCTAAACTCTTTCCTCTAACATTGCCAAATAAATTATAGTGTTTATAATACATTTCTGTATAGCTTTTATAGAGGTTATCATTTTCCCCATTCTTATAGTACTCTTCCGCTTTTTCAAAATTACCTCTGCTAATTTCCATATCTCCAAGCATTAAATATATTTCATAATCATTTCGTTCATTCAATATTGACTTTGCAATATTTTCTGCCTTATCGTATTCACCATTAAATATTAAATATAAAATATTATATTTTTCTGCAACAATTCTAATATCACTGTCCTTAGAATTGATTTGAGCATTTATAAGTTCCCTGCCTTTTTCATAGTCCGAAGTTATTGTATATATTTCAAGAAGTCTTTTGTACGCTTTTTTATAATACTCACTTTCACTATAATTATTATAAATTTCTTCATAATATTTCGCAGCATCATTTACTTGTTTAATGGTTAATGTTCCAGTCCATGAAGTTTCACCTGTGGAATAAAACTCCATTTTTGCAAATGTGCTATCCTCAGGTGCTATATTATCTGCAAGTCTAAATAATGCTTTTGCTTTATGTGAACTAAATGGTACTATATTCACATATTTCCTATATAACACTTTTGATGTTTCCACATCACCATTTTTAAATGACTTATCTGCTTTTAGCAATATTAACTTAGGAACTACTATACATATACAAATAACCAAAACCACTACTACTATCAGCAAATATTTACTACGATTTTTTTTCATTGATATCTCCTCTCAATCCTTATTGATTTTCTCTACTAAATTATACAACTAAGTCCTTAATGTTCCAATATATTTTGTCAATATATTTATAAATTTTAGGTTAAACTAAATTATGATTGATTTAACATTAGAGGTGATTATTTTGGGTATTATTTTTTCAATAATAGCAGGAATTGCAATGAGTATTCAGGGTGTTTTTAATACAAGAGCAAGCGAAAAAATAGGATTATGGGAAACCAATCTAATAGTTCAAGGGAGTGCATTTGTATTAACATTAGTAATTCTTATGATAGCAGGTAATGGAAATTTAAAGGCAATAAATGAAGTAAATAAATTGTATTTACTAGGCGGTGTATTGAGTACAGTTATCATTTTTACTGTGATGCTCGGAATAAAGTCATTAGGTCCAACATATTCAATTGCAACAATTCTCATTGCTCAATTGACTGCTGCTGGTATAATAGATGCATTTGGTCTTTTTGATACCAAGCAAATGAGATTTGGGTTATCTAAGTACATTGGTATTGCCTTTATGATACTAGGAATAATAATATTTAAATGGAAACATTGATTTATCAATAATTCCTATTGAAATTTTCTATAATTCCCTTCATAATAATATTAATACTGTTTATTATGGAGGGATTAACTTGGATTTCAAACAAATTGAAGCTTTTTTATGCGTAGCAAAAGTTAAAAGTTTCTCAAAGGCTGCTGGTATTATTTTTCTTTCTCAGCCTACTATTAGTTCTCATATATCAAGTTTAGAAAAAGAATTAAATGTTCAACTTTTTGATAGAACATCAAAGGAAGTAAACCTTACACCAGCAGGTGAATCGTTTAAACAATATGCAGCTGATATTATAAATATACGTAATCAAGCCATAACTGAAATATCAACTTTTAACAATAATGTATCTGGTAAGTTGAACTTATCTGCAAGTACTACACCCTGTAATACTGTTGTTCCAAAGCTATTAAAAAAATTTTTGATGATATATCCCTCTGTCACATTTAACATTATTGAACAGAGTTCTGGGAAAATAATAAAGGATATTTTAGATTTGAATTGCGAAATAGGACTCGTAGGAAACCCAATAGAAAATGAGAAGATTAAAAGCTATAAAATAACAGAGGATGAACTTGTTGTTATTTCTAGTTCTTCACTTAACTTACCAAAAAAATTGACGCTTGAAGATTTATTAAAATACAAATTCATAATGAGGGAAAAAAATTCAGCAACAAGAATTACATTTGAAACTGAACTAATAAAGCTTAATATAACATGCAAAAAATTAAATGTTGTATGTGAAGTGAATAATGTAGACACCATCATAAGGCTCGTTAATTCCGGCATAGGAATATCCATTGTTTCCAAGAACACATTGGAAAATTACATGCATAAAGATATTAACATAAGCACTCTTCATGATATATCTCTTAAAAGAAATATTTATTTGGTAGTAAATTCTAAAAGAACTCTTACTCCAACTGCTGCAGCATTTTTTAATATGTGTAAGGAAGAATATCAATTATAAAAATAAGAATTTGTAAACGTTTATCTTTTGACTGTTTCCCATATAGAAACAGACCAAAAGATTTGCGTAACAAATTCTTATTTTTCATACTAACTTTATTATATTTATATAATATCACCGATATTATTTATTAACAACCTCCTCAGCCAGAAGAACAGTTACCACTGCAATTTCCATTACCATAAAATTTACCCTTATAAACTCTATCTGTGTCTTCACTCCCACATACGGGACACTTAACTTTTTCATCAGCATTCTTAACTATTTCAAAAAATTCTTTGCCACACTTATTGCATTTGTAATCAATTAATGGCATAGTAACACCTCCTTATTTTATACTCATAAAGTTATAAAATTCGCATTTTGTTTAGATAATTATACGGTTTTAAAAACCTTGCAAGTATAGTTTGGATATATTTTATCACAAATTGATAATTTTTTTAACATATTATATGTATTTTTAATATACTATAATAACGTACCAAGTTATTAGGGGGCATATCATGTTTTCTTTTAAAAATAAACTAGATCCTTATTTATATTATGCCTTACAGGATAAACTATATAAAGATTTTAGAGTAATTATTACATGTAGAACTCTTCTTGAAAAAATTGAAAAGAAAATACTATCCATGAAATGTCAGGTTATACGTACTATACCAAGTATAAATAGTATTTCCGCTATACTCTCACCACGGACAATTGAAAGATTATTGGAATATCCTGAAGTTAAATATATAGGAATAGATAAATATGCTTTTATATGCGCTGTTCCAGATAAACGCAAAAAAATTAATTATAAATCTATGTTAAATAAAATAACTCTCAATAATAAAACAACTATTACTGGTAAAAATATTGGCATAGGCATTGTAGATACTGGTGTTTTCCCTCATATTGATTTAATTAGCAATAAGAACAAAATCAAAAAATTTCTAGACTTAATAAACGGATACCATTATCCATATGATGATAATGGACATGGAACATTTATTAGTGGAATAATTTGTAGCAGTGGAATATCCTCAAAAGGTCAATATAAAGGAATATCACCAGGAAGTCATTTATACTCTATTAAAGCATTTAACAATCTTGGAAAAGGATTTATATCTGATATATTATTTGCAATTAACATATTAATAAATGAAGCATTAGAAAATAACATTAAAATAATATGTCTGCCATTTGAAACACTATATTATGATAAATTTATACTATCTTTATTCCAATGTTTATTTAATAAAGCCATTGATAATGGAATCGTAGTAATTGTTCCAAGCGGAAACAATACAAATGAATTTAATTCTATGACGGGTATATCTATTTTACCAAATTGTATAACAGTAGGGGGATTAATAAATTCAAACACTCCTTACAATTATTCATCTTTGGGAAATTATACAAAAACGAAAAAACCTGATGTTTCTGCACTTTGTAATAACATTTGTTCACTAAAAACAGATACAAAATACATTCCCGAAAGAAATGGTGTAAAATTATACCCACATCACATGACTGAACATTATACTTATTATTCAGGTACATCATGTGCAGCTGCATATGTTAGTGGAATATGTGCTTTATTATATGAGTATAACCCTAACTTAAACTATAAAGACATTCTCTCACTACTAAAATTATCTTGCAGACAATTAGACATACAAAAATCACTTCAAGGTGCAGGAATAGTTGATATAAGTAAAATATTTAAATAGTTATGGGTCGTCTCTATTAAAAATACTTTCCGTAGGATAACCATTGAATAGATTCTTAAACTTGGAATTTAAGAAATTTTGCTTCAGATAGAGTAAACTCTCCACCTGAAGCAAAATATTTTATAAGCATTTTTATTTTCTTATGCCACCGAGATATTTGTTAAATATATCAATCTGAAATCTCAATATCAAAACAAATTCACTTATTTCATATTGATTATTTCCCTCCTAAGCCAATCTAAGAGTTTAACTGTTGCTCTCATTCTTACATTTTGCCTATTTCCACTAATAATCATATTCTTTGTCTTTACTTGTCCATTTATATAAAGTCCCATATATACAAGACCTACTGGTTTTTCTTCTGTTCCACCTCCTGGTCCTGCAATTCCTGTTGTCGAAATACCTACACAAGTACCTGCCGCTTTT
The DNA here is from genome assembly GCF_001594005.1 of Clostridium tepidiprofundi DSM 19306. Taxonomy (GTDB): domain Bacteria; phylum Bacillota; class Clostridia; order Clostridiales; family Clostridiaceae; genus Clostridium_AC; species Clostridium_AC tepidiprofundi. The sequence goes on along the minus strand of NZ_LTBA01000009.1, from coordinate 65,625 downwards.
GCAATTCCTTCTGCCATCTCAGCTGCTGTTTGACTGCTTACAGCACCATATTTCTCTAATGTTTCTCTTTTTACTCCAAGCCTTTTCATTTTAGCCTCATTGCTATATGTTATAGCCCCTTCCATGAATACAGATGAAATACCTGGTGAATTAATTAATTTTGATGCAATCATTCCTCCTGTACATGACTCCGCAGTAGCTATAGTTAAGTTCTTTTCTATGAGCAACTTAGCTACCACATCTTCCAATGATGTTTCACCAGTTCCATATATATTATCTCCCAGTCTTTCTCTAACTTCTTTTTCGACTGGTTCTATCAATTTTTTTGCTTCTTGCTCACTTTTAGCCTTTGCAGTAATTCTAAATATTACCTCACTATCTTTAGCATATGGAGCAATAGTAGGATTTGTCTGCTTATTAATTATATCCTTTATAATATCTTCAGCTGAACTCTCACCAATGCCAACCACTCTAAGCACCTTTGAAAATAACATTCCATACTGATATTTGCTCAAGTACGGAATAACGATATCACAAAACATTGGTTTCATCTCTCTTGGAGGCCCTGGAAGCAATATAGCTATATTTGAATCACTTTCAATAATACATCCAGGTGCTGTACCATTTTGATTTGAAATGATTATTGAACCGTCAGGTAAATATGCCTGTTTTATATTATTCTCACTCATTTTTCTATTTGATTTATTAAAGTATTCTTCAATTTTGCTCAATTCTTTTTCGTTTAGTACAAGCTCTTTACCAAAATACTTAGCCGCAATTTCTTTTGTTAAGTCATCCTTTGTTGGCCCTAATCCACCTGTAGTAATAACTATATCAGATCTGCTAAAAGCAATTCTAAAAGCCTCTTCCAATCTTTTAGGATTATCTCCAACTACACTTTGATAATAAACATCTATACCCAACTCTGCTAATTTCTTAGCAATATACTGTGCATTTGTATTCACTATATCTCCCAGTAAAATCTCTGTTCCAACACATAAAATTTCTGCTTTCATAGTAGCCCCTTCTTTCTTTAAACATTACAAAACTGTAAGATAATATGTCACTTTACTGTAAGGATTATATGATATCATTATAATTGAATTAAAATTATAATTTAATTAGTAATCCTCCTTATTATAATAAATTCATATTTTCCCTAATATTAATATATAAGCTGCTGGTTATAGAATCAGTAGCCTATTCTATTTAAGGCATTTTCAAAAAAATAACTAGTCAGTATGCTAGTCTATTTTCTTTCAAATGCCTAAGTCATCTTCACAGAATAACTAATCAGTACTAATCTATTTGACTTGTTACTTTCTCTTAAATGTCTAATACTGGATTGATTCATCCTCCAAGACAAGCAACGGAAGTCTTGATATTCTATCTCAAATGTCTAATACACTTTCAAGTTGTGCAATAGAAATCTGATTATCAACTTGGTATTCTATCCCAAACATCTAATATCCCCTTCTTAGATCAACTATGTTGTAAAGTTGCATACCTTTTGAGTATCTTTCCATATTTCTGTATATACCTTCAAATCTTCTATCATTTCTCATCTCAGAAACCCATGAATTATGTGGAGTTATTATTGCATTTTCTAAATTCCATAAAGGACTATCCATTGATAATGGCTCATCTTCAAAAACATCTAATGCAGCTGCTTTTATTTTTTTATTCTTTAAATTTTTAATAAGTTCACACTCATCAACAACATTTCCTCGTGCCACATTTATAAAATACACACCATTTTTCATTGAAGAAAATCTTTTACAATCTATCAACTTATGGGTTGTTTCAGTATATGGTATTGTAATAACAACTATATCACTCAATGAAAGCATTTTATCTAATTCTTCTATTGAAAAGCATTTATCAAAATATTCAGTACACCTACCCTTAGTATTCACACCTAATATATTCACTTCAAACCCCTTAAGTCTCTTTGCCGCTTCCCTAGCTATTGTCCCTGTCCCAACAAAACCAATTGTTTTACCGTACAACTCTAAAATACTTGTATCTATTCTCCATTTTTTGCCCATCTGCTGCATATATAACCTTTTACTGTTCTTTAGCATCTCAAGTGTTTTAAGTACAATCCATTCTCCAATAGGAATAGAATATCCCCCTCTATTGTTGGTAACTACTATATTTTTAGCAATAGCAATTTCTACTGGAAGCTGGTCTATACCTATACTTGAAAGTTGTATCCATCTTAGTTTATCCATTTTACTTATATCCAATGTTTCAAATGGATTATAACATACTAGCACCTCAGTTTCTTTAATTTCGTTGCAATATTCAATATCTCTTTCATTAATGATTGTAATATCATATCCTAATTTTTTTATGGAATTCATCTTTTCTTTACCATAATCATATGTGAATAATGCTTTAATACTCATATTACTCCTCCATGGATTTTGTAACTTGATAAGTATAATATATAAAATGATACTCTTTTATCATCAAATGCTTAAAATGATGATTTTCTACGTTAATAGAAAACCATCATTTTGTTTTTACTCAAACACCGTAACAAGCTCTTTAAATATATCTTTATTCTCTTTTATTTTTGTTTCATTACCCAAAACGCAATAATAATCTTTAGAAACAATATCCTCTATCACATCAGCAAATTTCTTTAATTTTTCTACATTAACATTCAAAACGTTATCTCTCTCATTCTGCAAGTATTCTTGACTTATATTTCTAAAAAAGTTAGTTGATGCTCTTTCTCCTTTCATGGAAGGTGTCAATGGCTGATCAAGTTCACTAATAGTTCCTATTATATATTTTGTCATTTCTCTCTCTGATAGTTCAATATTTTTTACATAATCAACAGTATTATCATAAACATTTAAAGTCTCTTTTAAATTTGGATCTCTATATGAAGAAAATCCAATAGTTCCACCTTTGGTAACTCTCATAAAACATCCATACGCTCCACCTTGAACACGTACTTTATTCCATAGATAATCCATATTAATAATGGTTTTAAGTACAAGCATTGTACCATCATACTTATAACCTAATTTTTTAAAATTATAACCTTTTGCTACATATTGTACATTTCCAGAAGTAAGTAAACCCTCATTTTTTCTATCAATATCAAATAAATATTCTTGAGTATTAAATTCAATAGTTTTAAGCTTATCCGTCATAGTTGATAGATTTTTAATAATATCAGCATATTCTGTTTCTTCTGATGTAATGCTCACAACTAAATTGTTCTTATTAAATATAGTGTTATATACTTCTTTTAAATTGTTTATGATTTCTTCAGACATTGTTTCGTAATTTTTCTCTAAATTTGTTATAAACTTATAAAAACCTAATCCATTCAACTCATCCATATATCTTCCTGCATGCGAAAAATAAGACATTACTCTATTCGCAGCAACAATATGACCTCTTTCGAATATTTTCATTTCTTCTCTTGATTTCATCTGCTGAATTATTTCTTTAATTCTCTTCTTATCGTCAAAATTGCTAGTAGAAATAATTTCATGAAGCAAATTCATAAGCTGTGGTATTTTATTAGGTAATACTTTAGATTTTACAATAAATTTAGGGTAAAATTTATCTGTGTACTTAACATCCCCAAATGCACTGCTAGTAAATTGTATTCCTCCTGTATTTATGTTTATTTCATTTGAAAGCTCTGAATAATGACTTTTTTCTGTGCTTATTTTACCTAAAATACCAGATAAAAGATTAATATATGGTATAAGTTCTCTCTTTAACATTGAAGTATCAAAATATAAATCAATATATGCTATACCACTTGTAAAAATATTATGATATAAAATATTAACTCCATTCTCCTCTTTTATCTGCTGTGGAATTTCCTCTGCCTTTTTATCTATATCATCAATAGAAACCATAGGTATTGTTTCTAAATCTTCCTTTGAATCCGGTGTTATCTGCCTCTTTTTAAGCTTTAATGTCTGCTCAACTAATTTTTCGATTTCTTTTTCTGATAAACTAGCTTTATAATCCTTAAGTTTTTGTTTTAATTCTCTATCTTTTTCTTCTGCCATACCTTTTTTAGGTTTTAATATAAGCATAGTACTGTGATTGTTATATAACAAATATTTCTTTATTAATTCTTCAAAATAATCAGTTGTTAGTGCTGATTTAATCTTATTTAATATACTGTCATATTCTAAATTAGTAAATGGCGAACCGTTATAAAGCCAACTATCTAATGCACACATATTGTAATGTAATCCCTTAGGATATCCACCTAAATCTGCTTCTCTGAGCTTGAATTCAGTTATGTTTATACATGCCTCAATTAATTTCTTGTCTATACCATCTTCTACCAATTTATTTAAAGTTTCAAAAACAACTTTTTTGAATTTTTCACTTTTATCCTCATTAGAGTTCTTGATTATAACACTGAAAGTTGGTTGCAATATAGAACTATCAAATTGTCCAAATACATCTTTACCGAGTTCAGCATCAACAAGTGCCTTTTTTAGCGGAGCTGCTGAATTTTCAAGTAGCAAGTATTCTAATATTTCCATAGCAAAATAAACTTCTGGATCTGTTGATTTGCCTGTAACAAAATTCATGCTTAAAAATGTTTTATCATTCTCACTATCTTCAATAGAAATAGGATAAAACTCCTCTACCGTTTTCATTTTTTCGTATGGTTTCTGATAATTAATTTCAGAATCAACCGTAATTCTATCAAAATCTTTTAAATAGTTATCATTTATAAACTCAAGTTGTTTATCTAAATCTCCATCACCATATAAGAAAATATAGCTATTTGATGGGTGATAATACTTTTTGTGAAACTCAACAAATCTTTCTTGAGTGAGTTTAGGAATCTCTTCTGGATCTCCACCTGATTCATTTGAATAAACAGTATCCTCGAATAAAGATTCTTGTATTTTACGCATTAATACACCTTCTGGCGAAGAAAATGCACCTTTCATTTCATTGTATACCACACCTTTATATGTAATATCATCATTTTTATCTTCTATTTCATAATGCCACCCTTCTTGCATTAATATCTCTGGAGTATTTATTAGATTAGGGTAAAATACAGCATCCAAATATACATCCATTAAATTGAAAAAATCCTTTTCATTCCTGCTAGCTACAGGATACATAGTTTTATCTGGAAACGTCATTGCATTCAAAAATGTGTTCAATGATCCTTTTAATAATTCAACAAAAGGCTCCTTCATTGGGAATTTTCTTGAACCGCAAAGTACAGAATGTTCTAGTATATGAGGAAGCCCCGTGCTATCCTCTGGCGGTGTTCTAAAAGCTATAGAAAAAAACTTATTGTCATCATCATTTTGCAATTGAAATAATCTAGCCCCACTTTTTTCATGTTCAAATATTCTGCCAATTGAATTCAGTTCTTTTACTTCCTTTTCTTCAATCAACTTAAATCCATGATAAACTTTGTTAATTTCAAATTTCATCACTCTCTCCCCTTTCAATATAATTTCGCTTTAACTTTTATTCAATCAACTATATATATTGTGTAAGTGAATTATCCCTCTACTTGCTCACGCTAAAGTGGGGGCTTTTTAGTTAAATATAATTAAGTGAACTAGTTTTTCGAAACAAAAGCTTCAATCTTCCACTTACAAAAACGAGAATCTATAAAATTGATAAAAAATAAGACTCTAAGCCATTACATTAATCAAACAAATAATATATGCTATAATACAATAATAAATCACATTGGAATATTATTCAATATGATTTATCATTGTATCCACTTTATATTATTTTATTTGATAACTAAATATATACTATTTATTATCATCTATTTCATTATGTCCACTATTTTTCTTTAATTTTATAATAGTTTTGTACACTATAAATCCTATAATGCCAAAAACAATTGCAAAAGGAATTATAGCAAATATTATAATCAAAATTTCTTTGAAGAATTTAACTAAATATTTAACAGATGTTTTAAATGCACTTATTATGCGTTCTCCCATGGTTACAGGGTTTTCTTTAATCTCATGAACTTCTCGTATATGCACAGTAAATGTTGTATATTCAACTAAATTGTCCAATTTTCTCAATGAACCAGTTAATTTTTCAATTTCATATCTAACATTCTGCAATTCTCTTTCTACCTGAATTATGTCCTTTAATTCTCCAGTCTTTTTGAGTAAATTTAACAATCTTTCTTCTTCAATTTTTAATGACTTTAAATGTGCTTCTGTATCAAAATACTGCATTGTTACATCTTCAGTTCTTGTGCTGATATCAACAATACTACAATCAAGATTGTTAATATCATTCTCAAAATTCCTTAGATTATTTTTAGGTATTCTTAGCACTAAATTAGCATATCTATTTGCATTATCATGTTTTTGTCTAATACCAATACCTTCTATATTTGAACTTTGTACATACCCACCATATGCTTTAGTTCTCTGTAAAATTTTATTTTTTACTTCATCAAACTTTAGTGTTTCTAATTCAATAGTTTTGTAAACTATTATTTTGCTATTATCTTTAATATGTTGCCCATAATTATTATCATTTAAAGCCATTGACCCTTTGCTATCACTTTTATTTTCATCTCTAGCACTTTCTGTTATGGTAGCTGAATCCTTTAAATTCTTCTTTTCTGCACCACATCCAATAAATATAAAGGATACTGCAAATGCCAGCAATAGCACTATTACGTACTTTCTGTATAAATTTTTCATTAAAATTCCCCCTTCTTTTTACCCCCTCACATAATATACGAATATAATTCTAAAAAGTTATATTTTTACAAAGCGAACTCGTTTTGCTAAAGCAAAACATCGGAACTTCAGGTGGAAACTCTACTCCGTCTGAAGCAAGAAGCTTTAACCTCCCACTTATAGAAGTAGGAATCTTATAGAATCGATCAATCAACAAAATATTGCCGAGGCAATAGCAAATTTATCATTATACAATGTTACTTTAACAACATACCATCTGTTTTTTTTATCAAGTACTATTTGAGGTTTCCATATTATCTTATTTTTGTTTTTAAAATCATTTTTAGATTCAATTGTTATACCACCATTAGATATTATCTCTATTTTATCAATTTTATTTTTTCTATCCTCTGCAATTATTTCAAAATCTATATTATCACCTATATTGCAATTAATAATACTTCCCATATAATATCCATTGCACTTTACAATTAACTTTAATGTTCTACTTTCTGTTGAATAAGTACGTCTCATTTTTAATGCCTCAAAAAATGCTTTTTTAGTGAGTTTTTCTGCTGCTATTACTGTCAAATTATCCGATATTCCCCAATCATCCTTATGATTATCCTGACTATTTAGTACACCTAAATGCCAACCTTTATCCAATAATTTAAAATATATATGCTCTCTTCTCATGTATTTCTTTGGTGGTATTCCATTTGCAACTTCAATAAAATTTAAATATTCATCAAGTTCTAGTGAATACTCTATATCAGCTGAACTTTCATTAGGATGATTAATGGAAATTATTGCATTATTTCTAGTATTCAGCCATTCATAAAACATGTATAAATTTTTCATTTTATTTCTTATATAGTCCCTTGAATTATATACATTTACATGTCCCCAAAATGAAGTACTCAACTCAAATCCAGCTAATGCCAAGAACTTTTTATGCTTCTTATTGACTATGCCAGCCTCATAATTTGTCAAATCCCATTTATCAAAATCTTTCCCCCTTTTTAATTTATTGATACTCATAGTACCTTTCCCACTTAAACGCCTCGAATGATCTGTAATTATTAAATAATCCAATTCTCTTTTTCTGCTTTTTGTATAAGCTTCTATTGGACTACCCACTCCACTTGAAATATTTGTATGACTGTGAGGTACTCCAAAATATAGCCTATATTTTGTTTTTTCATCAATCGTGTAGAAATACCATTCAACTTGAACATCCCTATTATTTATATCCTTAAAGCTCACTTCAACACTATGTTTACCATGTTTTAAATCTTTTCTAGGTTTATAAATAGCATATTGCTTATTCACTACAGAAGAAACAATTCTATCATCAATACTCATTCTAAATGAATATAAATCTATATTTTCATAAATACTGTTGAATTTTATGCTTATTCCTGGTTTTTTATTAACAACAGAAGACATATTCTGAGGTGTTAACTCATATAAATCTTTAATATTGTTTTTTGCCATATTCTTATCCTTTAACTGCTTTTCTTTCTTCTTTTTCATAATATATACCCCTATCTTTAAAATTAATCCATAGTACATATATATTCATGTTAAAAATATTTTCTTAAGTTATTTTTAAAAAAACATATTAGAACTTCTATAAATGGGAAATTGAAGCATTTTACTTCAGTTGGAATAGAGCCTCCACTTGAAGTCCCTATGTTTTTCTTTAGCAAAACATATTCACCTTCACCAATACCTTATCAATTAAATAATCGGTATAGCAAGCTCAGAGAGTATATTAACAAAATTAAAATCACCAAAATTGAATTCCTTTTGAGCTGTAGATACGCATAGATATACCACCCCAAGCACTGTTTTATTTTGGGTAATTGGCACACAGATCACTGAATTCCAGTCGGGCACACCTGTAATATTGTTATATTTAGTTATATTATCCCAATCAATTAGATAAGTTCCTTCTTTTTTTGATATAACAAAATTAATAATATTTTCATTATAATTTATATTTTCTACGTACTTTGACTTAAATATTTCTCTGCAATATTTTTTTTCTATTCTTCCGTTTTTAACAATTGCTAACATTCCCTTTTCCGCCTCTGTAGTTTCAATAATCCTCCCCAAAAATTTAAATATTTTCTCATCTTTACTAAGTTCTTCATCAATTAAATTAACCAATTCAATCATAGTAAGTACATTTCTTTGATCTTGAACCGAATTTCCAGTAATAATTCCTGAAAGCTTATTACTTCTCTTTATAGTATCTTTAAACTCATCGCTCCATACTCTATATTGATTTTTACCATTTTCTTTAGCAACATATAATGCCTGATCAACTTTTTCAATAAGCTCGTTACCCCATTGGGCATGTCTAGGATAGTTCACCAACCCCATGCTAATCGTGATTTCCCTTTTATCACCTAATAATCTCGAATTATGGACATTACTTCTTAACTTTTCAGCAACAATTTCTGCATCATCAATATCAGTATTAGGAAGTATCACTATAAATTCTTCCCCTCCATATCTTCCTAATATATCAGATTTTCTAATACTCTTTTTAACTATTTCACATATTTTAGAGAGAACAAAATCTCCTGTCTGATGACCAAAATTATCATTTATACTTTTAAAATCATCTAAATCAAACATTATCATAGAAAACTTTCCGCCATAATTATTAGCTTTTTCTAATACTTCTTTTATATTTAACTCCAAATATTTTCTAGTCAAAGTACCAGTTAATTTATCAATAGATGCATCTGTTTTTATTTTGATTTTATCAAGTATTACGCCTACTAATTTACTTACAATCAAACACTCTTTAAGCGTAGTATATGTAAAATTATTTAAACTTCTGTTAGACTCCATGTAAATATATCCTTGAATAATTTCTCTATCAAACATATTCTTTCTTCTATTATCTTCAAAGCAATCATCATATACATCATTTATTATAATAGGCAAACACATAACTGCACTCATATCCTTAGGAAGTATACCTACTTCATATAAACTATTATAAAATTTAGAAACCATCAAAACATTCGAAGTATCCTTAACTTTATTTATTATTTTAAGTTTATCTTTATCAAGTACTGTATTTGCACTAGTTGAGGCAATTACATTAAATTCATCATTTTCATCCAATATTATCAAACTTGTACTCGCTAATGTCATATAAGCCATATATTTATTTATCATATTAATATTACTAACATCATTATTATTCAAATATATTAATACGTCGTTAATGTCCCTAACATCATCATAAAAAGATAAATTATATAATTTTCTAGCAAAACAAATAATTTTTTCATCATTTATGACATCATTGTAGTCAACAAATGAAAATAATTCATTAATATCTCCTAAAGAAGTTATCCCCTTATTACAAACATCCAAATAACTACAATTATTGATATAATTTTTTGCATTTATAAATTTATTAAATGGTTCTGAAATACATTTAAATTTAGCAAAATTAACTCTATAATTCTCAGGAATAGATAATAATAAACTTTTAGCTACATGACATGCTTCAAAATAATAAATTAGTGCATAGTAATATCTACTTCTTCTAAAATAATAATCTCCCATATCAACATATATGTTCCAACAAATACACTTATCATCTTTACTCATGTCTAATGCATTTATCAATAATTCTAATTTTTTTAATTCATTTTTTTCAAATAATGACTTTAAAAATAATCGTTTAGCTTTTATACATTTTTGTTTTATATCACAATCTAATTTTTCAGCATAATTAAAAATTTTATATAATAAATCATTTTTTTTATTTTTATATAGATGAATACACACCTCATATATAATTTCTAACCTATTCTCAATATTTGAATATCTACCTAATATATCTTTAAACTCTACAATGATATTATCATCTATATTTTCCTGACCATCTAAAATATTAATTATAAACAATAATAATTCAGCTTTAGTTTTTAGTATAGACTTCTCATACTTATATATATTTAAAGCTTTTCCAATACTTTCCTTTGCTATTTTTATATCACCAAATTTCAAATGCAACTCTGCTTCCATTATTCTATATTCGCCAGAAAATCTTATCTTATCTATTTGTTCATCCATTTCATCACTGCTTATCTGATAATATTTGAACGCCTTATCAAATTTATTAATTCTTAAATATGTATTTGCAATAACTACATAGGCATTAAACAAGTATCCTTTAAAATTATTTTTTTCACACACATCAATAACATTTTCCAAATATTCTATTACCATTTTATAATTCGTTTTATTAAAATATATTGATGCAATGTTTGTTTTTACTTTAGTTTCCCATAATATAAAATTATTATCAATACATATTTTAAGTATTTTGTAATAATATTTTAATGCCTCATCAAAATTTTGATAAAAATCGCCATATATTACTCCAATGTTATTCGATGCAATTATAACTCCTTTTATTTGCTTAACAACTTCAAAATTTATAATACTAGCCTTAAAACACATTATAGCTTTATCTGTTTCAGAATTCTGTAAATAAATATTACCAAGAATATTATAAAGTCTACCTTTAAGTTCATAACATTTATTTCCGCATAATTTTAAAGATTTCTCACATAATTCTTCACCTTTTTTATATTCTTGATTGATTAAATAAACATATGCTTGTAAATAACTCCATTCTATATATCCTTCTATACATTTTACATTTCGTAATAATTTTTCCACTTCTTTTATTATATCTTTCATTATATCAAATTTATTTCTATCCATATATATTTTTGCAATTTTATTCATAGCATAAATTTGATATATTTTATTACCTACATTTATAGAAATATCTATCAAATTTCTGAAATATGTCATTGCTAAATCATATTCTGAATTTTCAAAATATATATTAGCTATTAAATACACTATATCTATTTTATTTTGCTCTACCGACTCCTTATCATACATTGACAATGCTTTTTCCAAATTTTTTAAGGCATCACTTGTATTTTTAAATTTTAACATTTTTTGAGAATTTTTTACGCAATAGTCAATTATTTTTTGTTTTTGATATGACCGCTCTAAATGATATATCAATTCCTGTAAGTATTCTTCCCTACCATCCTTATACTGGTTTTCAAGTATAGCAGCAGCTAATTTATGGTTTTTATTCCTATCCTCTATGCAAATCTTATTATATATTGCATTTTTTAAAATCATATTGTAATAATCATATGCAAATCCTTTATCCTCAATATGTTTACATAAAACTCCTTTAGTCATTAAACATTCAACTGTTTTTTCAATTTTTTCTTTATCTGCATCTATAAATTCTTTTATTATGTTTATAGAAACAGGTTTGTTGAATATGGAAATTATTGATAAAATTTTATATGAAAACTCATCAGTTTCTTTTATTTGAACTAATACCGCTTGCTCAATATTTATTGGTATAGGCAACTCTTCATTTTTATAATCTGTAAACCACTGACCCGTTTTTTTATCAATATAAATAATTTTTTTTGTGAATAAATTCTTTATAATTTCCTTAACAAACAGCGGATTACCACGTGTTTTGGCATAAATACTTTCCGTGAATTTCATTGGTTCTTTAGGCATATTTAAAATGTTCTGAATCATCTTTGATGTTTGACCAATATTCAATCCCTCTAACAAGATTCTTTTTGAATTTGATTTTTGAAAAATCTCATTCATAAATCTGATAAATTCTTTATTTAATAAACATTCACCATCACAATATGATACAACAAATAAAAAATTACCCAAATCATGAAACAATAGATATTTAAAAAAATCAATGGTAAATTCATCTGCTAAATGAAAATTATCTATTATAAAAACAACTTTTCTATTGCAAATTACTTCATTTACAAATCCAGAACTCCTGTTTATCAATCTAAGCTTTTCTTTATTTCCATCTAACGGTTTTGATGGGATGACATTTCTTCTTTTGCTCAATTCAGGAATAAATTTGATTAATTCTGAATCATATTTACTCAAATTTATATTATTACTCTCAATAATAATCTTCTTTAAAATTTCAATAAAAGCTTTATTCGTACCTTTATTTACCATATTAAGACCATACGACGAATAAATATTAGCACCATCTAATCTTAAAGTATATTCAATATTCTTCAATAATTTAGTCTTTCCTATACCCATTTCACCATGTATAAATATAAAACTACTAGATATTGCACCATTTTTTATCATATCATACGTTTTTATTACTTCCGATTTTTCATATTCTCTTCCTATTAACTCAAAATTAAATGTAAGTCTCTCTATTTCATTCCTTTTATAATATTTATATTGTTTATTAAATGTTTTGTTTATTTCTTCTATAACTTGTCCAATATTTTCAAATTGTCTATCTGATGGCTCTTTAACCATATTTCTTATTATTTTTAATATATTTAAATCAAATTCATTATCACAATGGTATAACGCAAACTCATCTATCTTTTCTATCAATTCATCATATGCATATGTCTCTTCAAATCTATTATTTTTTTTGCATAAAAGATAAAACATAGATTCGCCTAAAAGATACATATCTGTACTATTACTAGCCATATTATTATACAAAATCGATGATTTGCTAGAATATTTAATATTTCCTTTTCCCTGAGAATAAAAATATTTTTCCAATTCAATCGAAGCCATATCTTTTAACATAACTCTTTTTGTACCATTATCCTTTATAATTAATATATTGTCAGTATTTATACTATTATAAAACATACCTCTCAAATGAAGATAATTAATTGCATAACAAATTTGAACAAAAAATTCTAAAATATTCTCATTATCCTCTATATTTACAACGTCTATAAGTTTTTCGCTTTTTTCAAAATATTCAGAAGTATAAAAATATTGTTTCTTCTCTAGTGCTTTGCTGTCAATGAATTTTACTAATCCAAAATCATATACTCTAATTATATTAGAACTAATTATATTGCTCAACTTAATAAAAGACTCCACATAAAAATTTATTAATTTTTCTGGAATGTATTCAGAATTTAAAATATCAATTTTTACCCTTTTGCTATTTTTTAGTACATCTGATACAAGAAAAGATGATTTGACTTTACTATGAGATAATTTTCTTATTATTCTATATCTATTATTAATAATCTTCACTATATCACTTCCAAAATTTAATATTATTTTAAATTACCTCAATACACATGATTTTAAAAAATATAATTTATTCATACTCGTTTTAATTATACCAAATTTTTTGTGTAAAATATAGTGATAAAATTTAAATATTGTATATTTTGAGGGTTAATTTCAATGTAAAATATTCTTTATTTTACATAATTATTATATAAATAACATAACAAATTTATCGATTTTACAAAACTCCCACTTCTATAAGTGGAAGTTTGAAGCTTTTGCTTCAGGTGGAGTAGAGTCTCCACCTGAAGTCTCGATATTTTGCTTTAGCAAAACGAATTTACTGGATAAAAAAAATGCCCCTAAGGACATTTTTTGCACTCATTAAGTTAATATATCATATCCGTTTTCAGTAACTAAAATCGTGTGTTCCCATTGTGCAGACAAACTTCCATCAATTGTTACAGCAGTCCAATCATCTTCAAGAACCTTAGTTTCTGGTCTACCAATATTTATCATTGGTTCTATTGTAAACACCATTCCTGGCAACAACACCATTCCTTCTCCTCTTTTTCCTACATGTGCCACAAAAGGTTCTTCATGAAATTTTACTCCTACTCCATGTCCTCCATACTCATATACAACGGAATATCCCTTGAATTCAGCAAAGCTTTGAATTGCATATCCAATATCTCCTACCGTATTGAAGGGCTTAACCTGCTCAATACCCTTCTCCATTGCTATTTTCGTATCATTAACAAGATTAATAGCCTCTTCTGAAGCCTCTCCAATAATATACATTCTGCTTGCATCTGCATAGTAACCATCTAATATTGACGTTACATCAACATTTATTATATCTCCTTCTTTTAATACGGTATCATCAGGAATACCATGACAAACAACATTATTTATTGATGTACATACACTCTTAGGAAATCCTCCATATCCTAATGGTGCTGGATACGCACCATGTTCAATGGTAAATTCATGTACCCATGTATTTATTTCATCCGTAGTAACACCAGCTTTTATTCTTTCACCTACTAAATCTAATGCTCCTTTTGTCACTTCCCCACTTTTTCTAATACCCTCAATCTGTTCTTTTGTTTTTATTATATCTCTCGGAATTTTGAAACCTAATTCATTTCCTAATTTCCTTAAATATTCATCCTGTTCCATATGACATTTTTTATATTTTTTTCCACTACCACACCAACATAAATCATTTCTAGATAATTTCTTCATCATTTCTAGCTTAACAATACCACCATAGATATTTAAGCTAATATTCACCTCCATATTAAATATATATTGCTTTAATATGCAATATCATTACAATAGTTCACAAATAACTTAGCACATCAATTTGTGATACTGAATTAATCAAAATAACTATCATAATATTTATTCATTACATAATTAAACATATTTACTTTTACTCTTACTTTTACTTTATACCAAGTATTATATCACTTAATACAACAATATTATAGGTCTTGAATATTATTCATTTTATTCTAACAAGAATTTATCCGTATTCTATTTTATTTTATGTAAAAAATAAATATATAGATTATTTAAGAAAGGAGAATTTTTATGTCTAACAAACCTGTAGTACCCGAGGCAAAAGAAAAACTAAATAAATTTAAAATGGAGGTAGCTCGCGAACTAAATATGGAAAGTCAAACAAAGGAATACTCAAAAAATAAAGAATACAAAGGAAATATTCCGTCAAAAATAGTTGGTAAAATGGCAGGAGCCGGAAATTTAGGTGGCCAAATGGTCAAAGAAATGATAGCTTCAGTAGAAAAAAAGATGGCAAATAAAAAATAGTATTTGCATAACATATTGTATAAATTTTCTTCTATATACCCTATATATGGTATATAATTCTAATTTTTTTTTATATTTTTTTAACAAAATAAAGGATATATCTATAAAATATAGAATATATATAAATAGATATAGTTCCATAAATTTTTAGACATACAGTAATAATGGATCTCTCTCACTGTATGTCTTTTTTTTAACTTACTCAACTACTTTACCCATTTTCCTAAATTTTTCATATCTTTTTTCTACAACCAATTCAATAGGTTCATTAATAAGTCTCTTTATTGCTTCTTGCAAACTTATTTTAATATTTTTAGCCATTTCATCTGGATTTTTATGTGCTCCACCAATTGGTTCTTTTATTATTTTGTCTATTATACCGTAATTATAAAGATCTTGAGCAGTTATTTTCATGTATTCTGCTGCTTCAGCTGCTTTTGATGCATCTTTAAATAATATGCTTGCAAATCCTTCAGGAGATAGTATTGAATATACGGAATGTTCGAGCATCCATATTTCATCCCCAACAGCCAAAGCAAGTGCCCCACCGCTACCACCTTCTCCAATAACAATAGAAATGATAGGTGTTTTCAAAGATGACATTTCCATAAGATTTCTAGCAATCGCTTCACCCTGTCCTCTTTCTTCTGCACCAATACCCGGGAAAGCACCTGGAGTATCTACAAAACATATAATAGGTCTTTTAAATTTTTCTGCTTGTTTCATCATTCTTAAAGCTTTCCTATATCCTTCAGGATGAGGCATGCCAAAATTTCTTTTTATATTTTCATTAGTATCTCTTCCTTTTTGTTGTGCAACTATTGTAACTGGTATACCTTTAAAACTCCCTATTCCACACAAAATAGAAGTATCATCAGCATAGCTTCTATCACCATGAAGTTCAATGAAAGAATCAAATATTCTTTTTATATAATCAAGTGCAGTTGGCCTCTCTAGTAACCTTGATATTTTGACTTTATCCCATGCACTTAAATTCTTATATGCTTCTTTTTCCATATCGTTAAGCTTAATCTCTAGTTTTTTAATTTCATCAGATAAATCAATATTCTGTTCAATTGAAATTTTCTTCAATTCTTCTATCTTTTCTTTTAAATTTTCAAGATTTTTCTCAAAATCCAAAGCAACCATATCTTTCACTCCTATTTATGCAGACTTAATAAAATAGCTAAAACATTCTTCATATCTTTTCTGTCAACTATCTTGTCTATAAATCCTTTTTTAAGCAAAAATTCTGCACTTTGAAACTCTTTTGGAAGTTCCTGTTTAATAGTCTGCTGTATTACTCTCTTGCCTGCAAATCCTATAAGTGCACCTGGCTCTGAAATAATTATATCACCTAACATAGCAAAACTAGCAGTAACCCCTCCAGTTGTCGGGTCTGTAAGTACTGTAATATATAACAATCCAGCTTTATCATGCCTTGAAATAGCTGCACTCACCTTTGCCATCTGCATAAGAGAGAACATTCCCTCCTGCATTCTTGCTCCACCAGAAGCAGTAAAAATCACTATGGGTAATTTTTCTTCTGTCGCTTTTTCAACAGCTCTTGTTATCTTTTCACCCACTACTGAACCCATACTTCCCATCATAAATGAAGGATCCATAACAGCAATAATAACATCATTTCCCTTTATCTTACCTTTTCCTGTAATAACAGCTTCATTTAACTTAGTTTTATTCTTTAACTTATTTACCTTCTCATCATATCCTGGATAATCCAATGGATTAGTTGAAGTCATATATTTATCAAATTCTTCAAAACTTCCTTCATCAACAGTAATTTTTATTCTTTCCCATGCACCTATTCTAAAATGCTTATTGCATTCCTTACATGTCATCATATTATTTTCTATATCTTTTCTATAAAATATCTTTTTACATCTATCACACTTTATCCACATTCCACTTGGTATATTAGGTTTACTTAATTCGTTTATTTCAGGTGCATTATTCCTATTAACAGTTATATATCTATTCTTTTTAAAAATATTAGACAACTTCACGGTATATCACCTCTATTATAGTCCAAATTCTTTATTGATGAACCCTGTATCAATATCAGAACTTAGAAATTTATCATTATTTAAAATATTGTAGTGAAACTCAATATTAGTTTTTACACCTTCAACGATAAACTCACCCAATGCTCTTCTCATTCTATTAATAGCTTCATTACGTGTTTTGCCATATACAATCAATTTTGCAAGCATAGAATCATAATTTGGTGGAATCTTATATCCCTGATAAATTGCACCATCCAATCTTACACCCAATCCTCCTGGCATATGCACAAGTTCTATAGTTCCCGGTGATGGCATAAAGCCTCTAGCAGGATCTTCTGCATTAATTCTACATTCAATTGCATGGCCTTGTATTTTTATATCATCTTGTGATATTTCTAACTTTTCTCCACTTGCTATTTTTATCTGCTCCTTTACTAAATCAATACCTGTAACCATTTCAGTAATAGGATGTTCTACTTGTATTCTAGTATTCATTTCCATAAAATAGAAATTAAAATCTTTATCCAACAGAAACTCTATTGTACCAGCATTTTTATAGTTTACTGCTCTTGCTGCCCTAACAGCCGCATTTCCCATATTTCTTCTTAATTCCTCTGTCATAATAGGGCATGGAGCTTCTTCAAGTATTTTCTGATTTCTTCTCTGTATAGAACAATCTCTCTCTCCTAAGTACACAGTATTTCCATAATTATCCGCAAGTATTTGAAATTCTACGTGTCTAGGATTTTCAATAAATTTTTCTATATACATATCATCATCACCAAAAGCAATCTTTGCTTCTGATTTTGCAGTTCTAAACTCATTTATAAAATCTTCTCTATTTCTAACAATTCTGATTCCTCTTCCTCCACCACCTGCTGATGCTTTTATCATAACAGGATATCCAATATCATCTGCAATTTTAAGTCCATCAATTTCATCCTTAACAACACCTTCTGACCCTCTAATAATAGGAACACCTGCATTAGCCATTATTTTTCTAGCATTTGATTTATTACCCATTTTATCAATTACTTCAGCATCAGGACCTATAAAAACAATATTGCACTCCTTACACATCTCTGCAAATTTACTGTTCTCTGATAAAAAACCAAATCCAGGGTGAATTGCTTCTGCACCCGTAAGCACAGCTGCACTTATTATATTCTTTTCATTAAGATAGCTATCCTTAGGTTTTGGTGAACCAATACACACAGCCTCATCTGCAAGGTCAGTATGTATAGCGTCCCTATCTGCTTCTGAGTAAACTGCTACAGTTTGAATTCCCATTTCACGACATGCTCTTATTATTCTAACTGCAATTTCACCCCTATTAGCAATTAATATCTTCTTGAACATATACTATATCGTCAAATTGCAGCTTAAACACTCTACTTGCCACAATTTGACTCCCTCCCATCAAATTATTCTTTTCCTACCGCAAACATTAATTCAGCAGATACCGCTTTTTCTCCATTAACTGTTGCAATTGCTTTTCCTATACCAGCTGGACCTTTCATTTTTATTATTTCAACTTCCATTCTTATAGTATCCCCTGGTACAACCTTTCTCCTAAACTTTGCCTTATTAATTCCTCCAAAGTAAGCAATTCTACCTTTAAATTCTTCCATACTAAGTAATGCAACTGCACCAACTTGTGCTAACGCCTCTATCATTATTACTCCAGGAACTACAGGCTCATCTGGAAAATGTCCTTGAAAAAAATATTCATTCATTGTTATATTTTTATATCCTACTGCCCTTTTACCTGGTTCCAATTCTTCAATCCTATCAACAAACAAAAAAGGGTATCTATGAGGAATTATTTCCATAATTTCTTTAATATCTAAACTTATTTTTTCAACACCATTATTCATATATCTACTCCTATCTAATCTTTTTTTGTTGGATAGCAATACAAGAATACCAGTTGCTAGCTCTTTGTGTTTATCTTAAATATCGGCTGACCATACTCAACCATATCTTCATTTTCAACTAGTATTTCAACAATTTCACCATTTACTTCACTTGTGATTTCATTCATGAGCTTCATAGCTTCAATTATGCAAAGAGTATCTCCCACATTAACTTTAGAACCCACTTTCACAAATGGCTCTTTCCCTGGTGCAGATGATTCATAAAAAGTTCCTACAATTGGTGATTTAACTATTTCAATATTCTTATCATCAACAACTATTTCATTTTCCTTTGGTATACTTGTTGATGCATCATCGCTCACATTCTCAATTTTTTCATCTTGTTTAATAAATTCAACTTCATTATTGCTTTTTCTCTTGTTCTCATCTTTGCACATCTTAATACGAACACCATCTGATTCTATTTCAAGTGTTGTAACATTAGATTGACTCAATGTTTTTATTAATTCCTGAATAGCCTTATAATCCATAATTATTTACCTTCCCACTTTCTAAATAATAATGTTGCATTATGACCTCCAAATCCAAGAGAATTTGATAATGCATATTTAATATCAACATCTCTACCTTCATTCATTACATAATCCAAATCACAACCCTCATCTGGTTCCCTTAATCCAACTGTTGCATGAACAAATCCTTCCTGTAATGATTTTGCACACACTATAGCTTCTACTGCCCCAGTTGCACCAAGAAGATGTCCTGTCATTGATTTAGTAGAATTCACAGGTATTTCATAAGCATGCTTACCAAGAACTGTCTTAATTGCTTCTGTTTCATATTTATCGTTGTAATACGTACTTGTTCCATGTGCATTAATATATGATACATCTTCTGGTTGTATGCCACCCTCTTGAATAGCCAATTTCATAGCTCTTGCACCACCTTCACCACCTGGTGCAGGTGCAGTTATATGGTGAGCATCACAAGTTTCACCATAGCCAATAATTTCTGCATATATTTTAGCTCCTCTAGCTAGTGCATTGTCTAATGATTCTAAAATGAGTATTCCTGCACCCTCACCCATAACAAAGCCATCTCTATCTTTATCAAAAGGTATGGATGCTCTCTTTGGATCTTCACTTTTGCTCAATGCAGTAAGGCTCGTAAATCCTGCAACAGCTAATGGTGTTACAGCTGCTTCCGCTCCCCCTGTTATCATGATGTCAGCTAAACCATATTTAATTGCTCTATATGCATCTCCTACTGCATTTGTTCCTGTCGCACATGCAGTAACAACAGCTGTACAAATTCCCTTTGCACCATACTTAATAGCTACATTTCCTGAAGCCATATTACCAATAAGCATAGGTATCATAAAAGGCGAAACTCTATTCGGCCCCTTATTTAAAAGCTTTTCATGCTCCTTTTCCATAGTGCTTAATCCACCGATTCCTGAACCAATAATTACTCCAAATCTTTCCTTGTTGACACTATCAATATCTAATTTAGAATCCTCAACTGCCTCTTTAGCCGCAACCATAGCAAGCTGACAGTATCTATCCATTCTCCTTGCTTCCCTCTTATCAAGCGCAACCTCTGGATTAAAATCTTTAACTTCTCCAGCTACTTTCACCTTAAAATTTGAAGCATCAAATGCTGATATATTATCTATACCACATTTCCCTTCTCTTATTCCATTCCAAAATTCTTCTATATTGTTACCTATAGGAGAAACTACTCCTATTCCTGTTATCACAACTCTATTACTCATAAAAATTCCCCTTCTATTCTATGTTATATTTATCATGTTTATCAATTTTGCAAAATTCTCACTATCTATAAATCATTTAAAAAAATAACAAATTAAATACACTACTGAATAGTTATTTTTCAATATGCCTTACCTACATTACCATTCCACCATCTACATTGATAACTTGACCTGTTATATATGCTGCATCATCAGATGCTAAAAATGCTGCTAAATTTGCTACATCTTCAGGCTTGCCTAGCCTTTTTAAAGGAATGATTGATTCCATATTCTTTTTTACTTTTTCAGGTAGAACTTCAGTCATATCTGTTACTATATATCCAGGTGCTATTGCGTTTACTGTAATTCCCCTTGAAGCAAGTTCCTTTGCTGTTGACTTTGTCATTCCTATTATTCCCGCCTTTGCCGCAGAATAATTCACTTGACCCGCATTTCCACAAATACCTATAACAGAAGAAATATTAATTATTTTACCATTTCTCTGTTTCATCATTATTGGTGTAACGTGTCTTATACAATTAAATGCACCTTTTAAATTTACATTAATCACCTTATCAAAATCATCTTCTTTCATCCTTAAAAGCAATCCATCTTTAGTTATACCTGCATTATTTACGAGTATATCTATTTTCCCAAATTCCTCTACTGCTCTATCAATTATAAATTTAGCATCTTCAAAATTAGAAACATCTCCTTGAACAATTAATGCCTTACCACCCAATTCTTCTATTTCAGTTTTGACCTTTTCTACTGCTTCAACACTATTTCTATAATTAACTACTATGTTTGCTCCAAGTTTGGCAAATTTTAATGCTATCGCTCTTCCTATACCTCTACTGGCACCTGTGACAATCACTACTTTATCCTTAAACACAATTTCACACTCCTTTATTCTCTACCTTTCAGCCCTTCTACTGTCTTTTCTAAAGATTTAATATCTTCAACATTAAATACAGTAAGCTTTCTATCAACTTTTTTAACAAATCCGCTCAATACTTTTCCTGGACCTATTTCGATAAATGTATCAACTCCATCATTAACCATGTTTCTTATTATTTTTTCCCAAAGTACAGCACTCATAACCTGTTTCTTTAAAATTTCTTTGATATCATTCTTATTTTCTATATAAGTACCTGTAACATTTGTCATAACAGGTATATTTAAATCACTAATATCTATATATTTTAGTTCGTTCTCAAGTTTTTCAGCTGCTGGTTTTAACATTTCTGTATGGAATGGTGCACTTAAATTTAACATTATAGCTCTTTTTGCACCTAGTTCTTTAGCTATTTCACAAGCATTCTCAACAGCTTTTATTTCTCCTGCTATAACAATCTGTTTGGGACAATTAAAGTTTGCAACTTTTACAAAACCATATATTTCTGCTCTTCTACATGCCTCTACTACACTATCTGCTTCTAATCCAATGATAGCCGCCATTGTCCCTACCCCTTCAGGTACAGCCTCTTGCATAAATTTACCTCTTTTTTTAACAAGCTTTACTGCATCACTAAATGTTAATGCTCCACTGCATACTAAAGCAGAATATTCTCCAAGGCTTAAACCTGCTGTAATATCACACTTAATTCCGCGTTCTTCAATCGCTTTGAGTGCAGCTATACTTGTTGTAAGAATAGCTGGTTGAGTATTTTCAGTCAAATTAAGTTCTTCTTCGCTGCCTTCAAAGCATAAATTGCTTATTGGCATATTAAGTTCTCTATCTGCAATATCAAATACTTCCTTTGAACTATCTATATTATCATAAAGTTCTTTTCCCATGCCTACATATTGAGCACCCTGTCCGGAAAAAATAAATGCTATTTTCCCCATAGTATTCAACTCCATTCCAATCATTTTTTAAATTTCTCTATATTTTCATATGCCTCTTTAAACATTTGTTCAATAATTTCTTTGCATGTCTGTTTTTTATTCACAAGTCCAGCGATTTGTCCCGCCATTACTGACCCCATATCTATATCTCCATCTTTTACTGCTCTTCTTAATGCACCTGTACCCAATTCATTAAATTTTTCCAATGAAAAGCCTTCTTTTTCTAATTTTTGCATCCTTCTTGTAAGCTTATTTCTAATAACTCTAACTGGATGTCCCGTAGGTCTTCCTGTAACTATAGTATCTATATCCTTAGCTTTTATAATTTTTTCCTTGTATTTATCATGTACTGTACATTCCTCTGCAACTAAAAATCTAGTACCAACCTGTACTCCACTTGCACCTAGCATAAATGCAGCCGAAATACCTCTACCATCTCCAACCCCTCCAGCAGCTATAACTGGAATATTGACAGCATCAACTACTTGAGGAACTAAAGCCATTGTAGTAAGTTCTCCAACGTGACCTCCAGATTCACATCCTTCAGCAACAATAGCATCAACTCCAGCTCTTTCCATTCTTTTTGCAAGTGCAACAGACGCAACAACAGGAATAACCTTAATATCATGCTCTTTCCACATATCAATATATTTACCTGGATTTCCTGCACCAGTCGTAACAACCTTTACTCCGAGTTCGCAAACCAATTTTGCAACCTCATCTGCATTTTCACTCAAAAGCATTATATTTACTCCAAAAGGTTTATCTGTCAATTGTTTAGCCTTAATTATCTCTTCTCGTACCATATCAACCGGTGCTGTACCCGCAGCAATAATACCTAATCCTCCTGCATTTGAAACTGCTGATGCAAGACTGCTGTCAGCAATCCATGCCATTGCACCCTGAATTATTGGATACTCTATATTTAATAATTCACACATTTCCGACTTAAACATGTTTCTCTCTCCTTCACATTCTCTTGAAAATTCTTAAAAATGGCATACAAAAATCTTGTATACCACGCATTTCATATCAAGTATCTATTTTGTTCTTCTTTCGATATAATCAACAATTTCCTTAACAGTTTTAATACCTTCTATATCTTCATTAGGTATTTCAATGCCAAACTCATCTTCTAAAGACATTACTATTTCAAATATTTCCAATGAATCTACTCCTAAATCATCAATTAAATTTGCCTCTAATTTTACCTCTTCTTCATCTACTCCTAATTGATCAACTATTATGTTTTTTACTTTTTCAAGAATCATTTTAAATTCCTCCTGTAAATTTAATTAATATCTATATTTCTACTCTATTGCCCACTCAATAAGTGCACTACCCCAAGTCAAACCTCCACCAAAGCCAGCAATAATTACTTTATCACCTTTATTAAGCATACCATCTTTTACAATATCATCTAATGCTATCCCTATGCTAGCACTAGATGTATTTCCGAACTTATCCATGTCCATATAAAATTTTTTAACATCTGCATTTAACCTTTTAGCCGCAAATTCGATAATTCTAGAATTCGCTTGATGACATACAACATACTTTATATCATCCATTGATAGATTATTTTCATCAAGAATTTGCCTTATACTGTCGCTAATTATGTTAACAGCAAATTTAAAAATTTCCTTACCATTCATTCTTATTTTATTATCGTATTCTTTATCATCATTAACAAAAATATTTTCCAATTTTAAAGCTGAACAAGTAAGATACTTTCCCTTACTACCATCTGCTCCAATATGTACGCTCTTTATTCCGTCAATGTCTTCACTCTCTGCAATAACTAGAGCTGAAGCTCCATCTCCAAAGAGCACACATGTATTTCTATCAGTCCAATCCACTATCTTTGATAATACTTCTGAACCAATCACTAGTACTTTTTTAAATTGACCAGAACATATAAAATTCTTTCCTATGTTTAATCCATATATAAGTCCTGAACATGCAGCTGTCAAATCAAATGCAGCAGCATTTACTGCTCCTATTTGTTCCTGAACTCTACATGCCATACATGGAATCAACGAATCCGGAGAAGTTGTAGCAACAATAATCAAATCAATTTCCTCAGCAGATATTCCTGCATTATATAATGCATTTTTAGCAGCTTCCACAGCTAAATCCGTTGTATCCTCACCAGTAGTGATTCTTCTTTCCTTCATTCCCGTTCTTGTACTTATCCATTCATCATTTGTTTCAACTATGGTACTTAAATATTCATTCGTTACAACATTATCTGGAAGGTATTTACCAACCCCAATAATCTTAGCATAACCCATATCATAATGCCTTCTTTCTTTTAATCTTTCAAATTGTATTTCTGTTTTAGGTAATTGTTTAATTTCTCCAAAGAATTAATCAATATAGCTTCCTCTGTCTCATTCAATCCCTCTATTGTGTATTTAATCATATCAGAATGAAATTTTTCGTGCAGTCTATATGCAAGTTTACCTTTTCTTGTTAGACTAACCATAACAACTCTTCTGTCTTTTTCACTTCTCTCTCTTACAGCATACCCTTTTCTAACCAAATTATTAATAGCTATCGTTAATGTACCAACTGTAATATTTAAATCCTGTGCAATTTCGGACATAGTCCTGCTTTTGTACATTCCAATCGCTTCAATGGTATGTATCTCTGTAATAGATATATCTTTAAATTTTCCATCTTTTAATGTGTTTTGTTCAATAATTAATATATCATTGAACAATTCTATTAATAATTCATTTAATACACTAACACTTTTAGTCATTTAATTCACCACTTAAACAGTATTTATTTTGATAATCAATTATTTTGATAATCAAAGTATACAATATTAAAAAATTTTTGTCAATATTTTTCAATATAACTCATAGTCTTCTCAAAATATCGAAAAATATTAATTACAAAAATATTATTAGAACTATTAAAATTTTCTGTTAATTTGTGATATAATTATATAGTCAATGAAGTATATGCTATAGGAGGTAATCATATGAAAAAAAACCATTCAACATTATTTCTTTTTATTTGTTTTATTTTAATATTAATTGGAATATTTGAGTACATTAATTATAAAAATGTCATTATCACTGATGTTTCTTCTGGTCCTGGTAAAGCTATTTATGATTTTGTTAAGCAAAGAGATGGACAATCTGCTGCCGAAAAAATAAAAATCAAAAACACCAAAAAATTCTATGATGGATATGGATATAGATTTGATATATACAGATACACAGCATATACAGGAAGAAATGAAATAATATACTTTTTCCTAGAAAAAGATTCTAACAATAACTGGTTCGTGTCATCTGTCCAACCTAAATATTCATCAAAATCCACTTGAGCGAATACAAATTAAGGCGAGTAGATTACTCGCCCAGAATTTTAAATATTAAATTTTTCTATAGCACCATAATTATCTCTATCGTATTTCATAAGCATTGCTGTTAATTCCTCAACATGTTTTTTTTCATCACCAACAATATGCCTGTAAACTTCTCTAACTCTCAATTCAGGTATTTCCACCATCTGCTGCTCATATAGTATAATAGCTTCAAGTTCACCTTTTATGTCAGTTCTTAAAAGGTTAAGTATGCATTCTTTACTATCAATTTTATAACAATGTACTTTTTCTTTTTCAATACAGGTACCATGCTCTTTTACTTTGATGAATTTATTCATTTCTTGCATATCATACATTCTTATAATTTCTAAAAACATACCATAATGTCTTTTTTCTTCTCTCATTATATGCCGCCACAAATCGTTTATTTCCTCCACATTTGACTTTGATATGTGATCTCTGTACTCGTTTATAGCAACGAGCTCTCCAATAGCAGACTCCCTAACTTTATTAAGCCAATAATATGCTCTACCTTGTGGTATGCCTTTTGTTGTATAACTCATATAACTCCCTCATCAATAAATTAATACACTATTATTTTATTCATTTATTGATATTTTGTACCATTATTTTGAATTACTTAATATGCAAATTCCTAAATCTATTTAAAGTTGCTGCTATTTCAAATTTTCTTGGTAATGCCATATTCCCTGGGTGTCCTTTATAACTTGAAACCACTTCTAAACCATTTTTCTTAATTAAAGAATAAACTTCATTAACAATTTCACTCATATTTTTCTTATTATCTACTATATTGTTCATAATATAATAAATAATATTAGCAATGCACTTTGTTTGACTACTATGTACTAGCTGTTCAACATAATTCAATTCAATAGAATCTTTATTGTATATAATTGTGTTCAATCCTCTAGTTTTTAATTTTACTCCTTTATACTCTTTAGAAAAACTTGATTTTAGAACCACACGGCTGTTATTAATTGAATAGCTATCATCATTGCTATCATGTACCATTTCGTACGTATTATTAGCTATCTTTTTTGCTATGTCTGTAACATCCTTAGGTATATACTCATCCATCATTATAACAGTATCAGCCTTATTAAAATACTCTCCAGAACTACCTACAACTACAATAGTAGAAATATTATTTTTATTGTACAAGCTCCTTACCCTATCAATAAAGGGAGTAATAGGCTCTTTATCTCTGTTAACCAATCTCTGCATTTTTTTATCTCTTATCATAAAATTTGTAGCACTTGTATCTTCATCAATAAGCAATACTTTTGAGTTTATCTCTATTGCTTCCATTATATTTGCAGCCTGTGAGGTGCTTCCACTGGCATTCTCAGTACAAAACTTATATGTATCCTTGCCATTTGGTAGATTAGTTATAAATGGTGTAATATTAACTTTTTCAATTCTTCTTCCATCTTCCGCTCTTATTTTAACAGCTGTTTCTTCAGTAATTACAAACTCACGCCCATCCCCTTCTATATGATTATATACACCCAATTCCAATGCTTTAAGCAGTGTAGATTTACCATGATATCCTCCACCTACTATTAATGTAACGCCTTCTGGTATTGCCATTCCTATGATTTCTCCTCTATTAGGTAAGTCAAAACTCTTTTTAAGCGATTCAGGTGACTTAAAAGGTATACTTCCCTTTTTCATAGGTTTATCTGATACTCCACTTTCTCTAGGCAATATTGCTCCATCTGCTATAAATGCAATCAATTTTTTTTGTTTTAATTGCTCTCTTATGAACACTTGATCTTCAATTAACTGAATATGCTTAATCAATGCTTTTTTGTTTATATTGTTATAAAATAAAGTTTTTTCAATTATACTAGGTAAAACAGTCAATAACATATCTTCTGCTCTATCAGCCAATATTCTTCTCCCTGACGCAGGAAGACCTATTTCTAACCTAACTTCCACTTTTTCCTTATTTATAAAAATTGATGTTCTATCCAAAATCTCTTGACCACACACATCTATGCTTATCAATCCACTTTTCCCAGAACCACTGATTCTGTTATAATATTTTATTAAATTACTATAAAATAAACGTGTTAAATGATCTACAACTGCTATTTTTTTATGCTCCTTATCAAATAATTCATACGGAAATCCTGCATATTTTTGTTTTATAATAACTCTAATTCTCGAAGGTGACGCAAAAGGATCCCCCTGAACATAATCTATACTGAGAATATACTTATCAAACTCATACATTCCTTGAATATCTTTATATGCTTTATACCCTTTACCATTTATTCTTTTTAATTCATTTAATAAATCAAACTTGTTTTTCATGCTTTCTTCACTCCATAAACAAAATATTATCTATCATTTCTTATTACATCAACTACTCTAACTTTATGAAAATTAATTAACGGTATAATAGACGATAATATACTCAATGAAACACACCCTATACATGCATAGACAATTGATTTTAACCATATACTCCACGGCACATACGGAAAATACTTGCTCATAAATATAAACACAATCTTTGAAAAAATAACCCCCATTACAGTTCCCCAAAACGAACTAAAAACTCCATATATAATCCCTTCCATAATTACTGTTTTCCTCAGTTGTCCTTTTGTCATACCATACGTCCTAAACAACGCAAATTCCTTAATTCTTAAAGTCATATTTATATTTACTGTATTCATAATACTGAATATACCAACTCCAATAATAATTGTCATTAAACTCAAAAATAAAATATTTATTTGTCTTTTATAGCCTTCGTATTTTTTTATTTCTTCTCTAAAAGAAACAACAGAACCATCAGTGATATTATGAGCAATGCTATTAAAATTATTGCTAAGTACTTCCAGTGTTTGCTTATCCGCATCATCAATAATATCTATATTAAATTGACTATATGTTTTAGCTCCTATAAATTTACTATAAATATTTTCATGAACAACAAAACTCGGCCCATTGCTTTCACCAAGTATTCTTATAGGAAGATATGAAACAATAGCTCCTATCTTGCACTTTAATTTTTTGTCATTGTTTAGTATAACAATATCATCTCCAACTTTTAAATCTAAATCATTCGAATAATCATCTTTAACCATTATAACAATATTGCTATTTTTCATGTTATCTATATTAATATAGCCACTAATAATATCATCTTTTGCTAACTTTAATGTTTCATTAGTGTATCCATAAAGATTACCCTTAAACAATGTATATTGATTATGTCTATTAATTCTTTTATACTCAAATGTATTTACTTCACTTTCTCCCTTGAAGTTATTGCTTACTTTTACTTTTACATAAATAGTATCCATATGGGTTCTATATATCTTTTCTACACCTTTTAGCGAAGCTATTTTAGAATAATCATTCATCAAATACCCTGTATTTTCAAATCCTTTTATAATATAATCAGAAACATTATATTTTCTTGCAATTTCAATTGGATTAAAACTATAGCAAACAGAACTTATCATAATAAATAACATAATTGCAGAACTTAAAGATACTATTGTCAAAATTGCTCTTCTTCTATTTCTCCACACATTTCTATATGCAATTTTCGTATTTATTCCAAATAAATTCATAACGCTATTTTTTATAGTTTTTTCATCATAATATTTGTGTTCTTCAATGCACATATTAAGTTTCAACAAATCGGCTATTGAATATGATCTTATCTTTATAATGGGTATAATTATTGCAAGCATTATTGAAACAAAACTAGCTACTACACTTATACCTATAAATCTTCCATCTATTTTTACACATGATATACCGTTTTGAAAATGTAATAATTTAACTACCAATAATTTTGATATCTCTGTACCTACTAATACTCCAAATGGTATGCTCATCATAGATAGAATTAATATCTCAATTAAGAAAATCCGCCTAATTTGCTTATATGTCATACCAATAGAATAAAGCAATCCAATTTTTCTAAAAGTACCTATGTCTGAAATATTAAAAATATTAAGCATTAATCCTGAAGCAACAAGTATAGCAATTAAACACACTATTAAATGTGTATTTTTGTATACATCCACATTTACCTTATTTATTAGCTCAGTATTGTAATAAATATCTTTTTTACTAATATTTAAATCATTCTTTATTTCATCAATAGCATTATATATAGATAAATTATCTTTAATTCTTACATATATATCATAATTTATATCTGCAAGATTAAAATTATCAATTGAATCCGCTGATACCAAACCGAGTGTATTTATTGTCACCTTTTCTTGAGGCCTATCTTTTAATATCCCTACCAATTTGTAATAAATAGACATTTCTCTCTCTGATATGCCTCCATATTGAGTAACATACTTCTGTTTTGGAAAGAACAAACATACAATCTGATCCAATTTTTCATCTAAACATAATCGCTTTACTACAGACTCCTCTAAAACAATCTCATTTTCATTTTTAGGTAATCTGCCCTTTATTATTTGTGCATTAAGCATTTTTAATGCATTCTCATCATAATAACCTATATCAACAAAAATCATATTTTGAGTTAGTTGAGAAGTTACAAGTTCTTTTTTTATACCAATTTCATCAACATTTATATGATTTTTTAATACATTTATTTTGTTAACGTTAATATTTCTAATTTCTACGTGATAATCACCACTTACTTTCTTTGCTTGCTCTATTTGACTATTCTTTATATTTATAACTATAAAAAATATAGCTGTTATAAGCAATGATGATAAAAAAATACTACAACATTTTAGTAATGTTCTTTTATTTTCTCTTACTATGAATTTCAGCATTATGCATAAATAATTATCCATTTTACCATCACCTTTTTTAGATAACCTGTCCATCTATAATGTTTATAATTCTATCAGCACGTTTTGCAATATACTGATCATGTGTTATCATAATCAATGTCTGATGATATCTTTTAACGGTAAGTTGAAGTAAGTCTAATACATTTTCACTATTTTTAGTATCTAAATTACCAGTTGGTTCATCCGCTAAAATAATCAATGGTTTTGACATTAACGCCCTTGCTATTGATGTTCTTTGCTTTTGTCCTCCTGACAATGTATTAGGAAGACTATTGCATTTTTCACTTATTCCAAGCAAATTAACGATTTCATCAAAATATTTTCTATCCCAATGTTTATTATCAAGCAATAATGGAAGCAGTATATTTTCTTCAACTGTAAGTGAAGGTATGAGATCGCAAAACTGAAAAATAAATCCTACATTTCTTCTCCTGAAAATAGATAGTTCTTCTTCTTTAAGTAAATATATATCTTCATCATCTATAAAAACATTTCCTGATGTGGACTTGTCCAATCCACCTATCATATGAAGCAATGTACTCTTGCCCGAACCGCTTGGTCCCATTATAGCTACAAATTCTCCAGCTTCAACCGAAATATTAACATTTTTAATTGCCTCTACTTTTGCTGCACCTTTTCCATATATCTTAGTTAAATTACAAGTCCTTAATATATTCATATTTTCACTCCAAAACATCAATATTTATACAAAGTCTCAATGTTTTACTTTAAAAAACTAGTTCACTCCATTGGTAATATAAACTTAAATGTACTGCCTTCACCTAAAAAACTATTTACCTCAATAACTCCATTATGCTTTTCAATTATTAATTTAGTTAAAGACAATCCAACTCCACTTCCATTTTGTGACATAGTTTTACTATTCTTTCCCTGATAAAATCTACTAAATATATGTGGTAAATCTTCTTTCGATATACCTATACCTGTATCTTCAATAATTATTCTTATTATGCCTTCTTTCTTCTCTGCTGAAATAGTTATTGTTCCGTAATTTGGAGTATACACTACTGCATTATTAATCACATTTCTAATAGCCTCACCCATCCATTTTTTATCGAATTTTAAGTAAAGTGGCTTATCTAGCCCATTAGTAATAACTTGAATGTTTTTCATTTTTATCTTCATATTTAGTGACATTATTTCTTCTTTAATAGCTTCACACAAATCACTCTCTTCCTTGTTTAGTTCAATTACACCAGTCTCCAATCTTGCCATTTTCAATAATGTGTGTATGAGCCACTCCATTCTATCTATCTGAACTAAACTTTTCCCCAAGAATTCACGTCTAACATCTGTCTGTTCATCTGCACCATCTAA
Organism: Clostridium tepidiprofundi DSM 19306; assembly: GCF_001594005.1. Lineage (GTDB taxonomy): Bacteria > Bacillota > Clostridia > Clostridiales > Clostridiaceae > Clostridium_AC > Clostridium_AC tepidiprofundi. The sequence continues at coordinate 32,948 of NZ_LTBA01000009.1, read as the reverse complement.
TAGTAATTCATTAAACATCTTCAAAGATGTAAGAGGAGTTTTTAATTGATGTGAAATGTCAGATATCATATTTTTCAACAGTTTCTTCTCTTCTCGTAATTCCTCTAGTGTCAATTGCAAACATTTTGACATTCTATTAAATTCAAAATTTAACTTTGATAGTTCTCCCTCTTTTTCCTTAAACAATTTGACTTTGAAATTTCCATCTACTATCTTTTCAGTTGATATACACAAATAACTCAACTTATCATATAATACTTTGAAGTTTTTATAAAGAATTATGTATAAAGCCGCTATAATGGCTATAAAAAAAATAATATTATATGCAATATTCATCTTATAATAATCATAAATAATAGGAGCGATGTTTAATTTTATGTTGGGTTTATAACCATATTTAGACGCAATAGATTTTCCCAATTCTATGTACCTATCATCCGCATCATTTAATATTGATTCCATGATATCACTCTCTAATTCTGGGTTCTTACTCACAGCTTTTCCTATATAGCATAAATTTTTCATTATTATTTTTCTATTAAGACCTGTCCAAGTAAAATACATACTCAATATATAAATAAAATTAATACCTATAAAAATAATACTCGCACTAATAAAAATGTTTTTAAATTCTGGATTTTTTATAACTGAATTCTTCATGTTAACTACACCTCTTGTTCCATTTATATCCTATTCCTCTAACTGTAGTTATGTACTGTGGATGTGAAGCATCATCCTCAATTTTTTCTCTAAGTCTTCTAATATATACTGAAAGTGTATTATCATCAACGAATTCACCATTTAAATCCCACAATTTTTCTAAAATATTATTTCTACTCAATATTCTCATAGGATTATTCAAAAACATATCGATTAACTTATATTCCATTGTAGTTAACATAATTTCTTTTCCATTTTTAATTAATTTTCTTTCAAAAGAATAAAACACTAAGTCATTACATTTTATAGAATTTGTATGCATTTTGTTTATCTTTTCACTTCTTCTTAAAATAGCTTTAATTCTCGATATCAATTCCCTTACTCTAAATGGCTTTGTTATATAATCATCTGCCCCAATATCTAACCCAAGTACAACATTTACCTCTTCATCACATGCCGTTAAAAATATAATCGCTATATCAGATTCTTTCCTTATTTCTTTACAAAATTCAAAACCATTTCCATCAGGAAGCATTACATCTAACAAAATCAAATCGTTTTTTGTAGAATAAAAATAACTTTTACCTTCTGATAGTGTTCTCGCTAAATTAACTTCAAATCCTTCTTTCTGAAGTGCAAATTGTAATCCCCTACCTAATGATTCATCATCTTCAACAACAAGAATTTTATACATTTTTTACCCTCCCCACTAGGCAAAATAATTTATATAAAATTATTAAATTAGACATGCTTCTTTGCATGTCCAATTTCTTTAGTTCTTATTAAGTCAAATTAATCAACAAATAAACATTACATCCTACTTGTAAAATCCATATTATTGTAAACATTCCACAAAAATAAAGGACTATTTTCTTCATTGAAGAAATGTTAAATATCAAAGTAACTATAAATAGTAATATGGTTATAACAGTTCCAACTAAAGCAATATTGCAAAATATATCAGCTAGTGAACTTATTAGTACATATAATTCCATATAATTCCTCCTGTGCTATTCCTTATTTATACTTACGTATCTAATTATACCATAATATTATCTCATTCAACATTATTAGTCTAAAATCCTTTTTAAATTTATAATTTAAAATTTATAATGCACTCTATTCAATTTGATTTTTAATCAATCATGCTATATAATACTTGTTACAATCATTGATATTAATTACTATGCACTTTTGTTTTCTATGTAAAAATTAAAAGTGTAAAAATTAAATTTCATTTATATAGAAAGGGTGCATATTATGAGCACTTTCACATTTTATAATAAGTATAATAAATATACTCCTGTAAGCAACATTTTTATAGACAGATTTATGCCAAAAGCAAGAGGTGAATATATAAAAGTATATTTACTTGGTTTAAAATATTGTTTATCAGGAGAACTCGGTGTTTCATCTGATATGATTTCAAGCAAATTACAACTTCTTGAATCAGATGTACTAAATGCATGGAATTATTGGAGTGAACAAGGTTTAATTAAAATGAAACCTATTGATTCTAAGGGAAATTATAGTATAGAATTTATTGATATTAGTTCTTTAGAAGAAGACAGTAATGAAAATATAAATATTCTTGAAGAATTAAACAATACTTCTCTTAAAGATATGTTACATGATATAGAAAAACTTTTAGGTCGTTCACTTTCTTCTAAAGAGATAACCATGTATCTCAGTTGGCATAAAGATTTCAATTTTTCACCTGAATTAATTCTACTTTTAATTCAATACTGTGCTTCAAAAGGTAAGGTCGATTACAGATATATTGAAAAAATAGCACTATCATGGCATGACTCAAATATCAATGATGTCAATGATGCTCAGATTTTTATTAAAAAACATGAAGACAACTGGATAAAAATAAGAAAGATTTTAAATTATTTAGGTATCAACAACTCTGATGTTATGAAACCTCAAGAAAAGTTATTGCTAAAATGGATAAACGTTTATAAATTTTCTTTAGATGTAATTTATAAAGCATGTGACATAACTTTTGAAAGAATCAATAAAGCTGATTTTAAATATATAGATGCAATTTTAAACAATTGGTTCAAAGATAATTTAAGATCTGTAGAAGAAATAGAAAAGAAAGATAAACAAAAATCAATATATAAACATAAATCATCATATAAAAATTCAAGACAAAAAGATAGCTTTACTAATTATCATCAAAGAAGCTATAATTTTACCGAATTAGAAAAGAAATTATTAGGATGGGATAAACATGATTAAAGGTTATCAAACTAAAATATTAAAAATGTATGAAGAAATACGAGAATATGAAGAAAATAATTTAAGAGAACGGAGAGAAGAAATCAAAAAAATCATTCCTGAAGTTCTAGATATAGAACGCAAAATAGGAAATCTTTGCATTGAAGTTGCTCTTTTAGCCTTTAAAAATGTAGAAAAAAGAGAAGAATATCTATCAAATTTAAAAAAAGAAATAACTGATTTAAGAATTAGGAAAACTGAATTGCTAGTGGCTCACAAATACCCTATGGATTATTTAAATATTCATTATCATTGCAATAAATGTAAAGATACTGGATTTATAGGAACAAAAAAATGTTCTTGTTACTACAAAAAATTAGTACAACTCTACTATGAAGATTCAGATTTAAAAGATTTACTAGAGCAAAATAATTTCTCAAACTTTAATATCGAATACTATGATACTCATAGAATATCAGATGGTATTGATAGCCCTAGACAAAATATGAAAAAAAATCTTAATATTGCTCACTCATTCGTTAAAAATTTTAATCATTCTAATGAAAATTTACTGTTTTACGGTACATCCGGTACTGGCAAAACTTTTTTAAGTCACTGCATTGCAAAAGAATTATTAGATAGTGGAAATCTAGTAGTATATAGAACTGCAGAAAGTTTAATAAACGATTTGAGAGAAATAAAGTTTAATAATGCTTTTAACATAGAAAAACTCATTATGGACTGTGATTTACTTATAATTGATGACTTAGGTTCAGAACCAATGACAAGCTCATCAAAATCTGATTTTTTTAATTTTATAAACAAGAAGTTGATTAAAAAAAAGAAAATGATAATATCAACAAATTTTTCGCTAGAAGATATTTTGGATTTATATTCCGAAAGAATGTCATCAAGGTTATTGGGCAATTTTACAATTTGCAAATTCTATGGTGATGATATCAGAATAAAAAATAATTTCAACAAAATTAGCACATAAAAAAGTCCTAAACTATAAGTTTAGGACTTTTTTATGGAGCTGGCAATAGGACTTGAACCTACAACCTGCTGATTACAAGTCAGCTGCTCTACCAATTGAGCCATGCCAGCATATTTGGCGACCCGGAAGGGGATCGAACCCTCGACCTCCGGCGTGACAGGCCGGCACTCTAACCATCTGAGCCACCGGGCCGCGTTATTATACAAGATTTAAGTGCTAAATCTAAGTACCACTCTCTAATCACCAGTCTCCAAAACAAACTCGCGATTTAGCAACTAGCTACTAGAATTCATGCTAAGTGCTAGGAGAAAAACTTGCTTATTCCTAGTACTTGGTACCTCATTTAAAGTGGTGGGCACAACAGGGTTCGAACCTGTGACCCCTTGCTTGTAAGGCAAGTGCTCTCCCAGCTGAGCTATGCGCCCACATTATGGTGACTCCTAGGGGAATCGAACCCCTGTTACCGCCGTGAAAGGGCGATGTCTTAACCGCTTGACCAAGGAGCCATATTTACTCTTGACAAATACTTTGGCGACCCGGAAGGGGATCGAACCCTCGACCTCCGGCGTGACAGGCCGGCACTCTAACCATCTGAGCCACCGGGCCGCGTTATTATATAAGATTTAGGTGCTAGGTCTAGGTGCTAACCTCTAATCACTAGTCTCCAAAACAAACTCGCGATTTAGCAACTAGCTACCAGAATTCATGCTAAGTGCTAGGAGAAAAACTTGTTTATTCCTAGTACCTGGTACCTTATTTAAAGTGGTGGGCACAACAGGGCTCGAACCTGTGACCCCTTGCTTGTAAGGCAAGTGCTCTCCCAGCTGAGCTATGCGCCCACATTATGGTGACTCCTAGGGGAATCGAACCCCTGTTACCGCCGTGAAAGGGCGATGTCTTAACCGCTTGACCAAGGAGCCATGTTTACTCCATCACATGCAATACTTTTTAACCCATCTATGTCAACACTTCATACTTAATTAAGGAACTATTTGCTCCCTCACAGGTTTTAATTTTATCACACGAGATTTGCTTCTGTCAATACATGATTGGATTATTATTTTAAGATTTTCACACACCAATCAACCCGACAAGCTATATCATACATAAAAATAGCCCTCATGTCAACACATTTTTTTATTTTTTTATTCAATTAATATTTTCCAAGCACTAATACATAGAATTCATCAATATTCATTGCTACTTTTTCTTAAAATAATTATAATTAATATTAGCAATACTAACAAAAATAATATGAGAAAGGAAACGATTATATTGAAGCATGAATTAATAATTATTGGTGGTGGTGCATCAGGAATAATATCAGCTATCACTGCAAAAGATATGGGAATCGATGTGGCTATTTTAGAAAGTACAGATAGAATCGGCAAAAAAATACTTTCCACTGGAAATGGTCGCTGCAATATATCAAATATAAATATCAATATAAATAGATATCATTGTAATAATAAAAATTTTCCTGAGTTTGTTCTCAATAATTTCACCGTCAAGGATACCATTAACTTTTTTAATACACTCGGACTTCATTTAATCACATTAGATGAAGGTAAAATGTATCCTATGTCACTTCAAGCATCTTCTGTATTAGATATATTCAGACTGTCCTTAGAAGACAAATCAATACCCGTATATACAAACTCTAAAGTGTTTGAAATAGCTATTAAAGATAGCTTGTTTAACTTGCATACTCATGATGGAAATATATTTGAATGTAAAAAACTAATTCTATGCACTGGAGGAAAATCTTATCCTAAAACCGGTTCTGACGGTTCAGGATATAAGTTAGCAAAACAACTTGGACATAAAATAATTGACCCTATTCCATCATTAGTTCAAATAAAACTAAACTATAACAAATTAAAAGCTTTATCTGGAATAAAATTTAACGGTTCAGTATCCATATTCATAAATAACACTTTAATAAGAAAAGAATATGGAGAAATACTATTTACAGATTACGGTATATCAGGTATACCCGTTTTTCAACTAAGCAGAATAGCATCTTATCATTCACTTAAAAATGACAATATTACACTGAAAGTCGACTTATTGCCTGAATTTGAATATGACAAATTAAAAGACTTTCTAGAAAATCACTGGGGAACTTTCGGATATAGAAGCATACATAATTCATTTATAGGAATAATAAACAAGAAAATTATTCCTATACTTTTGAAGGAAGCTGGAATAAATGATATACATAAACCATGTTACGATATCACTTGGAAAGAACAGAATAACATATTGCGATTACTTAAAGAATGGTCATTTGATGTCATAGGAACTAAATCTTTCAACAATTCTCAAGTAACTGCTGGAGGCGTTGACACCCTAGAAATCAATCCTAAAACTCTTGAATCTAAAATCGTAAAAAATCTTTATTTTGCAGGTGAAATACTTGACGTAGATGGCGATTGTGGTGGATTTAATCTCCAATGGGCTTGGAGTTCAGGATTTATAGCAGCAAAAAGTGCCTGCCATAAAAACTAAATTTACATTAAACCAGCTATATTTTCTTCAAAAATATAGCCTAAAAAAGAGCTGCACATTAGCAATTTTTAATTGGTAATGCGACAGCCCTTTTTTTACTTACTAAACACCATCTACAACTATATTTCGGATATTCTTATTGTTTGACTTCTCTTTGGACCTACTGACACAATTGAAATCTTTGTTCCAGTAAATTCTTCAATTCTCTTTAAATATTTCTTTGCATTTTCTGGAAGTTCATCATAGCTTCTTGCCTCTGCAACACTATCATCCCATCCATCAAATTCCTCGTATATAGGTTCACATTTAGCTACATCTTCTAAACTTGCTGGGAAATAATCAATAACTTTTCCATCAAGTTTATATCCAACGCACATCTTTACCTTATCGATACCTGCAAGTGTATCAATTTTTGTTATGGCAAAACTTGTTAAACCACAAATTCTTGCAGTAGATTTTAATATAACTAAATCAAGCCATCCACATCTTCTTGCCCTACCTGTAGTAACACCATACTCATGTCCTACCGTTCTTATATGTTCACCCATTTCATCGAACAATTCAGTTGGAAATGGTCCTTTTCCCACTCTTGTTGTATATGCTTTTCCTATTCCAACAACATTTGTAATCATTGTAGGTCCAACGCCAGCACCAGTGCAAACTCCACCTGCTATAGTATTTGATGATGTTACATAAGGATATGAACCATAGTCTATGTCAAGAAGCATACCTTGAGCACCTTCAAATAATACATTTTTGTTTTCCTTAATTTTGTTAAATATCTCAACAGATGTATCTTTTACAAAAGGTCTTATTTTTTCTCCATATTCTAAGTATTCATTGTATATTTCGTCAATATTTAATTCCTTACCATCTAGTACTTCACTGATTAATTTGTTTTTAATAAATAGATTATTTTCAATCTTTTCTTTAAGAACATCTTTATGCAATAAATCGCAAATTCTTATACCACTTCTCTCCGCCTTATCAGTATAACATGGACCAATACCTTTTCCTGTTGTTCCAATATCATTTTTTCCCCTAGCTTTTTCCTTTAATCCATCCAATACTTTATGATATGGCATTATCACCTGCGCCCTATCACTAATTATAAATTTATCTGGAGTAACTTCTATTCCTAATCCTTTTAAATAATCTATTTCTTCAAATAATGCTTTTGGATCTATAACAACACCATTACCTAAAATATTCAATTTATTATCGTAAAGAATACCTGATGGTATAAGATGAAGTTTATACTCTTTCTCTCCTACAACAACAGTATGCCCTGCATTATTTCCTCCTTGAAATCTTACTACTACATCAGCTTCTTCTGCAAGGTAATCTGTCATTTTACCCTTTCCTTCATCTCCCCATTGTGCTCCTAAAACAATATATGCTGCCATAAAAATTCCTCTCTTTCCTGTACAAATTTATAATCTATAGATATCAATAAAAACTTATCTTTGCAAACAAACACCAATAATTAATCGTTTTTAGAAATTTTATCTGCAATATCTCTTGCAACTACAACACCGGTAACTGATGCTTGCATCAATCCTCTAGTAATTCCTGCACCATCACCTATTGTATATAAATTTTCAATCTCAGTTTCAAAAGAATTGTTAGTTTCAAATTTACTTGAATAAAACTTAACCTCTACACCATATAATAAAGTATTTTTGCTATATAATCCAGGCGCTATACTATCAAATGCTTTAAGTGCTTCAATAATAGAAGTTAAATGCCTTTGTGGAAGAGCAAAACTCAAATCACCTGGAATTGCTGATTTCAAAGTTGGAATTGTAGTCGATTTTTTCAATCTTGAAGCATTTGTTCTTCTGCCCTTTATCAAATCACCCAACCTTTGAACCATAATTCCTCCACCTGTAAGCATATTGCCAAGCTTAGCAATAGATTTTCCATACTCTATAGGCTGATTAAATGGTTCTGTAAATGTTGTAGATACCAGAACTGCGAAATTAGTATTTTCTGTTCTTAATCCTTTTTGAGAATAACTATGTCCATTAACAACTGCAAATTCTTTACCGTTATCATCATAATGCTCTTCTGAAACAACGCCACCTGGATTCATACAAAACGTTCTAACTTTATTATCAAATGTATCTGAATAATAAACCAATTTAGCTTCATATAAATCTTTAGTTAAATGATCCATTATTGAATTCGGTACTTCAACTCTAACTCCAATATCAACCGCATTATTCTTAACGCTTACATTCAATCTCTTAGCTTCCTTTGATAACCATTCAGCCCCTCCTCTTCCTGGAGCTGCTATTACAAAACCACCTTCTACTTTAATTTGTCCTTCTTTGTTATTTATTATAATACCAACAGCTTTATTATTCTCTACAAGAATTTTATCAACTTCAGCAAGCTCATAAAATTCAGTTTTGGTATTCTCTATTAAATGGTAGTACATTTTCTTTAAAACTTCATAAGCTAACTCAGTTCCTAAGTGCCTAACTGGGCATTCTATAAGTCTTATATTATGCTTACTTGCTTCATATTTAATTTCTTCTACTCTCTCATTATTTAAACCATGAACAGTTTCATTTGCCCCAAATTTCAAATATATATCATCACAATATTGAATTAATTTTATTGATTCATCTTCTGAATAATAATCCAATATTCTGCCGCCAACTTCTGGACTTAAAGAAAGCTTACCATCAGAAAAAGCTCCTGCTCCAGACCAACCAAAAGTTATTCCACAAGGATTACATTTTACGCATTTTCCAGTCTTTCTCGCAGGACATACTCTTTTTTCAATATTTCTTCCTTTATCGACAATCAAAACACTTAAATCAGGTTTTAATTTAGTAATTTCTAAAGCTGTAAAAATACCTGCAGGACCTGCACCTACAATTATAACATCATAATAATTTTTCAAAGCAATCCCCTCCGTATATATAATATCAGACCCCCTAATACTAGTCAATAAAAATACGAATATTTTTATGAATTCCATTTAAATAATTCGTGTTTTTGCATAATATCAAATGATCACTTCTAATTTTGCAAAAATAATATACATAGAATAAAACTCAAAAGCACAATCTCCAAAATGAATTAGAAGCAAACCATTGTACTTTAAATGATTTGCTTCTAATTCTAGTCTTCCCATAGTTCTTTTGCTAAAGAATCATTTTCCGTTTTTCTAATTTCTGTTTCTTTATAATTGATAGTTATAGTTTCATCTATATCTATAACCATACCTTCTTCAGCATCAGAAGGCATTCTTATTTTAGGTACGTTTACAATTTCGCCATCATCCAATTCGACTATAGCAAATTGTCCTTCAAATCTATCAATAATACCTTTCATAATCACCACACCTTTATTTAATATTATCAATTTTACTTTTGTACACACTCAAATTATCTAAAGACCAAATTCTATCAGAAAAACTTCCAGTTTCAACATCCTTCAAAGCTTTTTTCATATCATACATTCTCGCATCCATTATGTCAAGATAATGTAAAAGCTCTGCTTCAGGTATCATAGGCTTCTTAGGACTTCCATATTCAGGCTCATAATGATGTGTCAATATCATATGCTGAAGCAACATTGAAATTTCTTTATCTGCTTTTACTTTTTGAGCAGCAATTTCCACTTTTCTAACTCCCATTACGATATGTCCTAATAACTGCCCTTCCACAGTATACTCACTTACAATTCCAAGTTCACTCGAATCCATTTCATCTATTTTAGCAATATCATGCAATATTATACCCGCAAACAATAAATCTTTATCAATAAAATCATATACTTCACTCAATCTATCCCCTGCTTTTAACATTGTAGACATATGATACAATAATCCAGACCTTATTGCATGATGATTAGATTTTGCAGCAGGATAATACATAATACTAGGTCCTATTTCATCTAAAATTGCCACAACAATGTTTCTAATATCATTATTTTTAATCCTATCAACATACTTTAATATTAAATCATACATTATCCTTGGGTTTTCAGGAGCAGTAGGAACATAATCTTCAATATTAATATCATCTTCATCTGTTATTGGTCTTATAAGTTCTATCTTAAGTTGTAATTTTCCTTTCCACTCTAATATATTTCCTCTAATTTTAACAAGCATGTTATCATTAAACATATTTTCTTGATCTTCATTGCAATTCCAGAGTTTTGCATTTATTTCTCCTGTTTTATCAACTAAATTAATATCTAAAAATTTATTATTGCTTCCATTTGTAATTTTACAACTTACATCTTTAATAAGAAAGTATCCTTGGATTTTATCACCTTTATTAAATTGATGTATTGTCTTATTTTCCATTTTAATCCTCCTCTTACAGGATTAGTTGAATATTGTCTTTCCCCTAACTTATTATATCAAACTTTTAAAGTAACTTCGAGTTATTTTGTCAAAATCATAATTTAATCCCCCTAGCTTACCCAGGGGGATTAAATTATAATTGCAAATATATTTTTATTTATTATCTTTTACATCATCCTCAACAACTGAAGCCACCTTGACTTCATTATACTCCTCTTTTTCATTGTTATCAACTTTTCCTTTAAAATAATTTGGCAATTCCATTCCTGTCATTTTAAATACATCTTCCATAGGAGGAATAGTTTTCATCATACCAGACAAGAAATTAGCTGTTGATGAAGTACCATCTCCTTTACCACCCATAGTGTCCCAAACAGTAATCTTATCAAATTTAATATTTTTAATAGCTTCTGCTTGAATTTTAGCAATCTCAGGTAATTTGTCTGCAATCATAAGCATAACTGCATCTTTAGAATTATTGCCTGCTGCTTTAACAAGTTTCTCAAAACCTTCAGCTTGTTTTGAAAGTATTTCCATAGCACCTTTTGCTTCTGCTTCCATTTTAGCTAATATAGCATCTGCTTCACCTTTTGCATGTCGTCTTATTTTTTCTGCCTCAGCCTCTGCTTCAATTTCAACTCTTTGTTTTTCAATTTCAGCATGTACTACAACATCCGCATATTTAGTTGCTCTTTCTCTCTCTGCACGAGCTTTTTCAGATTCCATTTCAGCAGCATATGCTTCTTCCAATGCTTTAGCAGCTTGAACTTTTTCTGCTGCAACTGCTTTTCTTTCTGCTTCTGCTTGTTTTAATCTTCTTTCTGCTTCTGAATTAGCAACTGTAATTTTTGCAATGTTTTCACCCTCAACAGCCTTAGAATTAGCTTCAGATACTCTAATTCTTTCTTCTCTTTTAGCCTCAGCTTCACCAATAGCACCGTCTCTATTCTTTTCAGCAACACTCTTCTTAGCATCATTAATTGCTTTAGCTGCAGCCTCTTTACCTAAAGCTTCAATATATCCTGATTCATCATTAATATCAGTAATATTTACATTTATAAGTTTAAGACCTATTTTCTTAAGTTCAGCTTCAACATTACTTGTTACATTTGCTAAAAACTTATCTCTATCAGAATTTATCTCTTCAATATCCATGGTAGCTATAACCAATCTAAGCTGACCAAAAATGATATCTTTTGCTAAATCCTGAATTTGACTAGTTTTAAGCCCTAATAATCTTTCTGCAGCATTAGTCATAATACCTTCTTCTACAGAAATACCAACAGTAAATCTCGATGGAACATCGACTCTTATGTGCTGCTTACTCAATGCATTAGTAAGATTTACTTCAATGGACATTGGAGTCAAATCTAAGAACTCATAACTCTGAATTATTGGGCAAACAAACGCAGCTCCACCGTGAATACATCTAGCAGATCTAGCTACACCTTCTCTGCTTTTACCAGTCTTACCGTAAATAACAAGTATTTTGTCAGAAGGACATCTCTTGTATCTTGAAAGCAATGCTATAACAGTTATAAAAATCGCAACTGCAATAATAGTAATTAATACTATTCCACCCATTATTATATCTCCCCTTCATCAATTAATATTATTGGTTCAACTATCAATTTATTTTTCTCATTGATACCTATCACCCTTACCTTTTCGCCTGTTCTAATCTCCCCCTTGTTACTTATCGCCTCCAATTCTCTAAGTGCTCCTTGAATAATCACTTGTATCTTACCTTCCCCCTTTCCATTTTCAGGAATAGTAAAATATACTTCTCCTTCACTGCCTATTGCATTCTTTAAGTCCATAGTTCCACTTTGAGTTGCCTTTAACAATAAACAGAAAATTATTGATAATATCAAAACAACTACAAATGCAAGTGAAAACGCAAAAACTAATGTTTTAAACTTACTGTAATTGTTTTTAATACCTACAATACCTGCCCAAGAAAAAATGGCACCAAAAATAATAAAATTTCTAATAGTAAATAATCTAAAATTCAAAGGAATCTTCATGTCCGAATTATCATCAATGTCTATATCAATTCCATTATCTACATCTCCACTACTACTCAAATCACCATCAAAATCGCCACTATTATCAATTCCCATAGCCATGATAATCATTTCAATAATGAACAATACTGTAAACGGAATTGCCATTCCCCAAAAAAACCTTTGAAACCCTGTAAGGTTGTTCCACCAAGATGACATATACATCTCCCCTTTAACCGATCTCTCCTTTAACCATTATATAATTTATATTATTTATTTCTATATAATCATAATTTTTCCTTTAAAATTTTATTAAAATAATATTGTTTTTATTACTTATTTTTATTTACTTTTTATCATGAAAAATATTCTTTAGTACTAAAATGTGATAAAATATTCTTGAATATGAAAAGAGGTGATACTTTGACCATTTACAACCAAATCAAAAAAGATAGTCAAATATGGAAATTTTGTTTTTATGGTTTATTAAAAAATCTAAGATTTTTTGAACCTTATTTATGGATTTATCTTTTATCATTAGGATTAAATCTCTTTAAAATTGGTCTTTTGTTTTCAATAAAGGAAATCATTACTTATATTTTTGAAATTCCCTCTGGTATTTTTGCCGATAATTATGGGAGAAAAAAAGAACTTATGATATGTTTTACATTTTATATTATTTCATTTGTTTTATTTTTTATAGGTACAAATTTTTATTTGCTATCTTTAGCAATGATTTTCTTTGGATTAGGAGAAGCATTTCGTTCTGGAACACACAAAGCAATGATTTACTCATACTTAGAACAAAAAGAATGGTTTGAGTATAAAACATTTGTATATGGTAGAACTCGCTCATTTTCTCTAATTGGTTCTTCTATATCAGCATTTTTATCAATAATTTTTGTTTTGAATCTTCCCACAATAAGATGGATATTTTTGCTTTGCATTGTACCGTACATTCTTGATTTCTTATTAATTTGGTCATACCCAAATAGCTTAGATGAAAGACGTAAAACCAGCTTAAGTATTGCTGAATTTTTAAAGCAAATTCCTATTCAGCTAAAGAGCATTTTTACCAATAAATTATTGACTAAAGTTCTTTTAAGTTCATCATTATATAATGGAATATTTAAAACTATAAAGGATTATATACAGCCTATTTTAAAATCCACTTTACTTGTATTTACTATTTCATATTTTAATGATTTTAATAAAGATGCTATTATGAAAATTTATCTTGGAATAATATATGGTGTATTTTATATATTTAGCTCAATAGCTTCAAGAAATGTTTATAGACTGAATAATAAATATAACTCTAGTAAATTAATGAACATTTTTTTCGATATAATGGGAATTGCTTGTTTTGCATTATTTGCTGCAATTAAAAACAATTTTACTATTATAATCATCATTATTTTCTTCATTCTATACCTTCTAAAAGATGCTAGAAGGCCTTTAGTTGTTGCTGTATGTGGTGATAATATGAGCAAGCATGAAAGAGCAACAGTTATGTCAGTTGACAGTCAGTTGAAATCCCTTTTTTCTATTGTTTTAGCTCCTTTGTTTGGATATATAGCTGATAAGTACTCTATTTATGCTTTATTCCTATTTATAGGTATATTTATAATAGTGATTAACAGATTCTTATATTTACACACAAAAAACCCTGATTAATCAGGGTTTTTTGTGTCCTCGGTATTTTTTTTATCATTTTTATCATTTTTATCATTTATTAGCTCATTTCCATTATTGGTATCACTATTATTTTGGACACCATTGGTATAAAATTCTTTATCATCCAAATCAAACACAGTATCGTTTTTATCTTTATTATTGATTTTTTCATCAGTTTTATTATCATTTTTGTTATCAGTCTTATTGGCATTCCTAATATCGTTATCTTTTTTATCATCCTTTTTACTATTCTTTTTACTATCTTTAATAATACTCTTGCCACTCGTATTATCAGTAATACTGTCATTAATTTTGGTTGATATTTTCTTGCTATTATCCTTAATTTGAGGTTTATAATAATATCTTGATTTAACATAGTCAAACATTTTATATTTAGAAGCATCATAGGGAATATCTTTGAAAATAAAGTTATGAATCATATTTGTATTTTGAGTTTTATCTATAAGTAAAACCCATCCTTTATTCTTATATATCATTCCATGACTTAATTTTGTTGCTGGAACTTGAAGTTGTTTTATGTTCAAATCTCCTATTTTGTATATAGTATATCCTAAATTGAGTGCCTCAGTAAATTCTATATTAGTCTTAACACAAGGAAATAATTTTGAAAGCACTTCAGGATATTTTAGTATAGATATATTTTTTAATTTTTTAGCAATCATATTAACAACTTTTCTTTGCCTTTCATCTCTTGAATAGCAACCTCTTTCTATGTGCCTCATTCTAGCATACGCTAAAACCTGTTGTCCATCCAAATGCTGCAAACCAGATTTTTTTAAGTAGTGAGGTTTCTCTCCAAAGAAATCCTTTTTATAATTTTCTAATCCTATTATACATCTGTTTAATTCTTTCCTTTCAGCTTCACTTACATTTATATCTAATCCACCTATCGTATCTACTAAATCTTTAAATCCAAAGAAATTTATTACAGCATATTTATCCAACTTAATATTGAAATTCGATTCTATAGTCTTCATTAACAACGATGCTTTGCCGTATGCAAATGAGTGATTTATTTTTTGTTCACCATGCCCCGGAATTGATACATATGTATCCCTCATTATGGAAGTTAATTTTATTTTTTTGTGAATATCATCTATTGTTAAAATCATTATAGTATCTGCTCTTGACTTTTTAGTATAATCTCTAGCATCTGTCCCAACTAACAATATATTTGTTATTCCTTCAACCTCTTTATATTTTAATTCTTCTTTATCATTATTTTTATTGCTCTCTTTATTGTCATTTTCATTGCTATTATCTACTTTTTTATCTCTATTATTTATCTCTTTATTGTTTTCATTGTCGTTACTTTGATTTTGTTCTTTTTCCTCAACATAACTAGTTTTCTTATAGGAATAATAAACATAAGAATAGTAAGAAACCCCTGCAAACACGACTGCCGTAATACATGCTATTATTATTCCTAAAATAATCTTTTTACTTTTAGACACTTATATCTCTCCTTTTCGTAACCAACTCCTTAAGATAAACTATTGTTTATCGCTTGATTTTTCATCCGTATTATTATCACTACTAGCTTTAGTATTTACTTTATCATTCGAAGTAGCATCTTCATAAAAACTTTTATCATCTAAATCTACTATATCACTTTGCTTATCTTTATTTTTTGCATTATCATTGCTTTTATCGTTTTGGCTATTCTTATTCTTATTTTGTTCAGTGTTTTGATTATCTTGCTCTGTTTGTTTATCTTGATCAGTTTGTTTATTTTCTTCCGTTTGATCATCTTCTTCTGTTTGTTTTGTTTGCTTATCATTATCATTTAATTTGTTTTGATTATCTTGTTCATCTTTTGTTTCACTATTAGTAGAATCATCATTCTTAATATTATCTTCTTGTTTATTATTATGTTTAGAATTATCTATAGTATCTTTTTCATTATTTTCTTTTGATTTGTCTGTATCGTTTTGATTATTAATATCTTGATTATTAACATCTTTTTGTTTGCCCGCATCATTTTTATCTGTATTATCCTGTTTTTTATCTTCATCAATCTTTTTCTTTTCCACTGGTGGCTTATAATAATATTTTGATTTACTATATATAAAAGTCCTATATTTCGAAGGATCATACTTAATATCATCGAAAATAAATTTATGAAGAACATCAGTATTTTGTTCCTTATCTATTAGCAATACCCATCCTTTATCCTTATAAATTCGCCCATAACTTAACTTATCAGCTGGTATTTGCAATTGTTCTATGTTAAAATCTCCTATTTTATATGCCGTATATGCAACATTTAGTGCCTCAGTAAACTGCAGATCAGTTCTTACACATTTAAGCAATTTTTGAGCAACAGTTGGATATTTGAGCAATGAAGTATCCCTTAATTTATCAGCAATTAAATTAACAACATATCTCTGTCTTTTAGATCTATCATAGCATCCATTTCCTATATGCCTCATTCTTGAATATGCAAGTACTTGTTGCCCATTTAAAAGTTGCAAGCCAGATTTCTTTAAATAGTGTGCGTCTTTTAATTTTAACTTTGGATTATCTTGTATTTCTAACAATATACATCTGTTTAATTCTCTTAATTCACTATCTTTTACATTAATCTCTAAGCCGCCAATACTATCTATCAATTCCTTAAATCCATCAAAATTAATAATTGCAAAGTTATCAATTTTAATTTTAAAATTCCTTTCAATAGTGTCCTTTAATAAATCTATTCCTCCATAGGCAAAAGCATGTGTTATTTTTTGCTCTCCATGCTTAGGTATTTCTACATATGTGTCCCTCATTATCGATGTTAGTTTTATTTTTTTATGTACATTATCTAATGTTAAAATCATTATTGCATCTGATCTTGAAGGTTCATTAAGCGTTCTTGCATCAATACCTACCAGTAGAATATTTGATATACCATCAATTTCTTTATATTTATCTTTTTCTTTTTTAGAATTTTCATCACCTTTTTCATCCGATTTTGTGTTAATATCACCTTTTAATTTTATATTATTTTTTTTGATGACATGACTATACTTTTCGTAAGAATAAAAAGCATATAAAAAACCTGAAATCAGTACAACAATTATTATTACAGATACCACCAAAGCACCTTTCTTTTTTTTCGTCAAAATCTGTTCCCCCTCTGCTTGTAATGTACTATATCATACCTATTCATTATATACCTTTTTAATAACTAGCTTCAACAAATTACTCTCATAAATTCTAAGTTAAATTATGCATTATTTGGTTAATATATGTATATAGACCCTCACAATAAAATATGAGGGTCTATATTATTCAAAAATTATCATATCATTATTTATACCATTTCATTGTTTGTACAATACACTATTCCTAATGCACCTGGTCCAACATGTGCTCCAATAACAGGGCCTATATTACTTATCTGAACCTGTTTCCCAATTATTTTTTTGATTTGATCTGCAAATTCCATTGCACCTTCTCTATCATTAATATGATGCACTATTACCTTTTCTAAACCATACTCTTTGCCGTCTTTAATAAATATATCTATTATTGTCTGAAGGGCTTTCTTTTTTGTTCTCACTTTGGTAACAATATCTGTTTTACCTTTTGATACAGTTAATATTGGTTTTATCTTCAATAAAGAACCTATTAACGCACTTGCATTCCCTATTCTACCACCCTTTTTTAAATATTCTAATGTATTTGGAATAAAAAGGAACTTACTGCTTCTTATTGTTTTTTGTGCAATACAAACAACTTCACTAATATTTTTTCCTTCTTGCGCCGCTTTAGCTGCAGATATAACTGTATAACCAAGTTGCATGCAATTTGACCTTGAATCAACAATTTCAATAGATGCATCTGGATATTCATCTAATATCATATTCTTTACCATACAAGCTGAAGAATATGTACCACTCATTTCAGAAGATATAAATATTCCAACTATATCATTCTTTGCTTTCACTTCTTTCTCGAAAATATCATAAAGTTCACTGATTGAGGGCTGAGAAGATTTAGGTATGGTTGTACTGTTTTCCAGTCTCTCATAAAAGGAACTATTATCTATGTCAATCTCCTTAATACTTTCATTTTCAAATACAACACTTAATGAAGATATTATTATGTCATATTTTTTAATTTGGCTTTCTGGAAGATACGATGTGCTATCTGTAATTATTCTAACGGCCATTTACTTGCCTCCTTAAATATATCGATTTCATTTATCTTTCTTAACCATATTATAAGTATACATTAATATATAGTTTTCTATACCACGTCAAATCATACGAATATATTACTACAATATATTATCTATTTCAACATTTTTTTCATACATTATAAGCTAAAAAAAATAAAAGCTATATATTATTACTAAATATAGCTTTTATCACAAATAATTATTCTCAAATATTAGGCATTTAAGAAAATAACAGTTCACAAAATATACTTCGCATCTTTGACTTGTTATTTTCTTTCAAATGCCTTATTTTTTTGAAAATACCTTATACCTTTTATAAATCCCACAATACTGATTTTGACGTTGAAACTGCAACTGCCCCAGATGAAAGAGCATTAATTACATCTTTTTTTGTTTTTACAAGACCACCAGCAATAATAGGTATTCTAACATTGTTTTTTATATCCTTAATAGCATCGCTTGCAATACCAGGCATTATTTCAATTGCATCCGGTTTTGTTTCATAAACACTTTTTATTCCTGTTTCGACCGAAAGCGTATCTATAAGAAATATTCTCTGTATTGCATACAAACCATTTTGCTTAACATATTTTATGCTTGACGCTTTGGTTGTTATAATACCATCGACTGGCAAGCTATCTTTTAAAAACTTAATGCTCGCTGCATTTGCTTTTATACCATCTATAAAATCAATATGAATAAAAATAATTTTACCTTTATACTTTAACTTATTACATATATCCGATACATTTGTTATAGTTCCATAAAGAATAAAAACAATTGATACATCACTAGATAACACTTTTTCTAATTCTTCATCATTTCTAATTGCTGCAATTACTGGATTTTCTACAATCATGTCTTTTAAATTCACTATAGCTACACTCCTTCTTTCAGCGTCACCTTGCCTCAACATTTTTAGTTGCTACAATATTCACACCAGTATTAGCAACATTTTCCACAATAATTTCCCCTATCTTTACTGGTGCTTTAACTGCAACATCTTTTAATTCATCAACAACTTTAAAAATCTTGTTTTTAGGTACATCTTTTTCAGTTTTAACAGAAACTACATCAATAACTCCATTCTCAACACACACCGAAGATGTAACTATTCTTGTAGGATTAGTACATTCCTTCTTAGCATATATTTCTCCTCTTATACATGAATTTCCTTTTACTTTTATAATTTTTTTATCTTCTATTTCTACTTCTAACTGGCATCCTATTGGACAACCTATACATGTTAATTCTACCTTATTACTCAATTTTATCACCTCCAAGAATACAATTATTCTATTCTAACTGTAATTTTTCTAGTATCCGTATATTTCTTTAGCATTTCATTCGTAATAATAACCGTTTCCATTTCACCTGGAGTAAGTATTTTTTTCTTTTTATAAATTTCTCTAACATCATCAAAGTATACTGAAACATAGCTATCTTTATATACATCTGAAACTCTAAATCTCAATTCAACCATTTTTTCTACATTGTCAATATTGATGCTTTTAGGTACAGTGTATCTAACTCCATCTTTAGCTTCGATTTTTATGCTACCTTCATTAGAGAATCTTTGACCTTTAACATATTTTGCCGCACTTTTCCCAGCATTATAGCTTTCAATTGTTACAAAGTCAACTAAATCATGTACATGCAAAACATTTCCACATGCAAATACACCCTCTACATTTGTTTGTAAACTTTCATTAACAATAGGTCCTCCTGTGATATTTGATAGCATAATACCTGCATTTCTAGATAACTCGTTTTCTGGAATAAGACCCACAGAAAGCAAAAGTGTATCGCATTTTATATATTCTTCAGTACCCTTTATTGGTTTTCTATTTTCATCAACTTTAGCTATGGTTACACCCTCTACTCTATACTTACCTTTTATATTTATTACAGTATGAGAAAATTTTAATGGAATATTAAAATCATCTAAACACTGCACAATATTCCTTTTTAGTCCACTAGAATATGGCATCAATTCTACAACAGCTTTTACTTTTGCCCCCTCTAATGTCATTCTTCTAGCCATAATAAGACCAATATCTCCAGAACCGAGCACAACTACTTCACGTCCTGGCATTAATCCATCTATATTAACAAATTTTTGAGCTGTTCCTGCTGTGAATATTCCAGCTCCCCTATCTCCTGGTATATTAATAGCACCTCTAGGCCTTTCTCTACATCCCATAGCTAGTATTATTGCTTTTGCTTTGATTTCTAATAATCCTTCTTCTTCATTTACAGCAATTATTGTTTTATCTGAATTTATATTTATTACCATTGTATTTAACTTGTATGGTATTTCCATATCAATTACTTTATCAATAAATCTTTGAGCATATTCAGGTCCTGTTAACTCCTCCTTGAATGTATGAAGCCCAAATCCATTGTGTATGCATTGATTAAGAATTCCACCTAAAACATTATCTCTTTCCAATATTAATATATTATCTACTCCATCTTCTTTTGCCTTTATAGCAGCTGCAAGACCCGCAGGACCACCACCTATGATTACAATATCATAATTAAGCATAACAGCTTCCTCCATTCTAATATTATAATGTCTTATTCTTCCCTATTAAAATTTTTGATTCTTGTTCGTTTTTGACAATATCCATTCTAGAAATATTTAATTCTCTTGAAAGTATATCGGCTATTTTCGTTGAGCAAAAACCTGATTGACATCTTCCCATTCCTGCCCTTGTTCTTCTTTTTACTCCATCTAATGTTCTTGCTCCAAGTGGTCTTTTTATAGCATTGATTATTTCACCCTCTGTAACCGTTTCACATCTACATATTATTCTTCCATATGATGCATCTTGATTTATTAATTCTTTCCTTTCTTCATTGCTCATTTCTCTAAATTTTGGTATTCCTTTTCTTATTGGATTGAATTTCTTATTCAATTCTGGATTTAATTTATCTTTAACAATATTAACCACCATTTCAGCAATAGCAGGTGCACTTGATAATCCCGGTGATTCAATTCCAGCAACATTAATAAAGTTTTTAGCATCTTCTGCTTCCCCAATTATAAAATCATCTTCCGAAGAATGTGCTCTAAGTCCTGCAAAGGAAGTTATAAGCTGCCTCATTGGAATTTCTTTTAAAGTTAGCTTAGCTTTATTTAAAATTTCGCTTATTCCTTCTTGAGTAGTTGCTACATCTTCTTTATCACCAATTTCTATTCTATTAGGTCCAATTAACAAATTTCCATCCACAGTAGGAGTTACTAGTACGCCCTTACCTAATTCAGTAGGTAACTGAAATAATGTACATTTAGCCATATTACCAACCGACTTATCAAATAAGCAATATTCTCCTCTACGTGGAATTATATTAATTTTATTTTCACTAACCATATTATTTATTTTATCTGCATATAAACCCGCAGCATTTATTACAATCTTAGTTTCAATATATTTGTTCTTTGTTTTAACTATAAAATAATCATTCTTTTTCTCTATATCATTAACAAAAGTATTAAAATAAAATTCTACACCATTTGTATAAGCATTTTCTGCTAAAGCAATTGTCATTTCATATGGACACACAATTCCTCCAGTTGGTGCATAAAGAGCTGCAACAACTTTTTCTGATAAGTAAGGCTCTCTTTTTAATACTTGTTCCTTTTCCAAAATTTCCAAACCAGGAACTCCATTTTTTTCTCCTCTTTCTTTAAGTTCTAAAAGCTTATCTTTTTCATTTTCATCAAAACATAAAACAAGAGAACCATTTCTCTTAAAAGGGAAATCTAATTCTTTAGACAATTTATCGAACATACTATTACCTCTAGCATTTAATTTTCCTTTCAACGTACCCGGCTCGGCATCATGACCCGCATGAATTATGGCACTATTTGCTTTAGTTGTCCCTTCTGCAATATCTGAATTTCTTTCTAGTACACATATATTTAGATTGTACCTTGAAAGCTCCCTTGCTATGTTACATCCAATAACTCCTGTCCCAATAATTGTAATATCGTACATATTATACCTCCTTATATGCAAAAAAGCCATAACATTAAGGAATTATTCCCTTATGCTATGGCTCTCTTATTCTCGCCTAATTTCTGATTTTTAGAAAATAATGTTATAAATTAATGCTCCTACAAGTCCTCCAAGAATAGGCATTACAACTGGGAGCCATGAATATCCCCAGTCTGAACTTCCTTTATCTTTTATAGGTAAAACAGCATGAGCTAAACGTGGACCCAAGTCTCTGGCTGGATTGATAGCATATCCTGTTGTTCCTCCCAGTGTTAATCCAACTACAAAAACAATTGCTCCTACTACAAGTGGAGATATTCCACCTGCCATTTTAGTATTTGCTACTCCTAGTATACCAAAAACCAATACAAAAGTCCCTATAAATTCACCTATCATATTTGAGCTCCAGTCACGAATTGCCGGTGCTGTACAAAATACTCCTAATTTAGCAGCCTTATCAGGAGTAGCATCAAAGTGAGGTCTATAATGCAACCATACAAGTATTGCTCCTGTAAATGCTCCTGCCATCTGAGCAGCAATAAATCCTGGCACTTTACTCCATGCAAAATTTCCTATTGATGCCATAGCTATTGTAACTGCTGGATTTATATGTGCTCCACTTATTGGACCAAAAATGAAAACAG
Source organism: Clostridium tepidiprofundi DSM 19306 (assembly GCF_001594005.1). Taxonomy (GTDB): domain Bacteria; phylum Bacillota; class Clostridia; order Clostridiales; family Clostridiaceae; genus Clostridium_AC; species Clostridium_AC tepidiprofundi. The sequence goes on along the minus strand of NZ_LTBA01000009.1, from coordinate 9,707 downwards.
GTATTGCAACTGCCAAAGCCCAACCAGTTGTAATTACAATCCACCCTGAATTCTGGCCTTTTGTTTTATTAAGAACAACATTTGCTACTACTCCGTCCCCTAATAATACCAACATTAAAGTACCTAAATACTCAGCCAAATACTCTGACATACTCTTTCCCCCTCAAATTTATTTGCATTTTTAAATATTTAATGCTAATTTAAATATTTCATCATTTCTTCAATCTCCTACTTCTATAATTAGGAGATTGAAGCCTTTTACTTTAGTCAAAATAGATTTTCCACCCAAAGTCCCTATGTTTTGCTTTAGCTAAACACGAGTTCACTTTCATTTCTTTAATATCTGATGCTCATTTGAATACTCTTATGCCGATTATTCTTCATACCACGCTTTAGATCTTTCAATAGCTTTATGCCATCCATTCAACAATTCTTCTCTCTTATCAGAATCTATTTGACTCTCAAACGACTTATCTATTTCCCAATTCTTTTCTATTTCCTCTTTATCTTTCCAATATCCAACTGCAAGTCCTGCTAGATATGCAGCACCAAGCGCAGTAGTTTCAATGACTTTTGGTCTATCAACCTGTACACCTAATACATCAGATTGGAACTGCATTAAGAAATTATTAGCACATGCTCCCCCGTCAACTTTTAATTTTTTGAGCTCAATTCCTGAATCTTCTTGCATAGCTTTCAATACATCATATGTTTGGAATGCTAGTGATTCTAATGTTGCTCTTATTAAATGCTCCTTTTTAGCTCCTCTAGTAAGTCCAACAATTGTGCCTCTAGCATATTGATCCCAATAAGGTGCTCCTAGTCCTACAAATGCTGGAACCATATATACTCCATTAGTATCTTCTACCGCAGTAGCATATTTTTCAGATTCAGCTGCATTTTTTATCATTCTTAATTCATCTCTTAACCATTGAATAGCTGCCCCTGCTATAAAAACACTTCCTTCAAGTGCATATTCTACTTTACCATCAACACCCCATGCAATAGTAGTTAAAAGACCTTTTTTAGACATTATAGGCTTTTCACCTGTATTCATTAGCATAAAGCAACCAGTTCCATAAGTATTCTTAGCAGTACCCGGTGCAAAACATGTTTGACCAAACAAAGCAGCCTGTTGATCCCCTGCTATACCTGCTATTGGAATCTCAGCACCAAATAAAACTTTATCAGTGTTACCATATATGTGACTAGATGGTTTAACCTCTGGAAGCATTGACTTAGGTATATCTAAAGCCTCTAATAATTCATCATCCCATCTTAAATCATGAATATTAAATAACATTGTTCTTGATGCATTTGTATAGTCAGTTATATGAACCTTACCTTTTGTCAAATTCCATATAAGCCATGAATCTACATTTCCAAATAAAAGCTCACCTTTTTCTGCTTTTTCTCTCGCACCATCTACATTATCCAAAATCCATTTTATCTTTGTGCCTGAAAAATAAGCATCTAATATCAAACCAGTTTTTTCTCTAATAGTTTCAGCAAGTCCCCTTTCTCTCAATTCATCACACATAGATGCAGTTCTTCTGCATTGCCATACAATAGCATTATATACAGGTTTACCCGTTGTCTTATCCCAAACAATAGTTGTTTCTCTTTGATTCGTGATGCCTATACCAGCTATATCATTTGCAGAAGCATGTATTTTGGCTACTGCTTCAGCTGCAACACTAAACTGTGAAGACCATATTTCCATAGGATCATGTTCTACCCAGCCAGCCTTAGGATAAATCTGCTTAAATTCTTTCTGAGCAACACTTACTATTTCTCCTTTTTTATTGAATAGAATACATCTTGAACTAGTAGTTCCTTGATCTAATGCCATGATATACTTTCCCATATATTCTCCCCCCATAAAAATTAATTAATCATGATAAATTTATTTCATTATATTTTAATTATTACTTTAACATTGTTAATTTTTTATCATCTTTTTCATAATTTTCTGAATTTTCATCTGGCATAAAAACAAAAAACCACATAACTCAAGTCATAATACTTGAAATTAATGCGGCTCTCTCTTCTCAACCTTAGTTTATAATCATATTAATTTGTTTATTTTTTATCAATTAGCATATATTATTAATTAAAAACAATACACTATATTCAGTATACATTAAATTAAACCGTTTTTCAAGAATATCATTACAATTTTATAGTGCATAGCTGTCTTTTAGTATACTTCATTATTATATTTATGATTATTTATATAATATATTACCATTTTCTATTTGTAATAATATTTTAAGAAATACTTCCACGTAAATTGGGTAATAAGTGTAAATAAAATTGCTATACTAAATAGTATACACACGTTTAGTATATTAAATTCATTTACAAGTATATTTATTGGATAATTATATATAACTATAGCCGGAACTATAAACACAAAAATCTTTCTAATTTTTGATGGATATATAAATTCAGGATATTTACCAACCTCTAATATGCTCCAAAAAACGCTCATTAATGCATTTACTTTAACATGTTTTATAGATAAAATAGTAATCATAAAAAATATATTATGCATAATTAAAGTTCCTGAAAACAAAGCTATCACATATAAGATTATCTTAAACACAGATATCCTTATTCCTACCTTCACCATACTATATATTAAAAGTGCTGAACCAAAAGGAACACCCAATAATAATCCGTAACTCACAAATTTCATTGACATATACCATCTTGAGTTTATTGGCTTAATAAGCATAAAATCTAAATCATATGTCTGTACATACCTTGGAATTCTAAGTACATTCATATGAAACATACCCCCATTTAGACTATCTATTATCCAAACTGTTGCAATTAACCCTAACATATGATATTTTGTCCACCCATTTATGCAATCCACAAAATTATATATCAATATGTAAAATAAAACATCTCCTAAATATCCTACAAGGTTTACAATCATAAATGTAAAAAAATTACTTTTATATGTCATTTCACGATAGAAATTAGTTTTTAATAGCCTATTATATACCATTACATACCAACTCCTTCATTTAATGCTACCCCTTTCTTCCATATTATTTTTGATAATATATACATTACTATTATCCAACAAAATTCTATCATAATTGTAGTAACACTTAATGTTTTCCCTAATAATATAGATATAGGCAAATACACCGTATATTCAAACGGTAATAATATAAGTATTTTCTGAAAAAATATAGGTAAAAATGATATAGGAAACTTATTTCCTGATACTATTGCTATTAAATTATTCCATAGTTGTATTATACCTCCATTATTTATACTCCAGAAAGAACTTAGTCCAATTATATAATATATTAAAAAGTTAAGTATACACCCTATTATTAGAGCCAACAAAAACGGTACCATTTTATGTAAATTTATTGTTATATATTTTCTAGCAAGAAAAGCAAAAACAATTGATGGAATAATTGTTATTATTGTATCAATTATTTTATCTGACAAATATAATAAAAAAGTATATTTTAAATGATTAATAGGTTTTATCAATATATTATTTATAGCTCCACTTCGTATGTCTCCACTAATTTTTCTAGCTATATTAGATGCTTCTGTAATATTAGACACTATATATACCAAAAAGAAATATGTTATTATGCTATTTTTATTAAAATCATCTATCTTTAGTCCACTTTTATATATTGCATTCCATAGAAATATCATTACTAATACAGGAATAAATCCTAATAATACGGACATAACTGTATTAAACATATATATTTTTCTTTCTATAAAAGTATTTAGTAAAATTCCTTTAAATGTCTTCATGTTTAACACCATCCTGATTAAAAGAATCTCCATATATCATTCTAATAATAATTTCTAGATTTACGTCATTTATAGAATACTTATCTATTTTATTTTTTTTCTTAAGATCAGAAATACATTTTTCCACGCAACTTTTTTCTACTATAATTTGACTTTTATAATCTTCATTTGTTATAAATTTATATCCACATGTATCTATTTTTTTATTTGTTTTTATGCACAATATATTTATATCTTTATATTTTTCATAAAGTTTATATTTGGGAGCGTTAAATATTATTTTGCCTTTATCTAGCAATATAAGCCTATCACAAATTTCATCTATATCTTTCATATTATGACTTGTTATAAGTACAGTATTTCCCATTTTTTTGTTATATTCATATATAAATTTTCTCAAACTTACTTGACTCATTATATCAAGTCCAATAGTTGGTTCATCTAATAACAATAAAGAAGGTTTATGTATTAAACAAAGGACTAATTCCATTTTCATTCTTTGTCCAAGTGACAATTGTCTTACAGGTGTATGTAATTTATCTTTTATATCCAATAATGAAGTCATATACTCTATCCTGTTATTATAATCTATATCAGAAATCTTATAAATTTCTTTTTCTATTTTAAAACTATTAAGTGGATTTATATCCCACCATAATTGTGTCCTTTGACCCATAACTAACCCTATACTTCTTAAGAATTCTCGTTTTCTATCGTAAGGAATATACTTACCTATTGTAATTTCACCTGCCGTAGGTTTTATTATGCCACATACCATCTTTATTAAAGTCGTCTTACCAGCACCATTTAATCCTACTAAACCAACAATTTCACCTTTTTCTATACTTAAATCAATTCCTTTTATAGCCGTAATCTTTTCTGAAGTACCCCTAACATGATAAACTTTTTCTAATTTTTTTATATTAATATATGACATATATTCCCTCCTATATAGCACATACATGAATTTTAGTGAACTCGTTTTACTAAAGCAAAACATCGGTACTTCAGATGGAGACTCTATTCCACCTGAAGCAAAACGCTTCAATCTCCCACTTATAGAAATGGAAATCTTATAGAATCGATAAAATAAGTCCATAATTAATCTATATTATGGGCTTATTCTAAAATCAAATTATAAACATCATATACTATTAACAAATATCTTTACAATAGTTTCCTCCCGAATTACTTCTTCCGTTATTCAAATGTTTTTGTCTTTAGTATCATCATCTCTTCATTGTTCAAAAATTTAGAAATTTGAAAAAATTTCTTTATTTCGTTCATTTTGCTAACCTTCTGTTACATTGTTAGTCAATTTAACAAAAACAACAAGTAAATTTTAAAATGCTATCATTAATTTTAAATTATACCATTTTACTTATAATTTATCAATTGATATTTAACATAATTATACATAAATGTAACCTTGAAATAAATTACATTAATTTTCTGTTATGTTACTTTTAATACCCAATCCAAATATTACCCTAAAAATGTGTCCCTATGCAAAAAATACCCCCGTATTAAATAGCTTTAACACCTTGATATATAACGAACGCTGAATAAATCCAAAAGTTATCTTTTTTACGTGTAATTATATGAAATAATTTATATAAATATAGAAAATGTGATATAATTAATGTTGCATTAAAGACGTATTATTAAGGAAAATATGTTATAATAGAACATTTTAAGGTGAAATTTTACACATTAATTAAAAAGGGGGATAGACATGGATAAAGAAATTTTCACTACAAAAAAAGCAATATTAGCTATATTTTTAGGAATTTTAATATTAGTATTGGCACAGGGAATAAGCAACCTTGTATATGCTTTACCATTGCCTACCGGGATAAAAGCAATTCTATTCGGAGTATCTTATGTTTCAATTTCATATAATTTGATTAAATTGTCTTGTAATAAGCTATTACATATTTCTTTAAAAGAATGTCATATTAACAAGTCTAAAATCAAAATTCGTTGGATTTTATGTGCTATTTTATTGCCTGTTATAGTTTCATCAGTATTATTGTGTACTTCGGGCGAATTAGTAAAGAATAATATGAATACTGCACATTTAGTAAATATAGTGATACGTGCTATTTTTACCACTGGTTTGGGCGCTGGTGTAACTGAGGAAATGGTCTTTAGAGGTTTAATAATGGAAGCCTTGGAAAAACGATGGGGAAAAGTGATTGCCATAATTATTCCTTCCATTATTTTCGGACTCCTACATGCCATTGGAATGCATATGAATATAATTGACATATTGTTACTTTTTGTAGCAGGAACAAGCGTTGGCATCATGTTTTCGTTAATTGTATATGAAAGTGGTTCAATTTGGTGTAGTGCTATTGTTCATGGAATTTGGAATGTAATTATGATAGGTAACATATTAGATATCAATGTTTCATATAATCAACATGCTATTTTCTCATATAAATTATTATCAAAATCATTTATTTTGACAGGAGGAAAATTTGGAATAGAATCATCAATAGTTGCAGTATTAGGATATATTACGGTTATAGTTTTTACATTGTTTTCAATGAAGAGAAAATCCAAGAATGGTTCTTTCCAAAGTTAGTTGAAAATTATCAAATATTTATGCGCATTTAAATACTAGCTTAATTTTATACAACAAAACAGAATAAATTCAACTAAGTATGGAAAGAACCAAAATTATATTGGCATTTACACCTGAGTAGTATAGCACTTTCCCTCCTTATCAATATGTGATGCAATCAACATCAATGTTAGATAGCTTTTGATAAACACCCTGTACCTTGATTATTTGTTTTTGGATGTTTTGTTTAGTAACAGTACCTCATTTTTTATTTTTATCTTACACGATTTTATACTTAGTATACAAGTTTTATACTATAATTTTGATTTATATCAAATATTGTTTTATAAGGTTTTTATGGTTATTATTTTAAACCATTACATCCACAGGCACAAGGTAGAGTGTTTTTACGGACTAAATTATAAATTAATAAAAATCACCATAATATGCTTGAATGTTTTTAATTATTTCATTTACTTTGTTAAATTTATAAACATATTTTTTCCCAATCTTAGTTTTTTGAAAAAATCCTAATAATGTAAGCTGGTTTAAATCAGTTCTTGCTGTTTCATAAGAAATTTTGTTTTTCTTTTTATACTCATCAATTGTGATTATATTCTTATTAGCAGCTATAAAAAAGTTTATAACCTTATATTGGCGTTTGCTTAATGTTATTCCCACCTTATCCAAAATATCTCTTATTAATCTTTTTCCATACTCTTTTTCAAATTTATCAATTACATTTTTCATTGATTTAACAATCATGGTTAAATAATAATCAACAAAATAAGTCATATCACTATCATATATTTCCGTATTTTCTATTGCCTCATAATATTTTTTTCTTTCATCTTTTATCATACTAGAAATAGAAAAAAATCTAAAAAAATCATATCCTTCTTGCAATAAATACATGTAACTTATCGCCCTTGCAGTTCTTCCATTACCATCAAAAAATGGATGAATATATACAAAATAAAAATGTATAATACAAGCTTTAATTAATGGATGAATATCAGTATTATTATGAATAAATGATAATAAAGAATTCATTAATTCTTGCACTTTACTATGATGTGGAGCTTTATAAGAAAAGCAATTTTGTTTTCTATCCCATACACCAACAAAATCATTTCTATATTTATCCACTATTTCATCTTTATTTAATGTATTTTTAGTTAATATTCTATAAATATCCAAAATTATTTCTTCATTTAATGGATTATCTATATTATTTAAAATATACTGCAATGCATAATAATTGTTTAATATCATTTGTTCACTTTTATTTCTAGGAATTGAATCATTTTCTACTAATTCTTTAGTTCGTTTTTTTGTAGAAAAAGCTCCTTCAATTACACTAGAATTATATGCCTCATCAATTAACGAATCTGCAATAACAGAAATTTCTACATCATAAGGCATTGATTTAAATATATCTCTTGTTGCTGTATCTTCAATGATGGACATATTATTTTTTATATTATCAGTTATATTAAAATAAAAAAAATTATCGTTTTGATCTTTTAATGGAATATAAATAGCAGTTTTCTTTCTCTCTTCCTGCAGCTTACCCCAAAATTTATCAATATTAATTTCTCTAGGTATTCTATATTTAAGTTCTTTTTTAGTAAAATAGCGTTCATTGGCTTTATCGATTAATTCTTTCATGATACGCTCACCACCTTTATTTATAATATGTCCAAACAAAATAAAAAAATACTATTTTTCTACTAATTTTATACTATTTAATTACCGAATGCAATACTAAAATAATACACACTAAAAAAGAAGCCCTTGACAGACTTCTTACTTCAAATATTTATTTACTTCTTCAAGCTTGTTAAAATCTAATATACTGTCAACTATTATTTCTAGTTCCGTTATTTCTGCCTTCTCTAATTTTTCCTTTACATCCTCAGGTAATATGCCAAATTTCTTTGTTAGTAATCTTATAGATGTTCTTACTAATTCTCGTTTTCTGCCTTCTTCAATACCTTCTTCTTTTAACAACTTTCCAAGTTCAGTCATTCTAAAAACCTCCTTAACCTTATCAATATTTTTATCATCAATAAATTTTTCTGAAAAGGCATACAGTAGTGCCAATGAATTCATCTGATTTTCTTTATCTTTTATTTCTTTTGCCAATTTTATTGATTCTATAATACGTTCATTTTTATCTTTTTCACTGTGCATTATAGGTAAAAACACCAATGCCAATAAATCCAGTCTTGTTAATGCTTCACCCTGATCTATCTTATTTTTTAAATGTTCATACTGCTCATCACCATCAATTCTATCCATATAGAATGCTTGAACTGAATATTTAATAGAACCTAGATCAATACTTGTTTTTGCATTCTTAATACCTGACGAATACACAACAATTGTATTAACATGTCTATTTTCTTTGTAATGAAGTACAGCATCATATGCTAAAAATCTTGATAAATCTTGCCTATTTTTTGTGGTTTGAAATTCAAAGTGTATAAATGAACCATCATCCAGTAAAAAGGTATAATCCATAAATGATGTGTTAATCTGCAAATCTTTTAATTCAGTTCTTGCAGCAGTTATTATTTTAGAATCTATTCCAAAAAACTTCAGTGCATCCTCTTTAAAAACATCCAAAATACTTTTCATAACAGCATCTTCAACATTTTTCATTTTTCTTTTAACCATCTGTTTTCCACCTTTTTTATTTAGTATACTATAATTTTACCACATTATAACGAAAAAATTACAATCTTTGCTTTAGATCATATAATTCTCTACCTTAAATCAGCTTATCAATCATGCTCATCTGCTTATGCTTTCTTATTAACTTTGTAGTTTAATTTCTTACCTTTAAACAATTTTAAAAGCTAAAAAAGGCTCAGACTAAAATCAGCCTGAACCATTGATATTAAATATTTTATAAATCTTTGGTGCTCCCGAGGGGATTTGAACCCCTGACCTACTGATTACGAATTATAAACCATATCACATTAACATAAACTTAGATAAATTTGCAATCCTATAAAGTATTGATATACCTGTATTTTGAATATAGTATTTCATTTGTTATAACTCTGATATATTTAATTTTTGCTCTTTTACGGTGGTTTTTTTGGTGGACTGATTTTAAAATTTAAGAATAAAATAATAAATTCTTTAATCTTTCACATTTTATAATAGGTATCAGTAAAAATTCCGCCACCTATGTAAACCTTAATATTCAATTGACTTATAGTAAGTGTTTTAGTGATTTTAAATCGGGAAACTCAAAAGATATATAATCAACTTATATATTAAAAAAAGAAGGAATATAACCTGCGTACCCAAATTGGGAACGCAG
>NZ_LTBA01000008.1 GCF_001594005.1 Clostridium tepidiprofundi DSM 19306 | reverse complement strand
GGAAATTAATCATTAAAATTTCTTGGGGTAGGGGGAGGTGTAACTATTTTTAAGGCCTATCGGTTTGCAGGCTTCCCAGTTATTTAAGTAAATGTAAAAAAAATAAATTTTAGTAAAAACAAATTTTTAACTGGAATTTTGATGCGAAATCTCTGCATTTAATATGAAACTCTGGTAAGTCTAATGAAATTTTGATATAATTATATTGCATTTGCTTTCTCCTTTGTTGGGGTATTATTGCTGTTCTCACTACAATAATAGCAAATGCATTTTTTATTTGTAAAGTTTTTCTACACAAGAAATATTAAATAGCCAACTTATTTTTTCAAATTTAGAATATTTGCAAAATATAAAATACTTAAAACTATTAGCACTTGAATTATTTCCTTTTTACAAGTAAAATGAAACCATAGAAAGTGCCAAAAAATACATTATTTTACAATAATATTGTTGTGTGGAGAAGTCTTAGGTTTATATACAAAAAAACACAATTCTTGGACATACTATTATGAGAGCGGTAGCCTGGAACTCTTCTTTTGGTATTTTTAGGATGTTGAAATGACTATCGTATTAGTGTGTTTAAAAAAGTAAAGTTGTGCGTATATGATATGAAAATGAGGTGGATAAATAATGGTTAAGAATTTAAACAAGATATTTTTAATGGTGATAATGATTATAATTGTTGCATTATTTGGAGGATGTAAAAAAGCAAGTAATATATCATATTCTAGCAATATAACTTCTCCTAAAACGAATAATAATAAATCAGAAAAGACTTTATTTATTATATCTAAAGATACGAAAGATGGTATTAAAAAATACGGGTATATTGATAAAAAAGGCAATATAGTTATTGAGCCTAAATTCTGTGGAGTGGGTAACTTTAAAGAGGATTTAGCAACATTTGCTGTTGAAGATAAAAATTCTATTAAATATGGATTTATAAATCGAAAAGCAAAAGAAGTTATTAAACCACAGTTTAGTATTGCAGAAGATTTTAAAGAAGGCGTAGCTAAAGTTGGAAATATAAATGAGAATATTAAATTTTATTATGGTTATGTGAATAGAAAAGGGAACCTAATAACAGAAGTTAAATATGTTGATGCAGGTAATTTTTCAGAGGGATTAGCATTTGTAGCTGTTGAAGAAGACGGCAAAAAAAAGTATGGGTATATAAATAAAGAAGGAAAGATGGTTATCAAACCACAATTTTATAAAGCACAAGATTTTTCAGAGGGATTAGCATCTGTTGCAATCAAAGAAGGAGGTATTAAAAGATACGGATATATAAATAAAAAAGGTGATATAGTAATAGATTTTAAATATATAGATGCAGAAAAGTTTTCAGAGGGGTTAGCTGCTATAGCTGTCGATGAAGATAGTGAAAAAAAATATGGGTTTATAGATAAAAAAGGTAATGTTGTTATTAAACCTAAGTTTCATAATGTCAGTAATTTTTCAGAGGGATTAGCCGTTTTTGAAAATGAAGCTTATAAAGAAGGATATATAAACAAGAATGGAAATATAGTCATAGATGCTAAATTTGACTTTGCAAAGGATTTTTCAAATGGTATAGCTGTTATAGGGAAAAATAAAAAAGATGGGGGACTAAATTTTGGTTATATAGATAATAATGGTAATATATTAGTAGAACCAAAATATTATTTTGCAGGTGATTTTTCAGATGGTTTAGCGGTAGTAGGTATAAGAAATGATGAAACCCTATTTAAGCAATATGGTTATATAAATAATAGGGGCGAAATAGTAATTAATCTTCAATTTGATCATGCCGATGATTTTAAAGATGGATTGGCGTATGTTAGAATCAATGGTAATACTCAAGGTTATATAGATATTAATGGAAACTACATATGGAAAGATTATTATTTTTTAAAAGGCAAATATGTAAGATAATTCAAAGCTTCTTTAGAGAGTAAGGAGTTATAATACTAATCATTTAGTACGATAACTCCTTTTTTATTATTTATAGAAATAGCTCGTAAAACCTCCGTTGCTTGTCTCAGTGGATGAATCAATCCAGTATTTACAAGCTATTCTATGTAGCTTGTAAATACCAATTATGCAAGATTAGGTTACTGGCACAAATATTACAACGGTAGTATGAGAGTTCTTCGACAACTGTATATATAAGGTTGTGCTGAGCAATTCCTTCAGCATGTAAAATATACAAGGGAAATAAAAGTAAAAAATGGAAAAAACCCAATAGGAAATGAAACGTCCTATTATATTATGAAGGCGGTAGCCTGGAACTCTTCTTTTTGGTATTTTTAGGATGTTAATAATAGGGACTGTATGGTATAATGTCATTATTAATACTCTATTGGTAATGTTTTGTGTGGATGTAGAATTGAATGGGGAATATATTTTCGAAAGAGATAAAATTGATATACGCTTATTTAACAGGAGGAAATAGTAGAAATGTCAATTAATAAAAAAATAATAACATTAATTCTAATATTTGTTCTATTATGTATAGTAGGATTAAGAGTTGTAATAATTTCAAGTAAAAACAGTAAAAATATTAAACCGATTGAAGATGGCGAATTATATATAATAAGCAAGGGTGGAAATGGTACATATACAGATGGGTTAGTTCGATATGGTTTTATGAATAAGAATGGACAGGTGGTTATAGAACCTAAATATAAAAGAGTTTCTAGCTTTATTAATGGGGTAGCTTATGTAAAAGATAATAATGATAATGGATATCTAATTGATAAAAATGAGAATAAAATAAGTAGGGTAGAAGGGCGGTATGTAGAGGTTTATGATGGATTATGGTTGATGCGTATAGATAATAAATGGGGCTATATAGATAAAACAGGGAAATGGGTTATCGAACCTAAGTATGGATTTACTTATGGATTTAGAGAAGGATTAGCTGCAGTAAGAGAAAACGGGAAATGGGGGTTTGTGGACAAGAATGGCAAATGGATTATAAAACCTACTTTCCAGAAGATACAATCATTTTCAGAAGGATTAGCTGCAGTATGGGTAAATGCAAAATGTGGTTTTATAAATAAAAGTGGAAAGTGGATTATTAGGCCTACTTTTGAAGATGCAGAAAAATTTTCACAGGGCTTAGCTGCAGTAAAGTTAAAAGGAAAATGGGGTTATGTGGATAAAAGTGGTAAATGGGTTATAAAACCTTCTTTTCAAAAGGCAAGCATATTTAAAGAAGGATATTCGATAGTAGGAGAATATGATTCAAATAATAATTTAAAAGAAGGAATCATAGATAAAAAAGGACATTTTATTATTGGAACTAAGTATGATGAGATATATTTTGATGGATTTGATAAAAGTGGCTTTATTTTTAGGCAAAAAAAGTTATATGGGGTAGTTAGTCTTACCGGAGAAGTAACAATAGAACCTAAATATACTTTATTTATTTGGCACAGTAATCACAAAATTTTTATGGACAGGGATACGATTTACTTTTTAGATGAAAGCTTAAATATAAAGCATAAATATAAATTAGGCAAAGTATTTCCTTTGAATTATGATAATAAACTTATAAGTATAATGACAAAAAGTGGAATATGGTATTTTAGTAAAGATGGAAAATTAATAAAAAAAATGGATGCTGATTTTAGTAAGGGATTTGAAAAAATAGATGGAATAAATTAAAAATTTTGATCTAATAATTTCTAGAGCTAGTGAATATGATTTTTTCTTGAAATATTTATTTTTAAAAATGGTTTTCAAAATTTTTGTAGAATTAAACATATAGACTAATAGTATTCTAAAGAGATATAGTTATATGTTACAATTAAGCAAAAATGATAAAAGTAAAGTATTAGAAGCTATAAAAACAGGTAATATTGATGCTGTTTTTATTCAATAGAAGGAGGGACATCAAATGAAAAAATATAAATTAATACTTCCCATTGTATTCTCATTTTTTATAATTTAGTCCGTAAAACCACTGTGCCTTGTGCCTGTGGATGTAAGGACTTTAAATAATAACCATTCGATATGGTTATTATTTAAGAAAACTGTTATAATATAAGTGTCACCCTAACACCTGTATGCAGGTAGCTAATTTGCCCTTTGAAAAATAAGGGATAGCCTTTGCTATTATGGATGTTGGCATACCAACGTTTGACATACATTATGCAAGATTAGGTCACTGGCACAAATACTAAATCGTTGGTATTATAGTTCTTTGATAACTGTATATGTAAGGTTGCATAGAGTAATCCTTCTATGCGTAAAATATACAAGGTATCGCAACCTAATGTATTCCCAAGTTAGCTTACGTTATGAGGGATAAGGGCAAGTGTTCTCGCCCATAGAAATAAGGCTATCTAACTTTTGTTAGAGGAAACTTAAACAGCAAACTTTCTATAAAGAAGCTTCGTACCCTTGTGGTCGAAGTAGTTCACAAAATAATATTGTTAATATAATATTATTTATAAGTCGAGTATGAAAGGAAGTATATATAATGACAGGAAAAAAGATACCTTTTTCTCCACCAGATATAACAGATTTGGAGAAAAAAATGGTAATGGATGTATTAGAATCAGGATGGATTACAACAGGACCTAAGACATCAGAATTTGAAAAAAAAATGGGTGAATACTTAAATGTCAACAATGTTGTTGCTCTTTCAAGTGCTACTGCTGGTATGGAATTGATTTTAAAAGTTTTTAATATATCGCATGGAGATGAGATTATTACAACACCATATACATATACAGCTACATCAAATATAATACTTCATAGAGGAATTAAGCCTAAATTTGTGGATGTTGACAAAGATAGTTTCTTGATTGATTTAGAAAAACTTAGTGAAGCTATTACTCCAAAAACGAAGGCAGTAATAACAGTTGACTTTGCTGGTGTTCCTGTGGATTATGATGCTGTAAGAAAAATTTTGAAGGATAAGAAAAGAGAAGACATAATATTTATGTCGGATTCAGCACATGCTTTTGGAGCCAAGTATAAAGGAGAAAGAGTTGGAAGTCAAGCTGATTTTCATATTTTTTCATTTCATGCTGTAAAAAATTTAACGACTGCAGAAGGAGGAGCAATTACATTTAATAATAATAATTTCTTAGGTAAAGAAGAGCTCAAAAAAGAGCTTAAAATAACTTCTCTCCATGGACAGTCGAAGGATGCATTATCTAAAATGAAAGCAGGAGCATGGAAATATGATGTTATAACAGATGGATTTAAATGCAACATGACAGATATAAATGCAGCAATTGGATTAGCTCAACTTGAAAGATATGATGACATTCTTGAAAAACGCAAATTAATATTTAACATATATAATGAAGCTTTAAAAAATAAAGAATGGGCTACTATTCCATTTGATAAAAATGAGAATAATGAAACATCATATCATCTCTATCCACTTAGAATAAATGGATTTGGTGAAAGCGAAAGAGATTTAGTTATACAAAGGCTTGCTGAAATAGGAATAGCAACCAATGTTCATTTTACACCTCTTCCAATGTTTACATTGTATAAAAATATAGGATATTCAATAAATGATTATCCAAATGCATATAATCAATACAAGAATGAGATTTCACTCCCATTGTATTCAAAACTTGATTTGAATGATGCAAAGTATATTGTAGAAGAAGTTATAAAGTGTGTAGAAAAAATGATTTAGATAATATAAAAATACAATATGTTAATATTGTGGAAACTAAAACTTACTCCAATATAGTAGGTTTTAGTTTTTTGTTAAAAAATGAAATATATATGTTATAATGGTTTATATCTGACATAATAAAATGTTATAAATTAATTAAAATGTATATCGATGACATATATCAAACAATGAAAATGTTTGGAGGTAATGAGATTGATTTTTAAGGTATTTACTAGCATAAGGCATTTTTGTGGCACACATAAAAAACAGATTATAAAAATGGTTATGCCTATTTTTATAATAGTTTTAATATTAACAATAGGAATTCATCAGTTAAAGAGCATTAACATAAATGAAGCTTTTGAAATATTGCATAATATGAGTATATCGAACATAGTGTTTTTATTTTTAGGTGGTATAGTTGCAGTTAGTACAATGTCATTGTATGACTTTGCAGTTGTGAGGGAGTATAAACAAGAAATTTCAATGTTTAAAATTTTCAATGTTGGTTGGGTAGCAAATACATTTAATAATGCTGTTGGGCTAGGTGGAATAGCAGGAGCTACACTAAGAACTATGATGTATAAAGATGAAAATATTGATTCCAAAAAGCTAGCTTATTTTAATTTGCTAATAATTCCTGCATGCATAACAGGATTATCTGTTATGACATTATTGGATATAGTACATGTTTTTGATGTTGAGCCAATACTGAATCGCTATCGTTGGCTTACAATTGGGCTTGTGATATTTTCATTATATATGCCTGTATATTTTTTTATTAATAAGGTTACATTTTTAAAGAATAAAATATTTTCAAAAGTTAACAACATAAATTCATCGCCTCGATTAAAGTTTGATCTTTTTTTTGCATCTATTATAGAATGGTTTACAGCTGGTAGTTTTTTTTACTTTATAAGTACTTTAATTGCAGGTCACATTAGAATTGAACAGATATTAGGGATTTTTAGTGTTGCAGCAACAGCAGGCATATTGAGTCTTATTCCATCAGGGTTGGGTTCATTTGATTTCATTGCGATATTAGGATTAGAACTTATGGGAATCAAATCAGAACAGGCATTGGCTATTTTGCTGATATATAGAGTTTTTTATTATATTATACCTCTTTTTTTAGGAACAATATTAATGGTTTTACAGAAAATCAGAGAGGGTTTTACTTGGAATTTCAAAAGAAAATGAAAGGTATAGAAATATGAAAATCAAAAGGGTTAATTCACTTGTAAATGATTAAAAGAAAGGCTATTTGTTCGTGAATAGGTGAATAGCCTTTCTTTTTTAGATTATTGTTTTAATCATTGCTTAGTTGATTTTCTTTTAGACATTTCAGGTATAGGTCTTCTTAAAAATACATTTAAAAATGCTGATTTGTCAAAAGGAATAAGAGGCCATAAATATGAGTGTTTGCCAAATGTTTTAGTTGTACATACAATTATTGAGATTATGATAATACCTGTTACAAACCCTATATTTTTGAATAAACCTGTTAATACAAGAAGGAATAATCTGAACATTCTAATTGCCATACCGAATTCTATGCATGGTGAAGCAAATGTTCCTATTCCAGCTATTGCCATATATAAAATTGTTTCAGGAACAAACCAACCTACTTGAACAGCTAAGTTACCAAGCAACAGCCCTCCTATGATGCCCATTGGTGTAGTTAATGCATTAGGAGTGTGTATCGAAGCAAGTCTTAAAAAATCAATGCCAAATTCTAATATTATAAACTGAAGTAATAGTGGTATTGAACTTGACTTTTTAGGCCCTATAAACTGTAAAAAAGAAGGTAATTTATCTACATTGTATACTAAAAAAAGCCATAAAGGTGTCATTATGAAAGCTAAAAACATTGCTATAAAACGAATCCATTTCAAATATGTGCCCACCATAGGATATTGATAGTAATCTTCTGCATGCTGCGTAAAATGAAATATTGTAACAGGCAAGAGCATTACACTTGGTGATGTATCTACAATAAGTGCAATATGACCTTCATAAAGGTGAGCAGCTACAACATCAGGACGTTCTGTAAATCTAATTTGAGGTAGAGGATTATACCACTTTTTATCAATTAATAGTTCTGCTAATGTTTTTTCTGCCATAACCAAAGCATTCACATTTATATTGTTTAGTTTATCTTTTATTTGTTTTAATAGCTCATGGTCAACTACGTTATCTATATAACCAATAGCTACATCACTTCTTGATTGTGTACCAACATTTGTGATTTCAAAAATCAAATTTGGATCTCTAACTCTCCTTCTTATTAAGGCTGTATTAAAAATAATTGTTTCTACAAGCCCATCTCTAGGACCCCTTGTTACTTTTTCAAGGTCTGGTTCCTGGGGTCCTCTGACAGGATATTCTCTAACATCTAAAATTATTCCTTTATCCTGAGTATCAACAAATAGTGCAACAGCACCTGAAAGAAGAGGTGTTTCCATATCTTCAAAATTGTTGAATGTTGTTATTTCTATATAAGCAATTTCTTTTTGAATTAGTTTTTTAATATCTTCAGAATTTAGTTTGTTTATACTAAGATTTTGAAGCCTCTCAATAATAAAAAGCAAAATCTGATCTTTAACAAATCCATCAATAAATAGTAAATATGCACTTATATTTCCAATATTAAAATCTCTTCCTACTATGTCAAAGCTTTTTCCTATAGGAAGCCTTTTGCTTAAAGTTTGCTTATTATAGGCTAGTTTAGTGGATAATTGCATTACAATATCACCTCAAGCATATTGTAACCACAATGATAATCAAATATCCCATATAAAAAATATTAAAGCAAAAGATTCTTGACATATATATCATAAAGATGTCTAAGTTCGTTCATTTTGTTATCCAATTCTATTTGAAGTATTGAAGTAAGTTCATAATCTCTTGAGTCGATTGCTTCATTAATTCTGGTAAATAGGCTTTTATTTGAATAAGTATCCTTCATTATATAGTGCCTTAGAGTATCTATTTTTTGCCAGTTTATTGCATCTAAATCAATTGCTTTTTCAGGATTATGAAGCATTTTACATTTTCTGATTTCATCTCTATAGTCATTTATAATTCTATTTGAAATCTCGGTAATCCATCTAGTTAGTATTGCTAATTTATAGCTATTTAATATATTTTCATTAAATATATCTTCTTGTTTTAAAACATTTAATTTGTCATGCAAAGTGTCAAGTGATTTTAAATTTTCAAAAACTGTTTGAGGAGCTTTTCCGAATAGTTTTGTGCGTTCTTCATCTGTAAAATCTTCAAAAATATCTTTTTCACTTCTGTATGCTCTATTTTTTTCTAAATAATCAGCATTTTCACCATAATTTTTTGACAGTTCAGTTAGCAAGTCATTTTCAGATTTGTTACTTGAAATAGCATAATTAATACCATCTATCATGCACATGTACATGGAAGCAAGTACCAAATAGGTATTTGTATGAGGATTAGGAGATCTTAATTCAAATCTTGAAGCTAGAGTATTTTCCATATCTCTTATAAGTCCAATGAGTACAGTTCTATTCCTAGAAGGAACTTCTGGCGAATAACCTATTGAGGTAACTGTACAAACTGGTGCTTCAAATCCAGGCTTAAGTCTTCTTAAGGAGTCATTTGTTGCAGAAATGAATGGATTTATTATTTCATAATTTTTAAGTATTCCCATTAATGCACCATATCCTATAATGCTCATATATTGGTCTTTAGGTGCAGTGAATAAATTAACTATTTTACCATTTTTGAGTTTTGCAGCAACTCCTATATGAGTATGTTCGCCGCTTCCAGCTACATTATTAATGGGTTTTGCAAGGAAAGTTACATCCAATCCATTTCTTCTAAATGTTTCTTTTACTATGTTTCTTACAAATAGTTCATTATCAGCAGCTTGAATAGCGTTTGAATATTTCCAATCGATTTCAAGTTGTTCCATTATGTGTGTAAGCATTCCTGATTTATCCAATTGAGCTTTAACACCGCCAACTTCTTTATGACCCATTTCAGGTTCAAGTCCATAGTTTTCTAGGAGTATCAATGACTGTTCAAGTGCAGTTCTAACAGAGCCTTTTGTTCTTGTCCAGTACTGTTCTTTCAAGACCTGAGATGTAGATAGTTGTTCTACATGAGCTTCATCGTTAGGTGTTTTAACCCAAAATTCAAGTTCTGTTGCTGAAGTTAGAGAGATATCTTCTATATCATCATAGTTTATGTTAAAAGCTTTGAGTGAATGAGGATGAGTTTTAAACAAATGTAGTAATTTGGATTTGAAATATTTTATTGAATTTTTAAGTATTGACCTAGAATCTACGGCATTGTTGTTATGATATAAAAAACAAGGTATTTTGAGCGTGCCTATGGGATTATTTGTTTTAGGGTCAATATTTTCATAATTATAGTCAATAAACCAATTACAATCTACATCAGGTACCATATCCAATTTTGCATCATTTAGTGTAGCTATGCCAGGGAGAACGACTGATGAACCATCTGTTTGGACTGCACCTTTAAGGAAAGCATATATATCGTCTAAAAATATTTTTATAGGTATTTTTTCATCGGTGTCATTTCCAGACAAATCAACACCAACTAGAGAAACAAATTTTATTTCACTATGACGTTCTAAAATAGACCTTATATCCTTTTCAGAATGTTTTTCTTTTGGAATAACGTATACTAAATCTTTAATCAAAGCAGTTACCTCCATTTCATAATAATTTTAAATTCTATTACAACAATAATAAAATGTCAATAATTTTTTGAAAAATGAAATATATTACAAAATAAAATTTCATTAAAATAAAGTGTAAAAAAATATTGATTTAATAAAACAAAAGAAGTATAATAAATCAAGTTAGAGTTTAGTTTTTATAAACATATAGTTTTATAATTATAAACAATTGTTATTAATGGCTAATTACATTATAATAGAGGTGATTTTTTGAAAATCGGTACAAAGATAAGGCAACTTAGAGTTCAAAACGGATTAACTCAAGAAGAATTAGCTAATAGATGTGAGCTTACTAAAGGTTTTATATCGCAGGTTGAAAGGGATTTAACATCCCCATCAATAGCTACATTAGTTGATATTTTAGAAAGCCTTGGAACAAATTTGAGAGATTTTTTTAATGAACAGGTTGAAGAAAAAATAGTGTTTTCCAAAGATGATATTTTTGTTAATGAAGATAGTGAAAATAAATACATTGTGAATTGGATTATACCTAATGCTCAAAAAAATGCAATGGAGCCAATTCTTTTAGAATTAGATAGAGAAGGTCAGTATAAAGAAATTCAACCTCATGAAGGAGAAGTGTTTGGGTATGTAATATCTGGAAGTGTATTCATACATATTGGGAGTAGAAAATATAGAGCTAAAAAAGGAGATAGCTTTTATTATAAAGCTAATTTTGTGCATACTATTTCTAATTCAGGAAAGAGTAAAGCAAAAGTTTTATGGGTAATTACTCCACCAAATTTTTAGTATTAAATAAAAGAGGTGAGTGGAATTGAGTGGAAATCAAAATATAGCTCCATTATTTGAGGCTTTAAAAAAATATGATAGTAAAAATGTTGTACCATTTGATGTTCCGGGCCATAAACATGGTAAAGGATTGCCTGAATTCACGGAGTTTGTTGGTGAGCGATTGATGAGAATTGACGTGAATTCAATGAAACCACTTGATAATATTAGTAACCCTATTAGTGTAATTAAAGAGGCTGAAGAGCTAATGGCAGAGGCATATTTTGCTGATTGTGCATTCTTTTTGGTTAACGGGACAACTTCTGGAGTTCAAGCTATGATAATGAGTGTATGTAAGCCGGGTGAAAAAATTATAATACCTAGAAATGCTCATAAATCTGCGACTAATGGATTAATACTGAGCGGAGCTATACCAGTCTATATACAACCAGAAACTGATTACGAATTAGGTATAGCAAATGGTGTTACTGCTAAAAATGTTGAAGAAGCTATAATTAATAATCCTGATGCAAAAGCAGTGTTTTTAGTAAATCCAACTTACTATGGTGCTGTTTCAGAAATTGAAAATATAATAGATATAGCTCATAAAAATGGAATGAGCGTATTGGTTGATGAGGCACATGGTGCTCATTTGAAATTTCACGAAGAATTTCCTAAGGATGCTATGGAATTAGGAGCAGATATGGCAGCAGTAAGTTTACACAAAACTGGAGGTTCACTAACGCAGAGTTCAGTACTTTTATTAAATGAAGGTATGATTGATAAAAATACTGTTAAAACTATATTAAACTTGACACAAACAACAAGTGCTTCATATATTTTAATGACCAGTCTTGATGTAGCTAGAAAAAGATTGGCAGTTGAGGGAAATAGGATATTTGAAGATATATTGCGTATAACAAGAAATGCTCGAAATCAAATAAATAATATTGAGGGTTTGTATGCTTTCGGAAAAGAAATGATTGGAAAGTTAGGTGTATATGATTTTGATGAAACAAAATTAGGAGTAAATGTTACAGGCTTAGGGATAACGGGTTTTGAGGCATATGATATTTTGAGAGATAAATATAATATACAAGTAGAGCTTGGAGATGCGTACAATATTCTTGCAATTGTAAGTGTGGGAGATACAGAAGAATCATTGAATAGTTTGGTAATGGCATTGAAAGACATGAGTATAAAATATAAAGGAAATAAAAAGAAATTTGAAAAGGTTATATTGGAGAATCCAGAAGTAATAGTATCTCCGAGAGATGCATTTTATGCTAGAAAAAGAATAATTAGACTTGAAGAAGCTGAAGGTGAAATTAGTGGAGAATCTGTAATGGCGTATCCACCAGGGATTCCAATAGTTGCTCCTGGTGAGAGGATTACTAAGAGAATGATAGAATATATTAAATTTTTAAAGAAGCAACATAGTATGCTTACAGATACAGCAGATCCTGATGTCGAATATATTAAGGTTCTAGGAAGCTAGGGTGAAAAGTTTTAATTTTTCACTTATAAGAAATTGAAATCTTACAAAATTGATAAAATTAATACATTTTTTATTGACAAGAATATAAAAATATTATATTAATTATATGTAAACTTTAAGTTTAAGTTTACTAAACATTTTTAAGTTATATTTATTAGGTTCTTAAACTTGGATTTTTGTTTTAAAAGCATATGTGGTTGAGAGCTTTCAAAAATAACTTATGGAAAGAAATTTTAAATATAAATATATTAAAGGAGAAATGTGAGATGAATATTGAGCAATTAGGCAGACATATTTTAGTTGAATTTTATAATTGTGATAAGGATATATTAAACAATCATGATTTAATAGAAAAATATATGAATGAAGCAGCTAAAAGAGCCAATGCTACTATTGTTCAGAGTTGTTTTCATATGTTTAATCCATGGGGAGTAAGTGGAGCAGTAATTATTCAAGAATCGCATTTAACAATTCATACATGGCCAGAATATGGATATGCAGCAGTTGATTTGTTTACTTGTGGAAATAGTGTTGATCCGTGGAAAGCATTTGATTTTCTAGATGATGTTTTAAAAGCTGAAAAAAGTGAAACAACTGAAGTTGCAAGAGGAATCGTTGATAAAATCAAGCATTTTTCAAATGGACAATATAGCGAAGTAAAGTTTAAACCTGATATGGATAAATAGAGCAAAATACACATATAGGAGTGATAATATGGAACTATGGTATACTGAGAATCATACTGATAATGTTAAATTTTCTATTAAAGTTAAAGAACACATTTATTCTAAGAAGAGTCCTTTCCAGCAGATAGATATTTTTGAGACTTACGAATTTGGAAAGCTGCTTACAATAGATGGGCTTGTTATGGTAACTGAAAAAGATGAATTTGTTTATCACGAAATGATATCACATGTGCCAATGGCTGTAAATCCTAATATTCAAAATGTATTAGTAATTGGTGGTGGGGATGGTGGTTCTGTAAGAGAACTTACAAGATATAAAAATATAAAAAAGATAGATATGGTTGAGATAGATGAGGTTGTTGTTAGATCATGTGAGCAATATATTCCTCAAACAGCATGTAAATTGAATGATGAGAGAGTTTCGCTTTATTTTGAAGATGGTATAAAATTTGTTGAAGATAAAGAAAATGAATATGACCTTATAATCGTTGATTCTACAGATCCTGTTGGTCCTGGAGAAGGATTGTTTACAATTGAATTTTATAGAAATTGCTACAGAGCATTAACTAAGAATGGTATTTTGATAAATCAACATGAGAGTCCTTACTATGAACGTGATTCAAAAGAAATGAAAAGAGCTCATAGAAAGATTAAGAATGTATTTGAAGTTTCAAAGGTATATCAGTTTCATATTCCAACTTATCCATCAGGACATTGGTTATTTGGATTTGCTTCGAAAGGAATTGATCCTATTAAAGGCTTAGATGCTAACAAATGGAATGCATTAGGACTTAAAACAAAATATTACAATACCGATATTCATGTGGGTTCATTTGCATTACCGACATTTGTTAAGGAGATGCTAGAAGATGAAACTGTGTAAGAATGTTTTTACATTTATAGGATTTGACAATGAATACGAAGAATCAGATATAGTTGTATTTGGAAGTCCTTTTGATGGAACAACTTCATTTAGGCCGGGAACTAGATTTGCACCAAGCATAATGAGAAATGAATCATATGGTCTTGAAACATATAGTCCATATCTGGATAGAGATTTAGAAGAAGTAAAAGTATTTGATGCAGGTGATTTAGAATTTCCATTTGGAAATACTGAAAAAGTTCTTAATATGATAGAGAAATTCACTAAAGATATTATAAAAGATGATAAAATACCTGTTATGATTGGAGGAGAGCACTTAGTTACTCTTCCAGCAGTTAGAGCTGTTTACGATAAATACAAAGAATTGTATGTTATACATTTTGATGCTCATACGGATTTGAGAGAAGATTATTTAGGTGAAAAACTATCTCATGCATCTGTTATAAGAAGAGTTTGGGATTTTGTTGGAGATAAGAGAATATATCAATTTGGTATTAGATCCGGAGAAAAGTACGAGTTTGATTGGGCTAATGAACACACTATATTAAATAAATTTAATTGTAATGGTATAGAAGAAGCTATTAAGGAGATAGGTGATAAGCCTGTATACGTCACAATTGACTTAGATATATTGGATCCTTCTATATTTCCAGGAACTGGTACTATTGAACCAGGTGGTATTTCATTTAATGATATGATGGAAGCAATAAGAAAGATAAAAGTATTAAATATAGTTGGTGCAGATGTGGTGGAATTATCACCTCATTATGATGCAAGTGGTACATCTACTGCTGTTGCATGCAAAGTTTTAAGAGAGTTAGTGTTAGCAATTTAATATATTTACTAGTTTTATAATGCTCCCACTTAATATAGGTGGGAGTTTTAGCTTTTTGCTTTATCAAAGATATTTCACATTTAAGAGTTTAAAACAGCATGGGTTTTGTTTTAGGCTCTTTTTCCTTACGATTGTGTAATATTTAAGTAATGAAAATGTAAGAATTGTATGGTAAAATTTATATTATGGGTCATAATCAAGGGGGTATGTTATGCTAGGTGATGTAAATGAATCGTGGAGAAAGAAAAGGGATAGACTTATATTCAAAATGTTAATGATTATGGTTGGTGTAATTGTGCTTATTACACTGATATTTTTCTTTAAGGATACTATACTTATGAGTTTGGGTGTTTACAATATTGATCCAAGATGGGGACTTGGTAAGCATGAAACAGCACATTCGAGTTGTAATAGGAATTATGATTGGTATATAGATAAAGGCAATACAGGTATATATTCCAAAACCAATAGTGGACCAGCATGTGCTGTAATGGCAGCGAAATGGGCAAATAAGAATTTTGATGCTAAATATGATAATGATAAATATTGGGGTAAGAATGCGGTTATTGATGCTAGAAAAGATTGCAAAGATCTAGGAGAATTGTGGACACATGAAGATGTTGAAAATTATTTAGCTAAATATAAAATTGACTATGATGTTTGTGAGAATGTTGATGAAGAAATTATCAAAAAGAATATTGATAATGGGAATATTTTGATATTTTGCATGGATTCAAGATATCTTGAGAATGCACCTAAAAAGGAAAAATTCTTTCAGAAAAGAATAGGTAAGTTTTATTTTGGGAGGAGTAGATACTTTATAATAGTAAAAGGATATAGAATAGTAGATGACAATCTTTTCTTTGAAACTTATGATCCTACTAGCAATTATGCTAAATATTATAAAGGTGATTTTAAGGGCAAAGATAGGTATTATAGAAGCAGTAATTTTTTATATGCAGTAAACAAAAAATGGAAAGGATTTATTTTGGTTAAGAACAAAAACTGACATTTTAAAATCTGTTGACAATATATGAATTTGATGTATAATGACAGTGTAGTACAATTGGATATTTTTGATAGGTTCAAGTGATTGATTAAAAGGGAAGCGAGGTGAAAGTCCTACACGGTCCCGCCACTGTGAGAGTGTAGTCGGCATGTATACCACTGGGAAACTGGGAAGGTTTGTCGATGTATATGCTTTAGTCAGGAGACCTGCCTATCGATGGTACCAGTAACTCTACGAGTGATGGAGGGTATTTAAGCTGAGTGAAATCTTTATTCTGCTTCTCTGACCATTTGTAGGTTATGAGGAGTTTATTTATTTCTCAGGAGAACCTTGCATCATTATATATTTTTTTAAATATATTTTGAGGAGGAGTTGGCATGAAAAGAATAGGAAAGATTTTAATTCCATTGTTGTTTTTGGCATTCATATTTGCTGGATGTACTTCAAATTCAACAAAGGTAGAAGGTACAAAAGCAAATGATACAAAAACGACTACTATAGAGAGCAAAAAAGATAGTTCAAAAGAGAATAAGAAGGTTTCTGTATATCCTTTAACTGTAAAGGATAGTCTTGGTACAGAGATTACTATAAAATCAAAACCAGAAAAGATAGTTTCATTAACGCTTGGAAGTGATGAGATTTTATTATCGTTAGTTGATGATAAAAATATTGCAGCTCTTTCTGGAAAGATTGCTGAGGATGAAGGAATATCTAATGTTGCTGATAAAGCTAAAAACTTTGACAAAGCTGAAGGAAATATTGAAAAGGTTATTTCATTAAATCCTGATTTGGTATTTACAGCAAATTGGATGAAAAAAGAACAGATTCAACAGATGAGAGATGCTGGAATTAATGTGTATTGTGTTGGTTCAGTAAGTACAATAGAGCAGCAAGAAGATGTTATAAAGAAAATTGCTAAAATAGTTGATGAAGAGCAAAAAGGAAAAGAATTAGTAGATGAAATGAATAAAAAATTAGATTATGTTGCAAGTAAGCTTAAAGGTTTAAAAGATAAAGATAAGGTAAGAGTGTTATTCTACAATTCTTTTGGCTCAACAAATGCAGAGGGTACTACTTTTGATGATATAGCTAAAAAAGCAGGATGTATAAATGTTGCTTCTGAAGCTGGCTTAAAGTTATGGCCACAGGTTTCTAAGGAAAAGATAATAGAAATGAATCCTGATGTAATCATTGTACCTGCTTGGTCATATGATAAGAGTAAAAATCCTAAAGATTTTGCAGATTCAGTATTGAATGATAAGAGTTTAAAAGAGGTCAAAGCGGTTAAAAATAAGAGGGTGTATATGTTGCCAGATAAGCATATGAATTGCGTTTCTCAATACATAACTTTAGGTGTTGAGGATTTAGCTAAGGCTGTTTATCCAGACTTATTTAAATAAGGCATTTTCAAAAAATAACTAGTCAGTATGCTAGTCTATTTTGCGAACTACTTCATCGTTGGAACCCGTTGATAGAACCTACTATCAGCGGAACCCAACTCTTTGTATTTCACAAAATATACGTCGCATCTTTGACTTGTTATTTTCTTTCAAATGCCTAATGTAATCAATTTTAAGCGAAGCGTGGCTTCGCTTTTTTAAAATTCATAGAAATTGTGTTAAAGAAATTAGCATTGTTTATATCGGGGGTAGCTGACCATTTTGCTTCTATATATTAATGTTATTAACATTGTTAGGGGAGATAGTCTTGAATACCAATAATAAAGCAAAAAATAGTACAATAATAATATCTTTTTTATTTATTCTAACATTGTGTATGGTAATTGCAACAGCAATTGGAGCGGTTCGAGTACCTTTTTTAGATACAGTGAAGATTATTCTAAATAATTTTGGATTAACTCATTTCAAAATAGCTAATAAAAGATTTGATTCAATTATTTTTTATGTTAGATTTCCAAGAGTTATTGTTGCAACATTAGTTGGAGCTGCATTGGGACTTTGTGGAGCTGTTATGCAAGGATTATTTAGAAATCCTATGGCAGATCCGGGCATAATAGGTATTTCAAGCGGAGCTAGTTTTGGAGCAGTAATAGCTATAGCTTTAAATTTAACAACAGTTAGTCTTTATTTTATGCCTGCATTTGCTATAATAGGGGCATTGACCTCTGCTTTTATTATATATAGACTTGCTTCAAGCAAGGGTAAGGTTCCAGTTCTTACTCTTATTTTAGCAGGTATTGCTGTTAGTACATTTATAGGTGCATTGACATCTTTAATATTGAGTAGAATAGCAGAATATCAGGTTAGAGAATACTTGTTTTGGTCGATAGGAAGTTTGTCGGGAAGAAGATGGGAACATGTTAATTTGTCAGCAGTACCAATTCTTATAGGTATAATAATATTGGTAAGTTTTTCAAGGGAATTAAATGTGTTACTACTAGGAGAGGAAGAAGCACAATCAATTGGGTTAAATCCTTATAGAGCTAGGAGGACAATATTATTTTTTTCATCTATAGTAACAGCAGTAGCGGTTTGTGTGAGTGGAAATATTGGTTTTGTTGGATTAATTGTTCCTCATATTTTAAGACTTATAGTTGGACCTGATAATAGAATATTATTGCCACTAAGTGCTCTTGGAGGAGCCGTTTTTCTGCTGATTTGTGATTTGATAGCAAGAACAATAATAATGCCATCTGAAATAGGTGTTGGTATTGTTACATCTTTAGTTGGTGCACCGTACTTCTTATTTTTATTGAATAAAGCAAGAAAAGAAGGGGTGGCACTTTAAATGAAGGAAAAGGTAATTGAGATTAGAAATTTAAGTTTTTATATAAATGAAAAAGAAATACTCAAAAATATTATTTTAGATGTGTATAAAGGAGAATTTATTGGACTTATTGGTCCAAATGGATCAGGTAAAACTACTTTATTAAAAAGTATAAATGGCATAAATAAATGCAGGGGTACTATAAAAATAGAGCAACATGATATTAATCAGCTTACCGATAGAGAAATAGCGCTAAAAATAGCACTTATGAATCAAAATACAATAATTGGATTTCCATTTCCAGCAGAAGAAATAGTTCTTATGGGAAGATATCCTCATCTTAAGAAAATGCAAAGAATTAGTAAAAAGGATAGAGATATAGCGAATAAATACATGAAGTTTACAAATACTTTTATATTAAAAGATAAGCCTATAACTAATATGTCAGGAGGAGAGAGACAGAGAGTATTGTTTTCAAAGGTGTTAGTGCAGGAAACTGAAATAATATTATTAGATGAGCCTACGGCTAGTTTGGATATAACTCACGAAGAACAGATATTTAAATATTCAAAAGAAATGTCTAAAAATGGTAAGACGGTAATAGCAGCAGTTCATGATTTGAGGATAGCCGCAAAATATTGTGATAGGCTGATACTTATTAAGGATGGTAGAATAATTTCGGATGGTATACCCGAAGAGGTTTTAACTTCTGAGAATATTAAAATTGCATATGATGTTGAAGCATTTGTTTATGAAAATCCTTTTACTAGCTTGATAGATTTTTATACATATGAGAGAAAGAATTTAGATAAAAATATTCATGTAATATGTGGTGGCGGCTCGGGTTCTCAAATAATACATTACTTATTTGAAAAAGGATATAGATTGTCTTGTGGAGTGTTGCAATATGGAGATACTGATTTTATAAATAGTGAAATAATGGGTATAGATATAATTAAATGTAGGCCTTTTAACGATATTAGCGAGGAATTAATAAGAAAAAATATTGAAAGTATAAGAAAAAGTGATTTAACTATACTCACAAATATGTTTATAGGAAAACAAAATATTTCAAATCTTATTGCTGCAAGATATAGCAATGATTTAATTATAATTGAAGATACTCCAATTGAGAATAGAGATTTTACAGGAGGAGAAGCTTTAGATATATACAATGAATTAAAGAAAAATGCAAAAGTAATAAAATCTAAAGAACTACAAAAATTTGTTTAATTGCAACTGGAGATGAATAAATGTATAAATTGATTAGTATGTCAAATTTTTATGGGGAACTAAAAAGATTTGATAATAATTATGAAAATATAAGAGAGTTTCTTAGGGAATATGATTTTGATGGTATTGAATTAGTTCAATATGAGCCTTGGAACGATAAAAGTATTCCTAAAGATATTATAAAAGGGCTTCATTTAAGGTTTTATCCTATATGGATTGACTTTTGGAGAGGGGATAAGGAAAAATTAATAAAAAAATTTCAAAATGAAGAAAATATCAAAATGATTTATGGAAGCATGGATAAAATTTCTATTGTAAATCAATACAAAAAAGAACTAGAGATTGCTCAAAAATTAGATGTTGAATATGTTGTATTTCATGTATGTCATGTGGATATTTTAGAATGCTATACTTATGATTTTAAATATAGTGATGAGGAGATAATTGATGAGGCAATAGATTTGATAAATACCATTTTTAATGGTAGTGAATATTCATTTAAGCTTCTCTTTGAGAATTTATGGTGGCCTGGTTTAACATTAAAGAGTAGACAACTTGTGCAGAAGCTAATAGATAAAGTAGAATATAGTAATGTAGGTATAATGTTAGATACGGGACATTTGATAAATACGAATACGGGTATCGAAAATATTGAACAAGCAGTAGAGTACATATTAAATATTTTAAAGAATTTAGGTGAAACTAAAAGATATATTAAGGGTATTCATTTAAATTATTCTCTTTCTGGTAAATATGTAATGGAAAGCATTAATAAGTATACTGATAATAAAATTGATTATGATTTTATTAGAATGTACAAAGAAGTTTATTCTCATATTATCAATATAGATAAACATAAACCTTTTATTCACAATGGAGTGTGTGATATAATAAAGGAACTTGATCTAGATTTTTTAATATACGAATTTATAACAGATTCTTTAAAGCAGTTGAAAGAATTTGTTGATATTCAAGATAAGTATTTGATTGATGTTATTTATTGATATTATTAGGAAAGGGTAATGTTGATATGGATATTAGTGAAAAGATTGCTTATAGAAATGAAATTAGATGGAAGTTAAAAAACATAGAGAATAGATTGATAAGTTGTGCTAAGGTACAGGAAGGTAAAACTCCTGTTGAATGTCCTAATATGATTATAAAAGAGCTTGAAGTTGTTTTAGATGAGTATTCAGAAGTACTAAAGACAATAAATAAAATTAAATCGATTGATATTTCTAAAGATGGAAATGAATTAAGCAGTGTACTAGCTGAAAGGGAAGTAATTTCAGTAGAAAAGGATATCATGGAAAATTTTCTAAAAGCATTGAATGTTAATTATGATAGATATAATAGTTCAGATACTAAATATATAAATACTGTGGATGCTTCAGTAATAGAAAAAAGGGTGCAGGAACTGAATAAAAAATATCAAGAAATAGAAACAAAATTTAAGACTACTAGATGGAATGTTGATTTTAAAAATTCTAAAAGGCTAGTGTAGACTTTTTTTAGTAAACAATACAGAAAAACAATTAAAGTGGCGTATGCCACTTTAAAATTAAAATTTTGATATGCCTATAATATATAATGCAGTTCTTAAAATAATCTTCTTTATACAGATAGGCATAATTATTCGTCTAATAATACTCTACCAGACTTCTTGCCAAGTTTTTTAGACTCATTTGAAACACCCAGTTCATTAGATGTTTCGAATTGCATCTTTCTAACTTCTTTTTTTGTTTTTTGATTTACTTTTTTATTATCCTTATTGTTTTTGTTATTTTTGTGAGACATCTTACATCGACTTGCATTAATAACTAAAAAAGTTTTCAAATTTATACAATGAATATTTATTAAAAAAGGTATTCATATAGAATAAATAGAAACACTAAAATTGCAAGTCGCATTTCACCTCCCATAGTTTAATGATGTGATAAATTCTTTGTGCTCACCAATAGTATATCCAATTATTAAAAATATATGAGTAAAAACAATAGCAAAAATATCAATGTATAAATATTAATTTATTTATAATATTTATGAAAATTCTTTATTATGACAGATTATACACCAAAAAAAATAATAAAAATACTAGATAAATGTAGAATAATCAAGTATAATATTTATTGTTTTGAGGGAATGAATGAAAAAAAATATTCACGCAATTTTAATTATGAATATATTCATTCTAGGCGAATAAATTTTACAGTGAGGGGGATGAGGTCTATGAAGAAAAACGTAGATATCAAGAAGAGTATTAAGGAATTTGCTGTGATTACATTTGGAGTTGCACTAGTAGCATGTGCATTATATTTTTTCTTAATGCCTGATGATATTGCAGCGGGAGGAGTAAATGGTTTATCAATGGTAATAAATCATTTTATACCAGCTTTACCAGTAGGTAGTTTAATGTTGATTATGAATGTTATTTTGTTTATTGTTGGTTTCATAGTTATAGGTGTTGGTTTTGGTATTAAAACAATTTATGCTAGTTTTGCACTTTCGGGAGGAATTTGGTTATTAGAAGTTATATGTCCACATAACGCACCAATGACGAATGATGTACTTTTAAATCTTATTTTAGGTATTTTAATTCAGGGTGTAGGAATGGGAATAGTTTTTAATGCTAATGCTTCAACAGGAGGAACAGATATTCTTGCTAAAATACTTAATAAATATACTCATATAGATATAGGTAAGTCATTATTGATGATTGATGTATCCGTAACGCTTTTTGCTGGTGTAGCATTTGGACTTTCGCAGGGGTTATATTCTCTCTTATCTGTAATAATTAATGGACTAGTAATTGATAGTGCAATTGAAGGATTAACGGCACATAGAGAAGTTATGATAGTAAGCGACAAAACCGAAATTATTAAAGATTTTATTATAAATGATTTGAATAGGGGAGCAACTTTTTATTATGGTAAGGGTGCTTATAGAGGTAAAGATATTGAAATATTAGATACTATAGTTGATAAAAAGCAATTTATAAGATTAAAAAATTATATAAAAGAAACGGATCCAACTGCGTTTGTAAAAGTGCAGAATGTACATGAAACTCTTGGAGATGGATTTAAAAGTATATTGGAATAAAAAGTAAAAGGTTTCTATATAAATAATATAGAAGCCTTTTACTTTTTATTTATTAAATTATAAATATTACCATGTTTGTAATTGGAGAATTTAATATTTTGTGCACCTAAAGTTTCTATATTTTATTTTAACAAAACGAGTTTATGAGGACCATAATGTGCAATCAGAAATGTAACAAAATTATTAATATTATTAACTATATTAGTAAGTTTATAAATATAATGTTAATAATTAAGTTAATCTATTGACAATAATTTTGCTAGATTTATAATGTATTATAACAAATGCTATAAATATATAAATACTATAAATATGTGTATTTAAAGAAATTATTAGAATTTATAATTGTAATTTGTATATTTAAGGGGGAAATAATAATGAGTTTTAAGGAGAGTATCGAACGAAAAGCTAAAACCACATTGATTAAAACCGGTGTAGAATTGCTTGAAAAAAATCCGGAAAAGAACGTTGAAAGAATCTTTTCATTAGTTAAGAAATCTGTTAGAGATGATTTTTCAAAGGAACGTGTTGATAGAGTATATCAATATTATAATGAAATGCCATCAGTTCATGATTTCATTCAGGATATATTGATTAATACTAACAAGAATTGTTTAAAAAAGTTTTTTGCCAATTTCATAGGTAATGCTACTTGGTATGGTATTTCTAAGAGAGAAAAGGTTGGGCAAGATAATGATACAAAGGTACCATTTTCAATACTTATAAGTCCCTCAATGAGATGCAATTTAAGATGTAAGGGTTGTTATGCATCTACTTATAGCAAAGAAGATGATATATCGTTCGAAGAAGTAGATAGACTCATTGGTGAAGCTCGAGATTTAGGTATATACTATATTGTTGTTTTAGGTGGTGAGCCTTTCTTTAATAATTATATGCTTGATATTTATGAAAAATATGATGATATGATGTTCATGCCATTTACAAATGGTACATTAATCGATGAAAAAATGGCTGATAAGTTAGCTGAACTAGGAAATGTTATGCCAATGGTTTCGGTTGAAGGTACTAAAGAGGACACCGATTGGAGAAGAGGAGAAGGTGTTTATGATACTGTTATGAGAGCAA
This sequence comes from Clostridium tepidiprofundi DSM 19306, assembly GCF_001594005.1. Taxonomy (GTDB): domain Bacteria; phylum Bacillota; class Clostridia; order Clostridiales; family Clostridiaceae; genus Clostridium_AC; species Clostridium_AC tepidiprofundi. The sequence continues at coordinate 65,823 of NZ_LTBA01000008.1, read as the reverse complement.
TGGAATTATTAGGTGAGAGAGGAATTCCATTTGGTGCATCGACTGCTACTACTAGATATAATGTTAATGATGTTACTTCTGATAAATTTATAGATATGTTAATCGAAAAAGGTGCAAGAATGATATGGTATTTTATATTTATGCCAGTTGGTAACGATCCTATAAAAGATATGGATTTGATGCTTACTCCAGAACAAAGAATTGAGCTTGGAAGAAGAACAAGGAAGATAAGAACAACTAAAAAAATATTTACCATAGACTTTTTCAATGATGCTCCATTTGTTGGAGGATGTATTGCAGGAAAATACTACTGTCATATAAATTCTAATGAGGATTTAGAACCATGTATTTTCAGTCATTTTTCAACAGATAATCTTAAGGGTAAACCATTAATTGAAGCATTTAAGACACCATTCTTTAAAGAAATAAGAAGTAGACAACCGTATAACCATAATTTATTAAGGCCATGTATGATGATAGATAATCCTGAACAGATGAGAGAGATAGTGGCTAAGACAGGTGCTAAACCAGATGATAAAGGTGCAGAAATGATGATTAATAATAAAGAATTCCAAGAAAGATTGAATAAGTTAGCTGAAGAATTTGCGCCAGTTGCCGATAAAGCTTATGAAGATGATTTCCACGGTCAAGGAAATTACGAGATGGCAAAAGGTTAAACCAGATATGGAATCTTTAGGCTGTTGACAAACTTAATTTGTCAACAGCTTTTTTAAAGAACTAAAATATATACTGGAAAATTTGTTTGATTATATATATAAAAGTGCAAATGAAAATTATAAAGATAAATTTATAAAATATTTTTAAAGGACGGGTTGATAATGAAGAATTAATTAATTTACTTCCATTTGAAACTGATAACTTAATTATAAGAAAAACTATGCTTTCTGATACTCAATTATTATTAAAAATGGACAAAAGTGAGAATGTACAAATGTTCTTAGGTGGAATAAAAAATACAACACTTTCTGAGAGAGAAAAATTTATACAAAAAAGAATTGATAAATTTGACCGAGGAATTATTGGTATGTTAACAGTTGTATTAAAAACAACTAGTGAGGCAATAGGTTTTCTCAATTTTGATATAAATGAGTCATCTAACAATGCAGAATTATCTTATATATTTGATTTTGATTATTGGAATAGAGGCTACGTTTTACTAATAGAGAACGGTGGTAGTGCAAGTGATGCAATGCATATAGCTAGTGAATTTGTAGGAAGCCTTAAAATAGAGAGAAATGCTATTCCTGCTGTAGTGCTAACCTTTAATTAAGCAATACTAACTGCTATAGCTAATGATTATTCTTATGAAGATGTTTTCATAATACTAGCCGCCTAGTCCTCTGACCGACTAGCAAACTAGCATTATTTTCTAGCCCATGTTCTTTCATTCTAGTACCTAGAATCTATAAACAGATACTGGTTTTCAAGTTGCAAATCTGTACTGGCAGTCCAGTCGTCAAACTTGCTTTATCCTAGCACCCAATAAGATGCTGGTTCTCAAGTCACAAATTTGTACCGGAGACTGGGGATTAAAACAAAGTCACTAATCGCCAATCGCCAATCACCAAAGCAGATTGTGACTTTGATGAAAACTAATATAAGATTGCTAGTTTTCCAGGTGGCTAGTTACCAGTTAATGTTGAAATCGTTACACGATTTCCTAAATGTATATAAAAACATTTGGTGATTTAAATATATAACAATCAAGTTGTTAATCTGTACTAGCCCTCTAGCACCCTGGCAAACTTGCTTCATTTCTAGTCTCTAATCCCTGGTTTCTTCTTATGCAAGGCGTATAAAAACGACCTTCAAATAGTTGCCTTCTGGAAATTCGTCAATTACTGCAAAATCGCAGGGTAGTCTGTATTCTTCTATTATATTATATTTTCTATTTAAGCTATTAAATGCTTTTTCAATAAATCCTTTAAATTTTTTCATATTAAAACTGCTGCAATTTGTTGATGCAACAATTAGACCATTTTGATTTGTTATTTCAATAGCTTGCTTTAGCAAATTTGTATAATCACTTTCTGCACTAAATTTGCTTTTCTTAGAAGTTGCAAAACTAGGAGGATCTAAAATAATAACATCAAACTTAGTATTATTCCTTTTAGATTCTGTAAAATAGTCAAAAATATCTTTAACAACAATGTCATGCTTAGTGTGATCGATATTATTTATTGTAAAATTTTCAATTGTTTTATTTAAGCTTCTACTAGCAAGGTCTACCGAAGTAGTTTTTGAAGCTTCACCTAATGCTGCCGCAACAGAAAATGCTCCAGTATAAGAAAATGTGTTTAACACAGATTTATTTTTACAATAATTATCTCTTAATGCTTTTCTTACATTTCTTTGATCTAAAAATATTCCAACCATTGCACCTTCGTTTAAATATATAGCATAATTAATTCCATTCTCTTTAATAATGAGAGGTTTAGGAGCTTTTCTGCCCATAACAAAACTATCTTCTTCAATATATTTACCACCAGAATTGAAACGTTTTTTCTGATAGATTCCTTTATAAGGTACGAGGGTTGTGAGAACTTTTAATATAAAATCTTTAAAAGAATATATACCTCCACTATACCAATTGATTAAATAATATCCGTCGAAATAATCTATGGTAAGTCCGCCTATTCCATCTCCTTCGCCATTAAAAACTCTAAAAGCATTTGTGTCCTTTGAAAAATAAAAATTTCTTCTTTTTTCAATAGCATTTCTTATTTTATTATAGAATAACTTATAATCTATTAATCCCTTTTTACCTCTTGTGAGTATCCAGCCGCATCCTTTATTTTGGTTGCCTAAATAACCTCTACCAATAAATCTATTGCTTTGATCGAAAAGTATAGCTGTTCTACCTTCTTTAATATCTTGCGGGTTAAGTATCGCTTCCGTCATAATTAAGGGGTATCCTCTAAAATATTTATCTTTAAATTCCTTTTTTATAATAAGTTTAATTTCTTTCATGAGTACCATCCTGTCTATTAATATTTATTATTTTACACAAAAATTATATCATTTACACTTATTAATTGAAACTAAATTATTAAATCAGTGAATAGTATACAGTCTAAGTGTGAATTTTGGAACATTTTTTGAGTGGTTTTAAAAGATGAATTGTTTAGTGAATGTATAAAAACAATAAAAATGCTTACATTAAGCATAAGAACTAGTATTTAAGTTGATAGGGGAATGACTATGGGTATAAAGCTTGAAAACAATATTAATTTTATTGTCAAACAAATTGGTAATGGAAGTCCCATAATAATTAAAAGATTTTTTATAGGTAAAGATGAGCTTATAGAAGCTGTTGCTATATATATAAATGGTTTAGTGAGCAAGGACACTATTGATAGAGATATATTGAATCCATTAATGTTACATGTTAATGAAAATTTAGTTATTGATCAAAATACTGTAGACTATGTTTCAAAAAGATATATACCTATGTCTAATACAATAATAGAGGAAAATATCAACAATGTAGTTGAGGCAATTAAATCTGGTAAAACAGCTGTATTGATAGGTGATTTAGAAGAGTTTATTGTACTTGATACAACTGGGGGTGAACATAGAGCTATATCTGACCCACTAAATGAGTCTGCTGTAAGGGGTTCAAGAGAAGGGTTTGTTGAAAATTTAGAAACAAATATAAGCATACTTAGAAGAAAAATAAAGGATAAAAATTTGACTATAGAAAATTTTAAAGTTGGAAGGCGATCTCAGACAAGTTTAGTTATTGCCTATATTGATGATATTGTCGATAAAGATGTATTGACAGAAGTTAGAAAAAGAATAGCAAGTATAGATGTTGATTCTGTTACAGATACGGGAATGATTGATCAATATATAGAAGATAGTGCTTATTCAATATTTCCTCAGATTTATGTTACTGAAAGACCTGATATAGTTAAGTCAGATATTATGGAGGGAAGGATTGCAATAATATTAAATGGAACTCCATTTGCACTTACAGTTCCAGCAGTTTTTGTTCAATTTTTTCAGGGGATTGAAGACTATAATGATAGAACAATAGTAGCATCGTTTTCGCGCATACTTAGGTTAATTGCTGTATTTATAGTTATTACTTTACCATCATTGTATTTGACTCTTATAAATTACAATATTGAATTAATACCTGTTAAGTTTATAAATCCTATCATTGAATCAAGACAGGGAATTGCTTTAACACCGTTCTTAGAAATATTATCAATGGAGATATTTGTTGATTTTTTAAGAGAAGGTGGGCTTAGATTGCCACCTAAAATAGCTTCAACATTGAGTATTGTTGGAGGTATTATCATAGGTAACATGGCAGTTCAGTCTAAAATAGTAAGTCCCACAACCTTGCTTATAGTGGGTATTTCTGTTATAGCTACATTTTTGATACCAAATTATGAAATGTCTCTTAGCATAAGATTTATACGATTTCCAATGTTAGTTTTAGCTGATACACTTGGTTTTTTAGGAATAGCTGCTGGATGGCTTTTTATTATAATTCATTTATGTTCATTAGAAAGTTTTGGAGTACCGTATTTTTCAATTAAAAGTAGTGATTTGAAGGATATATTCATAAGAGCACCTCTATGGAAAATGAATAAAAGACCGCAGGCTATTCCAAATAATAATAGTGTAAGACAAAGCGATTTTAGAAAGAATATGAGGAGTAAGAAAAATGAATAATGATAAAAAAAGTCTTTTGTCTACAAATCAATTAACATTTTTGCTTACTGGATTTACTCTTGGACCTGGATTTTTAAGATTACCAAATGTTGTAGTGAAGGAGGCAGGTCAAGATGCATGGATTTCGGGTATTGTTGCATTAATATATCCATTATATGTTGTTTTAATAAGCAGTTATATTGCAAAGAAGCACCCAAAAGAAAATATATTGACATTGAGCAGAAGATATTTTGGAAATATAATAGGTAATATTTTAAATATAATATTTATGTTGCAGTTTGTTTTGTATACATCAACAATAGCTTCAGAATTTATTAGAATACTAGAGGTGTATATTGTTGCATTTTTAACTCCTATAAAAATTTGTATTGTTGGTGTAACTTTGGCTTTATATGCCGCATATAAGGGATTAAAGGTTTTAGGAAAAATAAGTGAATTGATTTCATACATTTTAATATTTATTATTATCTTTTCGGTGGCGGCATGTAAATATGGAGATACGCTAAATTTGCAACCTGTTTTTGGTACACGTATTATAGATATATTAAACGGTATAAAATCGACATGTTATTGTTATACAGGGTTTGAATCTATATTGTTGTTTTATTCATCTTTATATGATGTTAGTACTGTCAAAAAAGCAGGATTGAGAGCAGTATTAATAGCTGGTTCGATATGGATATGGACTATATTTATAACGATATATTATCTAGGAATAGATATAATACCTAAAAGCTATTGGTCGTTTATAATGGTTTTTGAAAGTATACATATACCTGTTATAAATAATTTTAGATATGTGGTTATGTTTGCATGGATATTGATAATTATAAGAATATTGTCAAATTATTACTTTTCATCGGCTTTTATTATAAATAACATGACGGGTATTGATATAAAGCGAGTATGCTTAATAATGTATCCATTATTTTTATATTTACCTATAAAATTTAAGGATAATATACTTAGAGAAAAAATTCTAAATTTTGCTGTTCCACGTTTTGTTATTTTTAATATATTACTGATTACTTTATTAGCATTAATAATTTTTATTAAATCAAAGGCATATCAAAAGAGCAATATTAATCAAAAAACTTTAAACAAAGAATAGTAGAACATGAAATTGTAAATTAAAGATTGAGGGTTAAGTATCATGAACAATAAGCGAATTAACAATTCATTTAAAAACAAATTTTCAAATAAAAAATATATCATGATTATTTTGGTGATTCTCATATTATATGTGTATTTTCACTCGGGAATAAATTATTTGCCTGTTGAAGAAGTTGGTGTTCCATCGGGAATAGGAAATGATATAAGTGATGATGAATTTAGTGTGCCTATGTCTATATATAATTATGGTTCAGATAAAAAGATTACTAGATTTATTCATACAGGGGTTAGTGATACAATAGCGGGTACGAGGGAAAACAGACAGTTGTTGTCTAATAAAGATTTTAAATTAGGTCATGAGAGGATAATTATATCTAGCGAAAAATTAGCTAGGTTTGGTATTATAAATTGGGTTAATATTGTATTTAAAAATCCTAATATAAATGACACTGCTTTAATTGCAGTAACCAAAGAGGAAACTAAAGAAATATTAAGTTACAATGTGCCTGAATATCCTAGTGCAGCTGATTACATTGCAGATATGATTGAGTCATCTACGGAATTTAATTTTTTTTCGGACAATTATAAGCTTATGGATATATTTGTGAGGTTAGATGCAGAAGGAAGAAATATAGTATTACCATATATTGAACTAGAAAATGGTAAATTAAAAATTACTGGAATGGCATTATTCAAAAAAGATAAAATGGTAAAAAAAATAGATATAAACGATTCAAGGATTATGAACATATTAAGGGAAAACAAAGTTAAGGGAATACTTGCATTAAAAGAATCCTCTAAAAAATATATAAGTTACTATACTATAACAAAAAGGAATGTCAAATGTGAAAGAAGAAATGGCAAATATTATTTTACAATTAACGTAGTATTAAATGGAGAAATAGTTGAAAATAAGATGTTTAAAGATATACGAAGCAATAAGGAAACAATGCAAAAATTTGAAACTTATATGAGCAAACATGTAGAAAAAATGTGTTATAATTTTATTAAAAATATGCAAAATGATTATAAGGTTGATTGTCTTGAACTAGGGCGTGTAGCTGCTGCTAAATTTGGAAGACATACGGGTGTTGACTGGGATGAAATTATAACAGATCGCAACAAAACAGAAATAAAAGTTAATGTTAATGTTAAGGTGAAGAAAATGGGAAGAGGAGACTATTGATTTCTAGAAAATTGATTTACAATTTTTTAGAAATCAAAGAATAATAAATGGAGAATAGTATAGTGTGAAGTTGCGTATCAACTCTTAAAAAATGATTTGAAAGATGAATAATGAGAAAGGAAGGTGATATAGTGAACAAGGTAAATTATCAAAAAGTTTTAGATGAAGAATTAAAAAAGATTATCAATGAAGGTAAGACTCCATATTTGTTGTTGCATAGTTGCTGTGCTCCATGCAGTAGCTATGTGCTTGAGTACCTATCAGAATATTTTAATATAACTGTTTATTATTATAATCCTAATATACATCCAGAGAAGGAATACAGAAAAAGGGTAAATGAGCAGGAAAATTTTATAAAAAAATTTAATACGAAAAATAAAGTCAGTTTTATAGAAGGAGAGTACAAGCCACAGCACTTTTTTAATATGGCTAAAGGATTAGAAAAGGTAAGAGAAGGTGGTGAACGTTGCTTTAAATGTTATGAAATGAGATTAAGAAAAGCAGCTGAATTAGCTAAGCAAAGAGGTTTTGATTATTTTACTACTACACTATCAATTAGTCCACACAAGAATGCGCAAAAGATAAATGAAATAGGACAAGAACTTGAAAAAGAATATGGAATAAAGTTTCTTTATTCTGATTTTAAGAAAAAAAATGGATATAAGCGTTCTATTGAACTAAGCAAGGAGTATAATTTATATAGACAGGATTACTGTGGATGTGTATTTTCAAGGAGAAATTTAAGTCCAGATTTAGATTAAATTTAGGGGGAAAAATATGGGTAATATAGAGCTTGTTTATGGTGGAATTGAATTATTGGACTATGTTAAACCATTGTGGGAAAAACTGAATAAACATCATATTGAGAATTCAATTCATTTTTCCGATAGGTTCAAAAAATTTACTTTTGATTTTAGAAGAGGACTTTTAGAAGAAAAGGCATTAAGAGGAAAAATCAAAGTTATACTGGCAAAAGATAATGAAAATGATATTTACATAGGTTATTGTATAAGTTCAATTGTTAAAAGTACAGTTGATGAAAACATGTATGGAGAAATAGAATCTATTTTTGTTGAAAATAATTATAGAAAATATGGCATAGGGGATATGCTAATGAAAAGAACACTTGATTGGATGGATGAAAATAATGTTGCAACAAAGCATATTATTGTTGCAGCTGGAAATGAGCAGGTTATATCATTCTATGAGAGATATGGATTCTATGTTAAAACTTTAAAGTTAGAACAGAAATAAGAAATATATTAAAAAATGGTTATTGGGAAATAACTTTATATATAATATGTTTATGTTAAATAAGCTTCCATTTCTATATGAGTTGTATATGGAAGCTTGTTTATCGATTTTACAAGACTCCCACTTCTATAAGTGGGAGATTGAAGCCTCGATGTTTTGCTTTAGCAAAACGAGTTCGCTAATTATGCTTGGGTTTGTGTGCAAATTTTTGTATAAATTTTTAGTGTCTTCATAGAGGTTTTTCTCCAAGAAAAATTTTTAGACCTTTCATATCCTTTTTTACTCAATTCATTTCTTAAAGTTTCATCATTCAATAAGTTTCCTAATGCTGTTATTAGGCTTGATATATCGTATGGATTAATAAGTATGCCAGCATTTCCAACTACTTCAGGTATTGAAGTGATATTGGAGGCTATAACAGGAGTACCACAACTCATTGCTTCAAGAGGAGGAAGTCCGAATCCCTCGTATAGTGAAGGATATACAAATGTTTCTGATGCATTATAAAAAATAGGAAGTTCATTATCTTCTATAAATCCAGTAAAAACTATATTTTTTGACATACACAGTTTGTCTACCAATTTAATTAGCTTACGACTGTTATCCTTATATGAACCTAAAATTATCAACTTATATTCTTTATCTAAATCTTTGTACACTTTAGAAAAAGCATTTATCAAAAATCCTACATTTTTTCTATCGCTAAATCCACCTAAGTATAATATGAAAGGATCATCAATATCATATTTTTGTTTAATATAATATTTACATTTTTCTTTATCAAGTGGTTTGAAATTGCTATTTGCAGCTAATGGAGTTACAAATATTTTATTTTCATCTACTGGAAAGAATTTTAAAATATCCTTTTTTGAGTATTCAGAAACGGTTAATATTGCGTCAGAATTTACTATAATGGAGGGCATTTCTTTTAAGAATTTTAAAAGATAACTTTTGCCTACTGTTTCGGGCATAATATAGGGTATTAAATCATGTATTGTTACAATTTTTTTACATGATATAGAAGGGAGAAGTCCTATTCCGTTTTGGGGAACATGATATATATCTATATTTTCACATGATAAATTTTCAGGGAAATAACTTAATTGAAAATATCTATGTTCCTTTTTTGATGTCATTATTATTTTAGTATTTTTTTTTACGTATTCGTCATAATTCTTACCTGACCAGTAAATATGATAATAATTTTTATTATCTATATTAATTAAATTTTTCAAGAGATTTTCAGTATATGTGCCTATTCCTGTACCATGATACCAATTGATTCCTCTGCCATCAATTGCAATTTTCATTAACTTCACTCCTATAATAATGATGAATAAAAGCAATTCATATATTAATATATTACGGGAAATTAGAAAATGTGATATGTAAAGAACGAATTAAATTTTTATTTCATATATTACAGTATAGTAATACATTGGAGTATGTTGTGGATAATTTGGTTAAAAAATTCATTGAAGATAATTATTCTATTACAGTATATAATATTGAAAAAATAAAGAATGTATATAGAGTTGAAGCAGATAAAAAATTATTTTGTTTTAAAATAATAAAATATGAATATGGGCATTTTTTGTTTATTTATAGTGCTATGAAACATCTTCAGAATAAAGGTTTTAAGAATATACCTAAATTCATAAAGAACATAAAAGGGGATGAATATACAAGGTTTAATGATAAAAATGCTTATTTAACAGAATGGGTTAATGCGAGAAAGTGCAATTTTGATAATCCTTTAGATTTATTTGCAGCGACAACGAAATTGGCTGAACTTCACAAAATGAGTGAGGGATTTAATGTAACATCATATATGAAACCACGTGTAGGGTGGCTAAAATGGATTACTACATTTAGAACTAGATACAATGAAATACTTGATTTTAAAAGAAGAATCAATGAAAAAACTATTAAAAGTGAATTTGACGATTTATATATAAAAGTTATGGATGATGAAATAAAAAGATGCAATAGAGCTATACAACATATTTTAGAAACTGATTATTATATAAAAATGAAAAATGAAATGAAAAGAAAAGGTTTTTGTCACCATGACTATGCAAATCATAATATATTAATAGAAAGTAATGGCAGCATTAATATTATTGATTTTGATTATTGTATGCTCGATACACATCTTCATGATTTAGCAAGTCTTATAATACGCAAAATGAAGAATGGAAAATGGTCTATCGATAATGCTTTAGAAATATTGAATAATTATAATTCTGTTAATAGTATAAACCAATCGGATATTCCTATTATTGCTGCTTTTATAGAATTTCCCCAAGCATATTGGCAAATTGGAATTCAGTATTATTGGGAAAAACAGCCTTGGGGAGAAGAATTCTTTATTAAAAAACTTAAGAGAATAATTGATGATGCTGATGAAAGACAGGAGTTTGTTAATGAAATCAGAAAAATCAATTTTAGGAGGGATTTGTTTTGAGTAAAAAATTACAAGAAATAGAAAAAGAATTAAAAGAAATAGAAGTTGAAGACTATGACAGAGAATTAAAGGAAATGGAAGAGAATATAGAAAAATTAAAAAAAATTAAGAAAAGAGAGAAGAAATTAAAAAAGCTAAAAAAAGAAGAACGAGAATTATTAAAAAAGATAAGTAAAAAGAAGAGGTAGCTTATGTACAGTTATTTTGTTTCATTTAAGGATTTTCTTTATTCAAAAAATATAATAATAACTGATGAGTATATGGATTCGGAGAATATAAGTCAGGAAATTATAATAAAACAACTAAATATATTGAGAGAGTTTCATAAAAGAACTATGAATTTTGATGGATTAATAATAGATAATTTGGAAAATAATACTGGTAAGGTTGTTGAAAATTTTAAGATTGATATAAAAAGGCTTAAAAGAGATTTAAAAAGAATAAAGGGAAAACCTCAGAATAGTTTTGAAAATAAATTAAGTTGCCATGGTGAAAAGTTTTTAAAAAAGGCAGAAAGATGTATCGATATAATATATAAATCTAACTATTATGATATATTGAGAAGAAGTATGAAAAGAAATGAGATATGTATTGTTGATGGAGGTATCAATAATTTGAGAATTGGGCAAGTAAGTGGTGAAATTGAAATAAGAAGTTATAAGAGCTGTAGCTATAATTTTATTGAAATGGATTGCTATTTTTTATTAAAGAAATTGATAAAAAAATATAATTTTGATTGGGAAAAAGTTATTCATGTATTTTGTGAATTGGAAGGGCTGGATAGTAGCAGTGAAAATATAATTTTTGCATTACTCTCATATCCTTCTGAATTTATGAAATGTTGTGCTAGGTATAGAGAAAATAAAAAGGAATGGACAATAAGCAAATATACTAAAAGACTTGAAAAAGCGATTAATAGAGAAATTGATATAAGCTTAATATAGGTGAGGTGATGGAATGAACAGTTCAAAATATAAGTGTAGAGAATATTTGAATTTGTATGATTTGGATATAGAATTATTTAAAAGATTTAACTTATATGTCTATGATGTAGTTCCTGTAAGAAAAGTTTTTATACTTAGAACAGATAAAGGTGATAAAATCTTAAAGAAAATAGATTATTCTATAGATGACTTAAGATTTATTTATACAGCTATGGAATATTTAAAGAATAATGGTTTTGATAGGGTTATAAATTTCATAAAGACAACAGAAGGATATATATATACTATATGGAATGGAGAAATATATTGCATTATGGATCTTTTAGAAGGGAGAGAATGTGAGTATAGTAATCCAGTCGATATAGCAATTACATCAAGGGCATTAGGTAATATGCATAAGGCTTCTTCTGGGTTTGAATATAATATTAAAAGTAGGTACAATTTGCATAAAATTATAGATAACTTTGAACGCAAATTGCATAAAATTATGTTTTTTAAGGAAATGGTTCTACTGTATGATAACACTAGTAAATTTGATGAAATATTCTTAGAAAATGTTGATTATTATATTAAACAGATGAATGAGAGCTTAAGAATATTGGAACACTCTAAGTATCATGAATTGTGTAGTGAGGAGGATAAAATTGTATTATGCCATCACGACTTGGCTCATCACAATATATTAATAAAAGATGAAGAGGCGTATTTTATAGATTTTGATTATTCAGTATTGGATTTAAGGGTTCATGATTTGTGCAATTTTATAAACAAGGTTATTAAAAATTTTGCTTATGATATGGAAAAAACAAATCAGATTATTGCTAATTACAATAACTTTGATAATTTAGATAATAGAGAAATGGAAGTATTATATGGAATGTTATATTTTCCTGAGGATTTTTATAGCATATGTGTAAACTATTATGATACTAGAAAAAATTGGTCAGAAGATATTTTTATAAGGCGATTAATTAAAAAAGTAGATTATAAACAGGATAGAGAAGAATTTTTAAATAATTTGGCTTAAGCAGAATAGATTAATAATAGATTAATATTTGAGTGCATTTACAATATAATTAATAAATGATATCATAATTGATAAAGAATATTAATTGAGAAGGAGCGTAAGAAAAATGGAATTATTAGTAGCTTGTGCAACAGACGATGGTAAAAATTTTGTTGATAGGCATTTTGGTGATGCAAATTACTATAATATCTATAAAATATCAGAAGAAGGTTTTGAATATGTAAAAAAGGTTGAAAATACTTCTGAAGAAGAGAAAGTACATGCAGACCCTAAAAAAGCAAAAGGTATTTCAGGATTTTTAAAAAAGGAAGATGTCAAAATATTATTATCTAAACAATTCGGTGCTAATATTAATAGAATGAAGAAGAAATTTGTTCCAGTGGTTGTTAATACAGACATGATTGAAGAAGGACTAACTAAGCTTATTCATAATTTAGATTTGATAATTGATGAATGGAACAAAGGGGAAGAAAGAAAACATATAGTTTTAAGAAAATAATAATGTTGTTGAATACAGGGCATCCTTTAGGATGCCCTATGACTATTGTTGAACAATTTTTTTGTATGCATTTAAAGTTTCAACAGCTGTTTTTTTCCAACTCAATTCAGAAACTCTTTTAAATCCTTTTTTAATTAATTCACTTCTTAATTTATTATCGACAAGTGCTCTATAAATTTTTTTATACATGTCATCAATATTGTATGGATCTATATAGAGAGCAGAATCTTTTAATATTTCTGGTATTGATGTTGTATTAGAAGCTATTACTGGAATACCACAGGCCATAGCTTCTAAAGGAGGAAGTCCAAAACCTTCATAAAATGATGGATATACAAATAATTTCGATGCATTGTAAAGATATGGAATGTGTTTCATAGGAATGAATCCAGTAAAAATAACATCATTCTCCAAATGCAATTTTTCGACTCTTTTTTTATAAATATAATAAGATTTCCCTTTTTTCCCTGCGATTATAAGTTTGATTTGTGATTTGTATTTATGTTTCAAAATATTGAAAGCGTCTAATAGTCCAAGTATATTTTTTCTAGGACTAAAGCCACCAATATATAAAATATAATCTTCAGAAATACCATGATATTTTTTTATTATTTTTTTACTTAGTGCAATGTTAAGAGGTTTATATATTTCTTCGCTAGCAAGATACGTTACAAATATTTTTTCTTTTGGAAAGTTGAACTCTTTTGAAATATCTTCTTTTGAATAATTTGAAACAGTAATTATACCATCACAAAGAGGAATTATTTTTGACATTTCTTTTTTAAATATTTCTAAGTAAGTATCACTGACGGTTTCAGGCATTTTTGCGGGAATGATATCGTGAAGTGTTATCACATAACGACAGTTTTTATTATAACATAAACCTATTCCATTTTGAGGTACATGGAAAATATCGAGAGAATCATTTAAAATATTTATTGTATTATTCACGTCTATCCAAAAATTATTATTTCTTTTATATTCAATATGTTTAATTCGAAAATTATTTTTAAATGAAACATTAGAATTGCAAGTTTTGGGTAAATAAAGTACATAATTATTAATACAATCTATTTCGTTGAGGGATTTTATCAATTGATATGAGTAAGTTCCAATTCCAGTTCCCCTATACCACGCTGCTGCTCTAGAATCAATTCCAATTTTCATAATAAAACTCCTTAATGATGAATATAATTTATTATATTAACAATATGTTAAATGTGTTAGTACAATATGTTGAAATTCTTCTTCTAATTGAAAAAATAATCACATATAAATGTAAAGGGGAGAAATTAATAGTGCTAATAATTTAGAAAATAGCACTAAATATTCGTAAAAAATATAAGGGAGGTAGACAAAAATGATGCGAGAACTTGAAATAGAGAGACAGTTTGATATAGTAATTGAAAGTATGGTTCCTAATAGGGGAATATACCTTTTAAATACAAATGATGGTAAGAGATGTCTAAAAAAAATTAATTATGGTATTCAAAAATTATTATTTATATATGGTGCAAAAGAGCATTTAATTAAAAATGGATATACCAATGTTGATAGATACTATTTAAACACTGAAGGACAACCATATGCTCTCGTTAATGAAGATATTTATACGTTATCGGAATGGATTGACGGAAGAGAATGTGATTTTCATAATGATGAAGACTTGATAATAGCATCAAGAAATCTTGCGGAGTTACATTTGGCTTCTAAGGGGTATGAACCACCAGAGAATAGTAAATTAAAGACTGATTTAGGTAGATGGCCTCACCTTATGGAAAAGAGGGTTAAGTCATTTGATAAGATGCGTAATATGGTTAGAAAAAAGAAGAATAGGAAGACAGATTTCGACTACAAATATATTCAAAACATGGAATTTTACAAGGAATTGGGCAAAAAAGCTATGGAAGTGCTTAATAATTCGGATTATATGAAATTATGTGAAATGGCTGAAGAGGAAAAAAGTTTCTGTCACCACGATTATACGTATCACAATATAATTATAGGAGAGAATCAGAAGGTAAATGTTGTCGATTTTGATTATAGTAAGAGAGAAATAAGAGTATATGATATTGCTAATTATATAATAAAAGTATTAAAAAGAAGAGATTGGAATATTAAATATGCCAATTTAATAATAGATGCTTATAATGAAATAAGTCCATTAAATAAAAATGAATATAGAGTACTTTATGCATTCTTGTTGTTCCCACAACGTTTTTGGAGAGTTTGTAATAGATATTATTATAATGAATCGAGTTGGATACAAAATACTTTTATTAAGAAGATTAATTTAATGATAGATGAGCAGGAGGCATATATAAATTTCATTCATGATTTTGAAAAAGAATATAACATTGAATAATGTTTTTTAAGTACTGCATAAATAATATTATTGAATTTATGCAGTATTTAGGCATTTTCAAAAAAATAACTAGTCAGTATGCTAGCCTATTTTGCGAACTACTTCATCGTTGGAACCCGTTGATAGAACCTACTATCAGAGGAACCCAACTCTTTGTATTTCACAAAATATACGTCGCATCTTTGACTTGTTATTTTCTTTCGAATGCCTTATTTAGGGGAAATTACACAGTAATTTCCAAACTAAAACTAGTAGCTAGCCCACTGGAAAATTGGCAGTCTTGTTAAAAAAATCGTGTAGCGATTTTATCATTAATTGACGACTAGCAAACTAGCCAACTGGCACTCTCATTTGAAGAAATTGTGTAGCAATTTCAACCTTTACTATTCTATATTCACTATTCACTATTCTCTGATTAAGGTTTTCTAATTAGCCTTTGTCCACTTTCACAGAATAGAGTTAAAATCATATACTAATAGTATCTAAGTATTGTATGGAGCTGATATGTATGAAAGTTGGAGATTTTGTTGTTAGAAGATCGTATGGTGAAGATATAACATTTAAGATAATTGGAATAAAGGAAAATGAAAGTGGGGAGCAAGTTTATATACTAAAAGGTGTTAATCTAAGAATAGAAGCAGATGCTCCATTAGATGATTTGGAAATTGTATCGAATTATTATTTGGGCAAGATGGATAAAATTTTTAACGAAAATGCAACTAGATGTATTAAGAAAATATTAAGGCAAAGAGAAAAAGAGTATTTGGTTTATTCTGATCTTTTAAAAAAAAGCAAAATCATGAGAAAAAATAAGAATTTTAAGAAAAATGTAAATCAAGAATTTGATGAAAAAATGTTTTTTGGGAGACCAGGAAAAGTTCTTCATATAGATGGTGACAAAGAATATTTAGAAGTATGTTTAAAAACTTATAGGGAATTATCTATTAATGTGGTTGGAAAGGTTGTTCCAGAAAATAGGCAGCCAGAAATAATAGTCGAGCTAGTAAAAGAATATAGACCGGATATAGTTGTATTGACTGGACATGATGGAATGATAAGGAATGCAAAAAATTATATTGATATAGATAATTATAGGAATTCTAAATATTTCGTAGAGTCGGTTATACAATTAAGACAATATGAACCTGATTATGACGATTTGGTTATTTTTGCAGGTGCATGTCAATCATGTTATGAAGCAATACTTGATGCAGGTGCTAATTTTGCAAGTTCACCTAATAGAGTTTTGATTCACTGTCTTGACCCTGTACTAGTGTGTGAAAAAATAGCTTATACCAATATAGATAAGGTTGTATCCATTAAAGATGTAATTTATAATACGATAACGGGAACAAAAGGCATTGGAGGAATGCAGACACGGGGCAAATATAGAGAGGGATTTCCTAAATCGCTTTATATAAAGTAAGAAATTTTAATATTTCTTACTTTTTTTTAGAAAAAAGAAGGTAAAAAGGAAATGAACCGAGAATAATTAAAATATAGGTGTAGTGCGTTTAAAATAACTGTAAAATTATGCATAATTATTTAGAGTTTTAGGAATAATGTAGGTAGGTGATTATTTTAGCTTAAATAAATAATAAAGATGAAAGGGTGAAAGCATTGAAGAAAATCGAGCAGCTCAGTACAATAAAAAAAGAAATAGAAAGTCACGTAGGGGAAAAAGTCATGTTGAAAGATATAGGAGGAAGAAGAAAGGTGTTTATTAAAGATGGTATAATAGAAAACACCTATTCTAGTATTTTTGTTGTAAGATTAAATGATAGTCATAGAAGAATATCCTACAGCTATTCAGATGTTTTGACTAAAACAGTTCAATTGGAATATTCAGTATCGTAATTTAACACAAAAAAAATTAATAAAGCCTCATATTTTCCTCTTAATACCTATATAAATTAATAGTAGGTATTATATAAAGGAGGAAAATCCATGGAATTGGTTAAA
The DNA here is from genome assembly GCF_001594005.1 of Clostridium tepidiprofundi DSM 19306. Lineage (GTDB taxonomy): Bacteria > Bacillota > Clostridia > Clostridiales > Clostridiaceae > Clostridium_AC > Clostridium_AC tepidiprofundi. Next base: position 48,299 of record NZ_LTBA01000008.1, on the reverse strand, counting down.
GAAAATATAGAATATGAACAATTGCAGATGGAAAATTCAGTAGATACTATTGTGAGAGATGAGTATGTAATACCTGATACTCATCCAGATGTAATCGAGATATTAATGTTAGATGCAAAACCAAGGATAATAAATAAAGAGGTTTTAGACGATAAGATACTTTTAGAAGGGCAGATAGAATATAATTTATTGTATGTTACAAATGTTAATGACAAAAGGGAAGTGTACAATGTAAATTATTCGACGGGATTTTCAAATTCAGTTGAATGTGAAAGTCTGTCTCAAGACAATGTATGCGAACCGGAATGTTATGTTGAACATATGGAATGCAATATTATTAATGAACGTAAGATATGCATAGAAGGAATAATTCAACTTAAATGTAATATCTACAGGAAATATGATTACGAAATTGTAAAAGATGTAACCAATTCAGATGATATTCAATTCTGGAAGAACCCAACTATGATAGATAAAATTATTGGAGATATCAATACAGAAATACTTGCTCAAAAACATATCAAAATTCCAATGGATAAACCAGAAATAGATAAAATAATAAAATATGATATAATTCTTCATAAGAAAAATGTTAAAGTAATGGAAGAAAAAGTTAAAATAGAGGCCATGGCTTGCATAAAATTATTGTATAAATCGGACAATGACAGTGATGTATATTTTATTGAAGATGAAGCAGAATTAGAAAAAGAAGTTGAAATGGATAGAGCAAATTCATTTATGGAGAATTGTTCTGATTTTAATGTGTATAATGTTGATTTTGCTATTAGAGAAGATGATTTAGGCGAAAGTAGAATTGTTGATGTTGATTTACTCGTAAAAACAAATATTAAGGTTATGCATAGAGAAGAGATAGATATGATAGAAGATGCATATTCACCATCTATGCTGCTTGATATGGATAAGAGAGAATACACTATGAATGTGATGCTTACACCAGTTAATGACGAAAAGGTTGTAAAAGGTGAAATTGAATTGGATAATGACGTACCTAAGCCGAGAAAAGTTATTATGTGTACTGGAGATGTATTCATTACGGATAAGAAGATTCTTGAGGATAAAGTAGTAATAGAAGGGGTAACAAAAACGTCAGTACTCTACAAGACTGTTGATGAAGGGAAACAGATCTCTGCAGTTGAGGATGAAATACCTTTTACGTGTGCACTTGATATTCCTGGAGTAAAAATAAATATGCAATGCTTGTGTAAGATAAGTCTCGAGAATATTGAAGCTGATATAGAAGCGGGTACAATAGCAGTTAAGGCATTAATAAAGGTTTATGCATTGGTAAACTATAATGTTCACAAGGAATTTTTGGTTGATCTATGTCAGAGTGATGGTGATATTCCTAATAAAAAGGCAAGTATTACAATTTATGTAGTTCAGAATGGTGATACATTGTGGAAAATTGCAAAACGTTATTTTACTACTATTGATGATTTGGTTAAATTGAATAATATTGAAGATCCTGATAATATTATGATAGGTCAAAAATTATTAATACCAGGAAGAGCGATAATATAGTACACACTTGATGATAAGGTTACAGGTGCTAGGAGAAAGAAGAAGGGACTAGGGGCTAGGTTTTAATCTCTAACTAAGTTACAATCTGTTTTGGCGATTGGTGATTGGCAACTTTGTTTTAGTCTCTAGTCTCCAGTACAAATTTGTGACTTGAGAACCAGTATCTGTTTTAGGTACTAAGCGTTAAAATAAGTTTGCTAGGCTGCTAGAGGGCTAGAGGGCTAGCACAGATTCGTAACTTGATTACTATATGCTTATAATCACCAAATGTTTTTATATACATTTAGGAAATCGTGTAACGATTTCAACATTAACTGGACACTAGCCCACTAACAAACTGACCAACTAGTAATTTTATTTGAAGAAATTACACAGTAATTTCGAAATTAACTATCCAACTGATAACTGCTCAACTCCCAACTTGCACTACAATTTCAACCCTTACTATTCCCTATTCCCTATTCTCTATTCTTTATGTAAGGTTTTCTGAATCGATGTTTGTTTTTATTGGAAAAATATTCTGAGTTTATTAGGCTGATAAATTAGTGTATAATAATATTGAGATTAATTTGTTAGGAGTGGACTGTAAGCTATTAAATGTATTGAAATTTGTATTCAAATGTGTTGAAATATACTCAAAGAGAGGAGTGAGTGCGAATGAACAATGAAGAAAAGATATTGCAAATATTGTCTCAATTACAAAATCAGGTAATGGCACTTGACAGTAAAGTAGAAGACAACTATAAAGAAATTAGGGCACTTAATGCTAAAGTAGAAGACAACCATAAAGAAATTATGGCACTTAATGCTAAAGTAGAAGACAACCATAAAGAAATTATGGCACTTAATGTTAAGGTAGGAGATAACCATAAAGAAATTGTGACCTTAAATACTAAAGTAGATAATATTAATAATAAGGTAGATAATAATTATAAGGAAATTGTGGCACTTAATGCTAAGGTAGGAGATAACCATAAAGAAATTGTGACCTTAAATACTAAAGTAGATAATATTAATAATAAGGTAGATAATAATTATAAGGAAATTGTAGCACTTAATGCTAAGGTAGAAGATAACCATAAAGAAATTGTGACTTTAAATACTAAAGTAGATAATATTAATAATAAGGTAGATAATAATCATAAAGAAGTTATGACAAAATTGGATAATTTGGAAAACAAATTTGATGATTTAGAGTCTAAAAATGCAACAAGACATACTGAAATGCTTGATAAAATTGATAATGTATCTAAGGAACTAACTCTTGTTGAAGCTATTAGCGGTAAAAACTTAGCAGATATAGCTCATTTGAAATTGGTTAAATAGTATTTTTTAAAATTAGAACTCCCTATGGAGTTTTTTTATTATGTTCAAGAAATTGCATAACAACTTTATATTAAATGATAACCTTTGAAAAATCGTGTAGCGATTTCATCATCAACTGACAACTAGCCTACACTATTCTTTATTCCCTAATTAAAGTTCACTATTCAATGTTTTTGTAATATACTATTTCTATAATATATAATTCACATAATTGTGAGTAAATAGGGGTGAAGCTGATAAAATGGAAATAAAAGCATATGCGAAAATAAATATATCACTTGATGTAGTTGGGAAGAGGGATGATGGTTATCATTTGCTAAAAATGATTATGCAGCAAATTGAACTGTATGATTTAATAAATATAGAAAAATGCTATAAAGGTATTAGCATAAAATGTAATAAAGAATATGTTCCTACAGATGAAAGAAATTTAGCATATAAGGCTGCAAAACTTTTTCTAGATACATACAAGATTGATTCAGGTGTAAACATAAATATACATAAAAATATACCTGTTGCAGCAGGATTAGCTGGCGGTAGTACAGATGCTGCGGCAGTGTTGAAAGCTATGAGAAAGCTTTTTAATGTAGATGTGAATAATCAAGAACTTATGAAACTAGGTTTAAAAATAGGTGCAGATGTTCCATATTGTATTACGGGAGGGACTGCTTTGTGCGAAGGAATTGGTGAAATTATAACACCTTTGAATGCGTTTAAGGGACATATATTGGTCTTGGTTAAGCCTAACTTTGGAGTATCAACTAAAAATGTATATAAGAGTTTGGATATAAATAAAATAATAAAACATGTTAATACACAAGCTTTAATTGAAAGTATCAGTCATCAAGAATTAGGAGAAACATGTAAGTACTTAAAAAATGTTTTAGAAAATGTTACCCTAAAAAAATATCATACCATTAGAAATATAAAAGATGGTATGATTAGGTATGGTGCATTAGGAAGTCTTATGAGTGGAAGTGGGCCGACTGTGTATGGTTTTTTTGATGATATGCTTAAAGCTCAGAAATGCTATGATATTTTTAAATCTAAATATGATGATGTATTTATTACAAGAACGATTTAAATTAGTCAAGGGACTAGGGATTAGGTACCAGGTGCTAGGAGAGAAAAGAAGGTACTAAGGGTTAAAACGAGTTTGCTAGAGGGCTAGTTTCTAGTCGCCAGTCTCCAATCTCCAATACAGATTTGTAACTTGAAAACTGGCATCTATTTAAGAATAAGATTCTAGGTACTAATGTCTATCAAAGTCACAATCTGCTTTGGCGACTGGTTACTGGTGGTTGGTAACTCTGTTTTAGTCTCCAATCTCTAGTTTCCAGTACAAATTTGTGACTTAAGAACTACTATCTATTTAAGAATAAAGTCCTAAGTATTAATTTTCATAAAAGTCACAATCTGCTTTGGCGACTGGTTACTGGAGATTGGCGATTTTGTTTTAGTCTTCAGTACAGATTTACCATTTGTATACCAGTATCTGTTTTAGGTACTAGAAATGAAGCAAGTTTGCCAGGGTGTTAGAGGGCTAGTTTCCAGTACAAATTTGTGATTTGAGAACCAGCATCTATTAAGAACAAACTTCTAAGTATTAATTTTCATCAAAGTAACAATTTGCTTTGGTGATTGGCGATTAGTGACTTTGTCTTAGTCCCCAGTCTCCAGCACAGATTTACCATAACTAGTTACTAGCCGACTTGTAACTGGCAGTCTTGTTTAAAAAAATCGTATAACGATTTCATCATTAACTAGTCACTAGCAAACTGACCAACTGGCAATCTTTATTTAAGAAATTGCATAGCAATTTCAACCTCTACTAGTCACTAGCAAACTAGCCAACTGACACTCTCATTCAAATAAATTGCGAAGCAATTTCCACCTTTACTATTTTCTATTCTCAATTATAAATTCCCGTGTATATTTTATACTAATGCAGCGAAGACTACTTACTAGAAAAGATTTTCATTTGTATCAATTATATCATTAAAAGTAGAATTTATATTTTTGTGCATTGAATATATACTGTGCATTCTGCAAATTCTTTTGACAGAAATAGTAGACTTTGTATTTTTGAGCATTGAGTACTGTTGTCTTTTAGATTGATGATGAAATGTAAAGTTCTTTCAAAGTTTTTGAGTTCAATAAATAATGAGTAAAGTTTATTAAAATGAATTTATTTAGGGGAGATATTTAATGTATATGAAAATATTAGATTTATTTGACATATATTTTTTGATTATGATGTACATAGAAGGATTTGTTATGATTTTTGTTGATCATAAGAAGTATACAAGAGAAGAAAAACATAATGTTGCTAATAAAGCTAAAAAGCTAGGTATCATAATGATAGTACTTTCAACAATATTATTTGTTGCCAGGCAGATAGCTTAGAAAACTAAGGAAGTGAATTTAATTGAAAGAACAGATAAGAGATAATATAAGCTTGAGTGCTGAAGAAAATCTTGAATACATAGAAGAACTTTTGAAAGATAATTCAGATATAATATTTAGAAAATTTAATATTGGTAAATGGAAAGCATCAATAGTTTATATAGATGGTATGGCAGATAAAATTTTGCTTAATGAATATGTTTTAGAGCCACTTATGATTACATATTCTTCAATAAATGATGTTACCAAACCACAAGACATAAGAGATAATCTATTAACTGTAACAGACATGAGAGAAGTTAAAAAGCTGAGTGAGGGTGTAAATGCAGCATTGTCTGGTGATACACTTATGTTTATAGATGGTTTAAATATTGCTTACGTTATAGCAACACGTTATTGGCCGGTGAGAGGGGTGTCAGAGCCATCAGGTGAAACAGTAATACGAGGAGCGAGGGATGGCTTTACTGAAACGATAAGGTTTAATACAGCATTGGTGAGACGAAGGATTCGTGATACTAGATTTAAGGAAGAAAGAGGAGTTGTAGGGAAAAGATCTAAGACTGATATAGCGATAATGTATATTGATGATATAGTTAATAAAGATATATTGAAAGAGGTAAAAGATAGGATAGATAATATTAATATTGATGCAGTTTTAGATAGTGCTTATGTAGAGCAATTGATAGAGGACAATAAAATGTCACTATTTCCACAGTTGCAGACGACAGAAAGACCTGATGTAGTAGCCTCTGCATTGTATGAAGGAAGAGTTGCTATTCTTGTCGATAACTCTCCTTTTGCTATTATTGCACCTGCTACTTTGCCAGCTTTTTTTCAAACACCAGATGATTACAATCAAAGGTGGATAAATTCGTCACTTGTAAGAATACTGAGATTTGTAGGAATAGTAATATCATTGATACTACCAGCACTTTATGTTGCTGTAACATCATATCATACATCAATAATACCAACAAAGTTAGCATACTCTATTGCAGCATCAAGAGAGGGTGTCCCATTTCCTGCTTTTATTGAAGCTATAATAATGGAATTTAGTTTTGCAATGCTTATGGAGGCTGTTGTTAGATTGCCAAAACCAATCGGTGCAACTATAGGTATTGTTGGAGGGCTGATAATAGGTCAGGCAGCGGTTAGTGCAGGTATTGTGAGCCCAATAATGATAATGATAGTATCATGGACTGCTATTACAACTTTTGTAACGCCTAATTATGAAGTTGTATCGGCTCTCAGGATGGTGAGATTTTTGTTAATAATAGCATCTGCGATAATTGGATTATATGGTATAATTCTTGGATTAACGGTTCTAATTATACATTTAGTAAAACTAGAAAGTTTTGGAGTGCCATATTTATCTCCAATTGTAAACCCTAATACTAGGGATTTTAAAGATATGTTTATTAGAGCACCTATATCAAAATTTAAAGACAGACCGAGATTTATGGGGACTGGAGATAAAATTAGAAATGAATAATGAGTGGTGATGATATGCAACAACAAAAATTCATAGGACGATTTGGAGTTTTTTCTACTATAGTTGTAAGCGTAATGGGAGTTGGAATATTTTCGTATCCAAGAGAGTTAGCTGATGCAATAGGAAATGATGGTTGGTTAATAACTATTATTTCAGGAATAATAACATTTGGACTATTATATATAATCTACAAATGTGTTAAACTTAACAAATTTGATACTTTTACAAACATTCTAGAAAATAATTTTGGGAAATTTATTGGTAAACTGATTGCAATTGTATTTGTAATTAACAATATAATTTTTATTTCTATAGGTATGAGAATTTTTGATGAAGTATTGAAGATGTTTTTATTAGAAAAAACACCTACAGAATTCATAATAATATGTATGATATTAGTGGGTACATATCTTATAAGAGGGAAAATTGGTAACTTAATAAGATTTAATCAAGTAGTGTTTTGGATTATGACTATTCCACTATTTATAATAATGCTTTTTTCTCTCAAGAATGCAGATTTCACAAATGTTTTACCAATATTACAAAATAAGCCTATAGAGTATTTAAAGGCTATACCAGTATCTTTAATTGCATTTACAGGAATAAATATAGCTTATTTGATTATTCCATATATAAAAAACGATGATAATACTTCAAGAATTTTAGTTAAAAGCATAGGATTCGTATCTATTTTTTATATAGTTGTTACTGTATTTTCATTATTTGTTTTTTCACTAGAACAAACGAAAGTTCTTCTATGGCCAACAATATCTATGATTAAATCAATAGATATGCCGGGTGCTTTTGTGGAAAGATGGGAAGGCATAGTTATGTCATTTTGGATAATGTTTTATTTTACGACATTTGTAAATGCGTATTATTTTTCGGCAGAAATAATTAAAGATGTTTTCAATATAGGGAGTATAAATTTAGCTCCAATAATTATTTCACCGCTTATATATGTAGTAACATTGATACCAGAAAATATTGCTGAAGTATATTATGTTAAATCTAAAATAATGCCTATATTTTCATTAATAACAGTGGTAATTATACCTTTAACTTTATTTGGTTTTAGCAAGGTGAAGATGAAGGGAGTTAAGTAGATGAAAATCAAAAATATATTGGCTATTGTTTTATGTTCAATAATGCTTACAGGATGTTGGGATAAAGTTGAGATAGATAAGAAGAGCTTTGTATCTACTGTTGGTGTTGATATAGGTAAAGATATCTCTAAAGTGGATGAATTAAAAAAGGTTGATCCTAATGATCCTTTTCCTGAAAGAAGATTAAAAGTATTAAATGTTACTTTTGGTTATCCAAATATCAGCAAATTAGGACCTGGTAAGGAAGGAAGTGCAGAGGAAAAGACTATAGTTACAGAGGCATATTCAGTTGAAGATGGTATATCATATGCTATATCAAAAAGTAGCAGAAATATTCATTTGGGGCACATGAAACTATTGATACTAAGCAATGAAATAATGATGTATCCCGAAATAGTAAAAGAAGTTGTGGATTATTTCCAAAGACAACCATTAATAAATAGGATGATGCTTGTAGTGATTGCTGAAGGTAAAGCAGAGGATTATGTAAAATTCAAACCAGAAATGGAGAAAAATATAGAAACATATATTTCTGGACTGATGGAAAATTGCACTAGAAATGCATCTATATTCCCTGTGACTTTAAATGAACTGCTTATTTCATTGAGTGAGAATGGGAATGCTATTGTTCCTAGAATAAAACTAGATAAAGAGAAAAATGAAGTAAAACTATCAGGTACTGTAGTAATAGAAAATTATAAAATTAAAGGTATACTAAATCAAGTAGAAACTTCTGATTTAGAATTGATAAGAGGTAAATTAAAAGGTGGCAAAAAGGTCATAATTAAAGATGGCCATCCAATTGATTATATGATAGAAGGTATTGAAAGAAAGGTCAGCGTAAAAAAGATAAATGATGATAAATTATTATTTACAATAGATATAAAATTAGAAGGAAGAATGAAGGAATATGCTACAGATAAAAAAGTGTTTTCTAAAAAGGTTTTAGCTGAAATAGAGAATAACATTGATAATTCATTGAGTCAAGAGTGCGAGAAAATAGTAAAAATGACACAACAGAAGTTTGGTATTGATTTATTTGGATTGAATGAATATATTGAAAAATTTAAGCCAAAATTATGGAAAGAAATAAAAGACGATTGGAAAGAAATATTTTCATCATCCTATGTTAAAATTAATATAAATGCAAAAATAAGAAGAATTGGAATAACTAAATGAATAGAATGCCAATAACTTGTCAATAATTTACATATACAAGCATAAATAGCTTATAAAATGATTGATAAGTTGGATAGGGGTGTGTATTCTTGAATAAAATAGTTTTATCAATATTGTGTTCTATTATTATTTTTGTATTTGTATCAAGCATGATAATATATAAAAAACCTACACAAGAGAGCATAGCTTCAAAAATAATAAGATTTCATGTTATTGCAAATAGTGATTCTAATAATGATCAAGCACTAAAATTAAGGATTAGGGATGAGGTGCTTGGTTATATGTCTCCGAAGCTTAAGAAAATCAGTAATATTGAAGAATGTAGGAAAATATTGCTTGATAATAGTGATGAAATAATAAAATTGGCTAGAAAGATTATAAAACAAAGTGGCTATAATTATAGTGTTAAAGTAGCTCTTTCTAATGAAAATTTTCCTATTAAAACATATGGTAATATTACTCTTCCACCTGGAAAATATGAAGCGTATAGAATAATAATTGGAGAGGGACAAGGACATAATTGGTGGTGTGTTATGTTTCCACCTTTGTGTTTTGTTGATATTACTAAATCAGAAGTTTCTTACGAGGAAACAGAAAAATTAATGAAAAGTGTTCTTACTGATGATGAATATAATCTCATAAATAATATGAAAGATGAAAAAATTAAAAAAATGATAAGGGATGAAGTAATAAAGAAAGCTATAGAAAAAAAAGCTATAGAAAAAAGAGCTTTTGATAAGGATTATGTTAAGTTAGATGATAAGACAGTTAAAGTTAAATTTAAAATAGTTGAAATAATAGATAAAATTATTAAGAGAGTACACTCATAATATTCAATAGAGTGTGCTCTCTATTTTAGTATGTACATAAAGGCATAATTTATTTGAATAAGTGCAATTTCAGATAGTTCTTTATTTCAATGTGCATACATAAAACTGTTTATTGTGGTAAAAACTATATGTTAGTAAATTATGAAAGGAGTACTTAAATGAAGACCAATATGACTAAAAAAAGAATAGTATACACTTGTGTTGTAACACTTATTGTGGTTTTTACTACTACATTTGCAATTCTTATGACGTTAGAAAGAACGGATTATAGGAATTATTTGCAAGGACAATATAGTAAAAATATGTATGACTTGATTAATTCAGTACAAAATATAAGATCTAATTTAAGCAAGTCAGCTATTATTGGTTCTAGTGAGCAAAATATTATTGTTTTTAGTGAAATATTTAGATATGCTAGTATAGCTAATGATAAACTACATTCACTTCCAATTTCTCAAGAAGTATTAGGAGATACGAGTGCATTTTTATCACGTGTAGGAGATTTTTGCTATTCACTTGCAGCGTCTGCTTCAAAAGGAAAGGAGTTGACTGATGCTGATTATAATAAAATAGATATGCTTGAAGAAGAATCCTTTCAATTAGAGGCTGAACTTAATAAAGTGCTTTCTGATATAAATGAAGGTAATGTTAAATGGGGTGAGATTAGGAAAAAAGTAACAGGCGTATTTGCTAAAACTAGTGGCGAAAAACAAATATCAAAAAAATTTGAAGGAATTCAAAAGCAAATTGCACAATATCCAGCACTTATATATGATGGACCATTCTCAGATAATGTGCAGGAAATCAAACCGAGAATATTAAAACAAAAGAAAATTTCACAGCATAAAGCATCTGAAATAGTTAAATATGTTTTAGGAAAAGAAAAAATTTCAAATATTAAAGTTATTAGTTCAGATGGAAAAACCAATATACCTTCGTATAGATTTAATGTAAATATGAAAAATCGAAAAAAGAATGATTCATCTGTAATATGTGAAGTGAGTAAAAATGGAGGTAGAATAGTTTATTTACTTGATAATAAAACTATTACTAATCCCAAAATAAGTGAGAAAGAGGCTCTTAAAATAGGAAAAAATTTTCTAGAGAGAATGGGATACAAAAATATGGTTTCAACATATACATTGAATTATAAAAAGTATGAGGTTATAAACTATGTTTACAATCAGAATGGAATTATGGTCTATCCTGATCAGATTAAATTAAAAATAGCATTAGATGATGGCGAAATTATAGGAGTTGAAGCAGAAAAATATCTAACATCGCATATAGACAATAGAAAAATATCAGAGCCTACAATTACTAAAAGTGAAGCATACAAAAAGGTAGGTAAGAGATTAAAAATAAACTCTGTTAAGTTAGCAATTGTGCCTACAGAAACAAATAAAGAAGTTTTATGTTATGAATTTGCCGGCCAGTATAAAGGAAAAAATTTTATTGTTTACATTAATGCACAAACTGGTCATGAGCAAAAAATTATTGAAATAATCAATACCCCTAACGGAAAATTAACCATATAAGGTAGTTGATGAGAAATTTTGCTTCAGGTGAAGTAGAGTCTCCACCTGAAGTTGTGATATATTACTTATTGAAGATAGTATTAACTTCAATAAGTAATTTGAATTTTTATCATATACAGTACAACGAAAAAATGTAGCATGTAAAGATTTTTACAGTGAACATCAATACAAAATATATGTGCATTAAATATAAATATTGTATATTACGAATTGAAGATAGTATTAAATTCATTGTAATATGATATGTTTTTTTTGATATAATTATAGGGATAACAAAATTTGAAGGGAGAAGTATTGATGAAAAAAAAAGTAGCTATTTTATTTGGAGGGCAATCAACAGAGCATGAGGTTTCATTATTATCGGCTGCTTCTGTATTAAGAAATATAGATTACGATAAATATATTGTGTATCCTATAGGTATTACAAAAGATGGGCAATGGTTTCAATATAACGGTAATATTTTAAATATTGAAAATGGCACATGGGAAAATGATTATGAAAACAAAGTGGAGAATGGACAAAAACTCTTATTTGATAGAGCTGTAGATGTGGTTTTTCCAGTATTGCATGGATTATATGGAGAAGATGGAACTATACAAGGAATGTGTAAATTATTAAGTATACCATGTGTAGGAGCGGGTGTATTGTCATCTGCATTATGTATGGACAAGGTATATACAAAATTTTTATTGGATAGATTTGGAATAAAACAAGCGGAATATTTTATAATAAAAAGCTATGAATATACTAAAAATAAAGATAATATAATCAATGATATCGAAAAAAACATTGGATATGATTTGTTTATTAAACCATCAAATAGTGGTTCATCTGTTGGAATAACAAAAGCTCATAATAGGCAAGAGTTAATCAATGGTATTGATGAAGCTTTAAAATACGATAGTAAAGTATTGATTGAAAAAGCTATAAATGCTAAAGAAGTGGAAGTTTCAGTTTTAGGAAATGAAAGTGTAGAAGCTTCAATACCTGGAGAGATTGAGCCGTCTAAAGAGTTTTATGATTATGAAGCAAAATATGAGAGCGAGGATTCAGAATTAATTATTCCAGCAAGATTGTCTGATGAGAAGATAAATGAAATAAGGCAAAGAGCAATTGAAGTGTATAAAATTTTAGATTGTCGTGGAATGGCAAGAGTTGATTTTCTTGTTGATAAAAATACTGACGAAATATATACTAATGAGGTGAATACAATACCTGGATTCACAAAGATAAGTATGTACTCAAAACTATGGGAAGCAAGTGGAAAACCATATGATGTATTAATTGATGAATTATTTGAACTTGCTATTTCATCTAAAAATATATGATTTGAACAATTTGAAAGGAGTATACATATGACAAGAGCATTAGCGATGATTTCTGGTGGATTAGACAGTATTTTAGCAGCAAAACTAATAAAAGATCAAGGTATAGAAGTAATAGGAATATGTTTTAAATCGTACTTCTTTAATGAAAGCAATGCTAAAAGGATGGTTAAACAAATAGATGTCCCTCTAAAAGTAATAGATATTTCAAAGGAACACTTCGAAATGGTAAAAAACCCTAAGCATGGTTATGGTAAAAATATGAATCCATGTATAGATTGTCATGCTATGATGATGAAATATTGTAGTAAATTATTAAAAGAATATAATGCTGATTTTATTGTTACTGGTGAGGTTGTTGGACAAAGACCAATGTCTCAAAACAAGGCATCATTGAATCTTGTAAAGAAGGAATCGGGAATAGGAGAAAAAATATTAAGACCATTGTGTGCTAAGAATTTGGAACCAACTGAAATGGAATTAAAGGGATTGGTTGATAGAGAAAAGCTTCTTGATATATCTGGAAGAAATAGAAAAGTGCAAATGGAATTAGCAGAAAAATGGGGTATAGTTGACTATCCATCACCAGCTGGTGGATGCAAACTAACGGAGCCTAACTATGCAAGAAGATTAGAGGAACTTTTAAAATTCAACGATAATATAAGCAAGAGAGAGCTTGAGATGCTGAAATTAGGAAGGCATTTTAGAGTATCACGTAACGCAAAAATTATTTCAACTAGAACAGCATTGGAAGCAGAGGAATTGAAGAAATATATTACAAAAGAAGATATTATATTTCTTGCAAGAGATTTTAAGGGCTCTATGTCTGTAATTATTGGTAAGCCAACAAAAGAAGACATAGAATTTGCAGCTAAGATAACAGGTAGGTATTCAAAAGGAAAAGATGAAAAAAATTTGTATATAAAATATGGTAATTACTCAAATGAATTAAATAATATAATAAAAATAAATCCAGCTAAAGATGAAGAAATAAATAGGTATATAATAAAATAATGAATATGGAGGAACTATATGAAAAAAAAGGCACTAATATCAATAATAAGTAAGCAGGATGATAAAAAAGATGATGTTATAGAAGTGGTAACGCCAGGGAGTTTCTATAAAAAGGATAATCATTATTATGCTGTATATGAAGAAACAGAAATATCAGGGATGGAAGGAACCACTACTACAATAAAAATAAGTAATGATAATTTTATATTATTGAGAAAAGGTTCTACGAATACAAAAATGACTTTTAAGAAAAATCTTAATGATGTTGTTTTATACAATACTCCTCATGGAACTTTGGAACTTTTGATAGATATTGATGATATCTCAATTGATGTTAATGATAATGGTGGGAAAATTTTAGCAAAATATAATATGTCTGTTGCGGGGCAGGAACCATTACCAACAGAGTTGGTTGTGGAAATTAAGGCAGAAGAAAAGGAACTTAATTAATTTATTTCTCTAAATAATTATTGACTTATTGTTTGTAAACAGATTTGAAGAAAAGGAACTTCATTAATTTGTTTTTTCTAGGGGAGCTGGGATTGATATGTTTGATAAATCGTCTTATTATTGTAAATATGATTTTACGGATATAATAGGTAAAAATGAAAGAATACTAAATGCAAAACATAAAGCACTTAAAGTAGCTAATACAAATTCGCCTGTTTTGATTTATGGTGAAACAGGAACGGGTAAAGAATTGTTTGTACAAGCAATACATAATAATTCTTGTAGAAGAAATAAGCCATTTATTGCACAAAATTGTGCCGCAATACCTAATGAATTGTTTGAAAGTGTTCTATTTGGGACTATAAAGGGAAGTTTTACTGGGGCTGAAGCAAGAAAAGGTATTTTTGAAGCTGCCGATGGAGGGACATTGTATCTTGATGAATTAAATTCTATGCCTGTTGAACTTCAAGCTAAGTTTTTGAGAACCCTTCAAGAAGGCACGATTATGAGAGTAGGTGACAGTAAAATAAAAAAAATTGATGTTAGGATTATTTCTTCGGTGAATGAAAATCCTGAATTTCTGGTTGAAAAAGGTAAACTAAGAAAGGATTTGTTTTATAGGTTAAATGTTGTGAGAATAGATTTACCGCCTCTTAGAGAAAGGAAAGAAGATATTCCTGTATTGGTTAACTACTTTATAGACAAGTTTAATTGTAAGTTTAAAATGAATATAAAAGGTATAGATAAAAATGTATTAGAGAAATTTATTCTAAGGGAATGGCATGGAAATATTAGAGAATTAGAACATGATATAGAAGCTGCTTTTAACGAATGTGATGGTGATATTTTACATTTAAATGATTTTGAAAAATGTAAATATGGTGAATTTGATAATTGTGAAAATAAAGGTTTGAAATATGATATTATGAAATTTGAAAAGCAAAAAATAAAAGAAGCATTGGTAATATGTAATAATAATATTTCAGAAACGGCAAAATATTTATGTATACCAAGACAAACTCTACAATATAAAATTAAAAAATATAACCTATTTGTGAAGGATATAGGCGATTCTTAGTCTATATCTTTTTATATATGCATAATCGTGTATATTAAATTAGAATTTTGGATAATAATTAAGATATGTTTCTATAATTTAATATAGAGAGGATAATGATTGTGTTTATAAAAAATGATTATGAAAAGATAATAGAAGCTATTTGTGCTATTAAGGGTATAAGAGAAGAGGAGTTAGTCAAAATATTGGAAGATAAGAATTGCAGATATCTTATGTTCTTCCTAATGAAAAAATATAATTGTTTAGATGTAAATAGATTGAATGAAGATTTTTACATTAAGAATAAAAGGATAGTCACATATGGTATAAAAAAGGCAGAGGAAAAATTATTGATTAATAGAGATTTTAGAGCAATGTATTTCAAAACACAAAAAATAATAGAACAAATGAAGTAAATATTTTTACTGCAAAAAAGTTTTCAAAAAGCAAAAAAAAGACTAGCCATATATAAAAAAATGTGCTAATATGTTTAATATGTTTTAAAAAAGAACATAAAAACACCATTCTATTTTATAGGGTAGTTACTATTATAATAACGATTTTGATAGTTGTCAAGAGAATTACATATTTTTTTGATAGATTTGTTCGATTCTATAAGACTTATATTTCTATAAGTGGTAGACTGAAGTGTTTTGCTTTATGTGGAGTAGAATTCAACGTGAAAGTTCCGATGTTTTGCTTTAGCAAAACGAGTTTGCTTACTAGTAGTATTTTGTATGTTATAACTTGTAAAAATTATGATTTCAAAGGGAGGAGTAATATAAATGAGTACTAAGTACATATTTGTAACAGGTGGTGTAGTATCTTCACTAGGAAAAGGTATTACAGCAGCTTCATTAGGTAGATTGCTAAAGAATAGAGGATTAAAGGTATCTATACAAAAATTTGATCCATATTTAAACTTTGACCCAGGTACTATGAGTCCATATCAACATGGAGAAGTGTTTGTAACAGATGATGGTGCAGAAACTGATTTGGATTTAGGACATTATGAGAGATTTATAGATGAAAACTTAAGTAAAAATAGTAATGTTACAACAGGAAAAGTTTATTGGTCAGTAATTTCTAAAGAGAGAAGGGGAGATTATTTAGGAGCAACAGTACAAGTTATTCCACATATAACCAATGAATTAAAAGAGAGAGTTTATAGAGTTGCAAAAGAGAAGGATATTGATGTTGTAATCACAGAAATAGGTGGAACTGTTGGTGATATAGAATCACTTCCATTTTTAGAGGCTATAAGACAAATAAAATATGAAGTTGGAAGAGAAAATACTTGTTTTATACATGTAACTTTAGTGCCTTATTTAGGTAAAGCTGGAGAGTTAAAAACAAAGCCAACTCAACATTCTGTAAAAGAACTTAGAAGCATTGGTATTCAGCCAGATATTATTGTATGTAGATCCGAAAAAGAAGTAAGCCAAGAAATGAAAGAGAAGATAGGATTGTTTTGTAATCTTAGTGCTAATGATGTAATTCAGAATTTGGATGCGGATAATTTGTATGAAGTACCACTTTTATTACATAATGAAGGATTAGATAGATTGGTTTGTAAGAAACTTAATTTGAATTGTAATGATATTGATAATAGTGATTGGATTGAAATGGTTGATAAGATAAAGAATCTTTCAGGAAAAGTTAAAATAGGACTTGTTGGTAAGTATGTTCAATTACATGATGCATATATATCTGTTGTTGAAGCACTCAATCATGGTGGAATATCAAATGATGCAAATGTTGAAATAAAATGGATAGATGCTGAAAATGTTACAAGAGATAATGCAGAAAGAATATTAGGGGATGTAGATGGTATATTAGTTCCAGGTGGATTTGGAGATAGAGGAATAGAAGGTAAGATTGAAGCTATTAGATATGCAAGAGAAAATAAAGTGCCTTTCTTAGGAATATGTTTAGGTATGCAATGTGCTGTTATTGAGTATGCTAGAAATGTAGTTGGATTAGATGGAGCAAATAGTTCAGAAATAAATCCTAATACACAATATCCTGTTATCGACTTGATGCCAGAACAAAAGGATGTTGATGAAAAAGGTGGTACTATGAGATTAGGATTATATCCATGTAAGCTTTTAAATTCTAGTAATGCTTATAATGCATATGATGAATTGAATATTTATGAAAGACATAGACACAGATATGAATTCAATAATGAATATAGAAAAGTGTTAACGGAAAATGGATTGAAATTAACAGGTTTGAGTCCAGATGAGAGACTTGTAGAAATAGTTGAAATTGAAGAACACCCATGGTTTGTAGCAACACAATTTCATCCTGAATTAAAATCAAGGCCAAATAGACCACATCCACTATTTAGAAAGTTTATTGCTGCAGCGTTAAAAAAATAAGTATAGATATTTATAAAATAGGCATATTTCATAAAAATATGCCTATTTTTGATTTTGTTATTGTTTTTTTTAGATTTATGAATTAGAATATAATAACAGGGTACAATTTAAATGTATAGCATTTCAAGATTCTGTTTTTATCTTTTATTGATTCCCGGTATTTTATCAATTGATGAAATCATTCGCCAGTAAGTTTGTTTTGTT
Organism: Clostridium tepidiprofundi DSM 19306; assembly: GCF_001594005.1. GTDB lineage: Bacteria > Bacillota > Clostridia > Clostridiales > Clostridiaceae > Clostridium_AC > Clostridium_AC tepidiprofundi. The sequence continues at coordinate 30,445 of NZ_LTBA01000008.1, read as the reverse complement.
AAAGCAAAACATTAGAAATTCAGATGGAGACTCTACTCCAATTGAAGCAAAAAGCTTCAATTTCCTATTTGTAGAATTGAGAATCTTATAGATTAGTAAAACAGTTTAAGTGTATGATATGTTTATTTTAAGTAGAGAGGAGGAAACACCTGAATAATTTCTTATGATTTTATTCTGGGTGTAACATGAGTGGAACAAATAGATATTTCAAAAAAGAATTTAAGTGAATTAAGAGAAATTGCGAAAGGGCTTGGAATAAAGAGTGTTTTTAAATATAAAAAAGCTGAATTAATAGAAGAAATTAATAGGACATCTTCAATAGCTATTGTTAAGGATGGAGTGGTTTTAAGGGAAAAGATTACTTCAAAAAGTGATAATGATGATTTAAATAAAGGGAAATTGATAGAAAGAGAAAATAAGACTAAAGAAGATGTTAAAGATACAGCTTCATACAGGCAGGAAGAAACAAGCAAGAGAGAAGAACTAAGAGAGATGATTAATGATTCTGATAGTGCTAAAGGTGTTCTTGAGATTATTGAAAATAACAGCTATGGATTTTTAAGAGGACAGAATTACTTGACAAGTTCTGATGATATATATGTATCACCTTCCCAGATAAGAAGATTTAATTTAAAAACTGGAGATGAAGTTAAAGGTAAAGTAAGAATACCTAAAGAAGGTGAAAAATTTAAAGCGCTATTGTATGTACAAGAAGTTAATGGAGAAAATCCTGAAAGAGCGATAGGAAGGAAACCTTTTGAAAAATTGACGCCTATCTATCCACAAGAAAGACTTTCACTTGAAACAAGCTCAATTGATTTATCAACAAGATTAATGGATATTATTTCACCTATTGGTAAAGGACAGAGAGGGCTGATTGTTGCACCACCTAAAGCAGGTAAAACTACTATTTTGAAGAAAATAGCAAAAAGTATAACTTCTAATAATCCTGAAACTAAACTTATAGTATTGCTTATTGATGAAAGACCAGAGGAAGTTACTGATATGCAAAGAAGCATAAATGGAGAGGTAATCTATTCTACTTTTGATGAAGAACCTGAGCATCATACAAAGGTTGCTTATATGGTATTGGAAAGGGCAAAAAGGATGGTTGAGCAGGGGCAGGATGTAGTTATATTACTTGATAGCATAACAAGATTGGCTAGAGCATATAACCTAACTATAACGCCTACTGGCAGAACATTATCAGGAGGACTTGATCCAGGAGCGCTTATAATGCCAAAAAAATTCTTTGGAGCTGCAAGGAATATTGAAGAAGGTGGTAGTTTAACTATACTTGCAACAGCACTTGTGGAGACAGGAAGTAGAATGGATGAAATGATATTTGAAGAGTTTAAGGGAACTGGTAATATGGAAGTTCATCTAGATAGAAAACTTCAAGAAAGAAGAATATTCCCTGCAATAGATATATATAAGTCTGGTACAAGAAGAGAAGATTTATTGCTTTCAAAAGAAGAGTATGAAGTTGCATATAATATTAGAAAATACATGTATAGAAATGAAAGTGTAGAGGTTGTTACTGAAAAGTTAATTAACTTATTATCAAAAACTAGGAGTAATAAAGATTTTATTGAAATATTAAGTAAGAATATTGAAATTTTAATAAAAGATAAAGATAAGGATAAAAATAGAAATAGGTACTGATATTTGCTTTATGCTGTTGACAGATGAATTTTGTCAACAGTTTTTTAATAATAAAAAATAATTTATCGTGAATGAAAAAAGCCCATGTTTTTAAGAACATGGGCTTTCCAACAATCTGAGAAAAAATACAAATTTTTTCTTTTTGATTATTATTCTTCGTCAATCTTAATGTTGAATTTCTTCATGAATCTATCAATTCTTCCACCAGCGTCAACAGTTTTCTGTTTTCCAGTGAAGAATGGATGACATTTAGAACAAATTTCAACCTTAAGTTCCTTTTTAACAGAGCCTGTTGTGAAAGTGTTACCGCATGCACATTTTACAACAGCATCTTCATGATATTCAGGATGGATATTCTGTTTCAATTTCTTCACCTCTTTTTCAAGAAATTATCGTATACCCGTCTCGTCAACTATTTTATTTTAACATGTATATATAGCTTTAGTCAATAATACGAATTTTATTTTTCAAATTATTTTTTCAGTAACTTCAATTCGTAATTTAGATTTTTATCATACATATTACAACGAAAAAATGCAGTATGCAGAGATTTTTATAGTGAATATTAATAAAAAATATATGATATTAAATATTTATATTGCATATTACGAATTGAAGTTCAGTAATTTTGTGGTTGACGAATGAACAGCTTTATAATATTATCAATATTTGTTACAATAGATATGGTTGCATTAGAATTGAGTATATGGAGGGTGTAAAATGCATTTATTTACAAATTATGGTTCAATAGAGATGATTGTTGGACCTATGTATAGTGGGAAATCAGAAGAACTCATTAGAAGAGTTAGAAGAGCTAAAATTGCTAAACAGAAGGTACAGGTTTTTAAGCATGCCGTTGATAATAGGTATAGCAAAGAAGATGTTGTTTCACATTGTGGTGATAAAGTAGAAGCTATTCCAGTGAAGAATAGTGAAGAACTTATAAAAAATTTAGATAAAGATACAAAAGTTGTTGCCATAGATGAAATTCAATTTTTTGACGATAATATAATTGAAATTGTAAAAAGATTAGCTGATAATAATATTAGAGTTATTTGTGCTGGATTGGATATGGATTTTAGGGGTGAACCTTTCGGCAATATTCCTAAATTATTAGCAATTGCTGAGTATGTTGATAAAATTAGTGCTATATGTGTTGTGTGTGGAAATCCTGCTACGAGAACCCAAAGGTTGATTAATGGGAAACCTGCAAAGTATTCTGATCCTATAGTACTCATAGGTGCACATGAATCGTATGAGGCAAGATGCAGAAATTGTCATATAGTTCCTATGGATGAGGAGGAATAAAACATGAAGAAGACCGATGTTGGTGGTCAAGCTGTAATAGAAGGTGTCATGATGAGGGGAAAATATGGTGTGGCAACTGCAGTGAGACAAGAAGATGGTGACATTATTGTTAGTAAAGAGGACATAGAGCCTATTACTAAAAAAAATAAATTTTTTGGTATACCAATCATTAGAGGGTTTGTTACACTTATTGAGTCTCTTGTTATAGGAATAAAATCACTGAATTATTCAGCATCATTTTTTGAGGAAACTGATGAACCTTCAAAATTTGATAAATACTTCAAAAAAATATTTAAGGATAAGGCAAATGATGTTATTGTTGGACTTTCATTAATTATTTCATTAGTTTTAGCTGTGTTGCTTTTTTTTATATTGCCTACATTTTCGGCAGGATTGTTTAGAAAAATAAACATAAACAATACATTGGTTTTAAACATTATTGAAGGTGTAATTAGGGTTATAATTTTTATTTTGTATATTTATTTTATTGGTAAAATGGAAGATATAAATAGAGTATATCAGTATCATGGTGCAGAACATAAAACTATTTTTTGTTATGAAAATGAAGATGAGTTAACACCAGAGAATGCTTCAAAATATGGAAGGCTGCATCCTAGATGTGGAACGAATTTTCTTTTTTTGGTTATGATAGTTAGTATAATTATCTTTGCGGTAACTGGATTTAATTCTCTTTTGGAAAGAATAATATATAGAATAGTTTTACTTCCTATAATTTCTGGTGTTACTTATGAAATTATTAAATGGATGGGTAAGAGCCAAAGCAAATTATCCAAATTTTTTGCATATCCTGGGCTAATGCTTCAAAAACTGACTACAAGAGAGCCGGATTTAGAACAATTAGAAGTAGCTATTAAAGCATTGAAAGCTGCTGAAGGGATTGAATAATTTATGAAAATTCAAGAGGCATTGATTAAAGCATATAACATATTAAAAGAGCAAAATATTGAAACGTATATGCTTGATGCACAATTACTGATGTGTAGTGTTATTAAGAAAGATAAATTATTTATAACTATGAACAAAGATTTTGAACTTTCAAAACGTGAAAAAGATGAATTTTTTAGGTTAGTGAATATTAGAAAAGACAAAATGCCAGTTAAATATATTTTGGGTGAATGCGAATTTATGGGTATAAATTTCAAAGTTAAGCAAGGTGTACTGATACCAAGACCTGATACAGAGATACTTGTTGAGGAAGCAATGAAATATATTAAAGAATTAGGTATCAAAAACATTTGTGATGTCTGTTGTGGAAGTGGTGCTATTGGGCTTTCTATTGCAAATTATTTTAAAAATGTAGAAGTCACATTATATGATATTTCAGAGGTAGCTTACGAAGTGACAAAAGAAAATATAAATAATTTAAAATTAGCTAAAAGCACTAAAGTTGAAATAAGTGATTTATTGGAAAAGGCAATAGTTAATGGATTGAAGTTCGATATGATAGTATCAAATCCACCTTATATAAGGAAAGATGTAATACCAACTCTCATGGATGATGTCAAAGACTATGAACCATATACTGCATTGTGTGGTGGTGAAGATGGGCTTGAATTTTATAGAAAGATAACTGAACAGAGTTTGAAAGTTTTAAAGAAAAACGGTGTGCTTGCATATGAAATTGGATATGATCAGAATAAAGAAGTTAAAAATATACTTAAATCGAATGGCTTTGTTGATATTAGATGTGTTAAGGATTTAAGTGGCAATGATAGAGTTGTAATAGGAATTAAGAGCTAGACACTCATAGGTTCTCTAAAAGTTTGGTGTGCTATTCTTGTGAAAGACACTATACTATGATATAATACAAGAATGTGAAAATTTTTATACGGAGTGATAGATGCTATGTTGGATAGGTTGAATTTTTTAGAAAATAAATATGATGAGCTTTCAAATAAGATAAGTGATCCTTCTATAATGGCTAATCAGAAAGAATGGCAGAAGTTGTGCAAAGAACACGCAGAATTAGAAATTATAGTTACAAAATACAGAGAATACAAAGATACATTAGAAGCTCTTAACGATAATAAAGAAATGTTAAAAGAAGAATCGGATAGAGAAATGAAGGAAATGATTCAACAGGAAATAAAAGAGCTTTCCGCAAATAAAGAAAATATAGAAAATGAACTAAAAATGCTTTTGCTTCCTAAAGATCCTAATGATTCTAAGAATGTATTTATTGAGATAAGAGCAGGTGCCGGAGGGGAGGAAGCAGCATTATTTGCAGCTAATCTTTTCAGAATGTATCTTAAATATGCTGAAAAAAATAGATGGAAAGTGGAAATGATGAGTGCAAATGAAACTGATATTGGTGGTTTCAAAGAAGTTGTATTTATGGTAAAGGGAAATGGTGCGTATAGTAAGTTTAAGTTTGAGAGTGGAGTTCATAGGGTTCAAAGAGTACCAGATACTGAATCAAGTGGTAGAATTCACACTTCTACAGCTACAGTTGCTGTACTTCCAGAGGTTGATGATGTTGATGTTGAAATAAATCCAAATGATTTAAGAATTGATGTATTTAGAGCATCTGGTCATGGGGGACAGTGTGTTAATACGACAGATTCAGCAGTTAGAATAACACATCTTCCAACTGGATTAGTTGTTTCATGTCAAGACGAGAAGTCACAGCTTAAGAATAAAGAAAAGGCTTTAAAGGTATTAAAAGCAAGATTGTTTGAAATAGCGGAAGCAGAACGAAATAAAGAAATTGCAGATGATAGAAAGAGTCAGGTTGGAACTGGAGATAGAAGTGAAAGAATAAGAACATATAACTACCCACAAGGAAGAATTACAGATCATAGAATAGGGTTGACTTTGTATAAATTAGAGTCTTTCCTTAATGGAGATATAGATGAGGTTATAGATGCATTGATTACAGCAGAGCAATCTGAAAAAATGAAATCGTTGGGCAATGCAGAATTTTAATAATTAGTTGAACAAGTATTTGTGTTTTAAGAGGTCATGATTTTTAACTTAGTATGGCCTCTTTTTTAATTAAATTAAATATCATTATGAAATATTTTCCAAGGATAGAAATAAACTTATATTATAAATATTTTATTCTTGGGGGAATTTATTTTGAAAATAGGAACAATATATATTGTGTTTTTTTCTACAGCGGTTTCACTAGTAGGTACTATGATAGGAGCATTGTTTGGAATAAGTATAAGAAAACCATCAAATGAATTTTTAGGTAGTGCAATTGGTTTTGCTGGTGGGTTAATGCTTAGCATAACTATAATAGAATTGATTCCAGAAGCAACTCAAAGAATTACTTTAATAAATGCTGTGTTTTTTATGGTAATTGGTATTATAATAATATTTTTGGTTGACAATATTAGCAAGAATGAGAATAATACTTTTAAAGAGATTGCTTTTTTAGTTGCATTAGGTCTCATGTTGCACAATTTTCCAGAAGGTATTATCATGGGATTAGGATTTTCAGCAGGTGATAATTTAGGATTGAAAATGAGTATATTGATATCAATTCATGACATTCCAGAAGGAATTGCAGTTGCAGCACCTTTGATGGTTACAAATATTAGGAGAAGTAAAATATTATTATACACATTTTTGACAGCTTTGCCGACTGCTGTAGGTGCTTGGATTGGAATTTTTATAGGAGACATTTCAGATTATATTTTAGGCAATTGCTTATCTATTGCAGCTGGTATAATGTTATATGTTGTTTTAAGGAAGATGTTTATAGAATCTAAAACATTATGTGGAAAAAAATTAAGCTCAATAGGTATATTGATAGGAATTATATTTGGAATATTTATAATAAAAATTATATAGTATTAAAAAGTTTGAGGTGATTATTATGGAAACAAAAGTATCTATTATGAGTGAATATAATATAGATTATGAAGCAATAAAGGAAGCGTCAGAAGTAATAAAGATTGGTGGATTAGTAGTATTTCCTACTGAAACTGTTTACGGATTAGGTGCGAATGCATTGAATGAGGAAGCTGTAAAAAAAATATTTGAAGTTAAAGGAAGACCTCAAGATAATCCTCTAATAATTCATGTATCGGACTTTGATATAAGTGAATATGTAGAAGAAATACCTGAAATTGCATATAAATTGATACATAAATTTTGGCCTGGTCCATTAACATTAATATTAAAAAAATCAAATATAATTCCATATACAACTAGTGCAGGATTGGATACAATAGGAATTAGAATGCCATCTAATGTAATTGCTAGAGAATTGATTAGAGAGTCTAAAGTTCCAATAGCAGCACCGTCAGCTAATATATCAGGTAGACCTAGTCCAACAGATGTTAAGCACTGTATAGAAGATTTAGGAGGGAAAGTAAATTATATTTTAGGAGGTGAAAGCAGTGATGTAGGTGTTGAATCAACTATTGTTGATTGTACTTCTGAGAATATATGTATTTTAAGACCGGGTGGAATTACTATTGAAATGTTAAAAGAAGTTGATAAAAATGTATATTATGATAAAGCTATTTTATCAAAGCCTAAAGATAATTTTAGACCTAAAGCACCTGGAATGAAATATAGGCACTACGCTCCTAAAGCACCTGTTAAAATAATTTGTGGTGATTTACAAAAAACTATTGCAAAAATTAATGAAATGGTGCAAAATTATATAGATAGCAATAAACGAGTAGGAATTATGGCAACAGATGAAACTAGGCATTATTATAAAAGTGGAAATATTGTGTCGTTAGGTAGTAGAGAAAATATTGATGATATAGGCAAAAATCTATTTGCAGCACTAAGGAAATTTGATGATATGGATGTTGATGTTATTTTATCAGAAGCTTTTGAAGAAGTTGGATTTGGTGCAGCAATTATGAATAGATTAAAAAAATCTGCTGGATTTGATATAATACAGGTTTGATTTTTACAGTATATTGATTTTTATAGTGTATAGTTTTGGAGATATATTATTGTAGATGTATTAGAGGAGCATATTTAAAAGAGTAGTATGTTTGATTTTTAAACTATATTGTTTTGGAGGGTTATATGAAGGTGTTATTTGTATGTGCTGGAAATACATGCAGAAGTTGCATGGCAGAGGTTTTATTTAACAATATGATAGAGCATGACAATATGGAAGCATTTTCAGCGGGGGTCGCAGCAGTTCCTGGCAGTAAGACTTCATATAATGCTGCATATGTTATACAGAAAAATCTTGATATAGATATTAGTGATAGAGTTTCAGTACAGTTGACTTCAGATATGCTGGAGAAGGCAGATTTGGTTTTAACTATGACTGAAAGCATAAAGTATTTTTTGATTAATTCTTTTTCGATATATAGACAAAAGATTTTTACTTTGAAGGAATTTATAGGACAAAATGGTGATATACTAGATCCATTTGGAGGAGATATTGAAGTATATTCAGAAACTTTTAATGATTTAAAAAATAGCTTAGAGCTACTAATAGACAAGTTGAAAGAAGATAAAAGTATTTTGTAATACCATTGTCTTCTTTTTTTATAATACAAAAAATGGAGGTGTGATTATGAAAATTGCATTAGGCAGTGATCATGGAGGAATTGAATTAAAAAGAGATATCATTAAACACTTAGAGAAGAAAGGTATAGAAATCAAGGATTTTGGTACTTATACAGAAGAATCATGTGATTATCCTGATTTCGCATTAAAAGTAGCTGAGGAGGTAGCATCTAAAAACTATGATTTTGGTATTTTAGTATGTGGTACTGGTATTGGAATAAGTATTTCTGCGAATAAGGTTCCAGGAATAAGAGCTGCACTATGTCATGATACATTTAGTGCCCATGCTACAAGAGAGCATAATGATGCAAATATATTGGCATTAGGAGGAAGAATAGTTGGAGTTGGACTTGCGCTTGATATTGTTGATGCGTTTTTAAATGCTGAATTCCAAGGTGGAAGACATGAAAGAAGAGTTAACAAAATAACAGAAATTGAAAAAAAATATTCAAAATAAATTTTAGGAGGGATTCAATATGAGTAAAGTAACACAAATAGCTCATCCATTAATATTACATAAGTTAGCATTTATAAGAGATAAAAATACAGGTTCAAAGGATTTTAGAGAACTTGTTGAAGAAGTTGCTATGCTTATGGCTTATGAGGTAACACGTGATATGCAGCTTCAAGAGATTGAAATAGAAACACCTATATGTAAAACAAAATGTAAAACGTTAGCTGGTAAAAAACTTGCCATTGTACCAATATTAAGGGCAGGTTTAGGAATGGTAGATGGTATGCTAAAGCTTATTCCAGCAGCTAAAGTAGGTCATATTGGAATGTACAGAGATGAAGAAACTCTTCAGCCAGTAGAATATTTCTGTAAATTGCCTCAAGATATTAGTGAAAGAGATGTAATAGTAACAGATCCTATGCTTGCAACTGGAGGCTCTGCAATAGATGCCATTGATGCATTAAAGAAAAGAGGAGCAAAATATATAAGATTAATGTGTTTAATAGCGGCACCAGAAGGAGTAAAAGCAGTTATGAATGCACATCCAGATGTTGATATTTATGTGGCAGCTATTGATGAAAAATTAAATGAACATGGATATATTGTACCAGGATTAGGAGATGCAGGAGATAGACTTTTTGGTACAAAATAATTTAATATAAAATATTAAATATAAAATATTAAATATAAAATATAAAATATTAGACTATACTTATCAAGTTCTAAAATTTATAATTTGTTTACAAATATAATTTTAGAAAAGTTGCTAGTATGACATACATAATTAATTAAGTGCATTATCTCTAGGGTATTGCACTTTTTTTTATTGGGTGGCATAATAGGACACAAGGGTACCATTGTAATTATGATATTATGTAAGGTATTAAAAAAATAACTACATTTAATTTGTTCTTTTTTTGAAATGATTAATTATATATACTTGCAAAGTTCTTAAAATCGCATAATTTTCTAGACAAAAATATGAATTTTATGACTTGATAAGTCATAGTAAAGATTGGAGTGCTTATAATGGGTAGAAGAGATAAACATAATTATTATTTGGATATTGCAGAAACCGTTTTAGAAAGAGGAACATGTTTGAGAAGAAATTATGGTGCAATAATAGTGAAAAATGATGAAATTATTTCTACTGGATATACTGGTGCACCTAGAGGAAGAAAAAATTGCTGTGATATTGGTGTTTGTATGAGAGAAAAATTGAATGTACCTAGAGGTACTCAATATGAATTATGTCGTTCTGTACACGCTGAGGCAAATGCCATAATAAGTGCTTCAAGAAGGGATATGATTGGAGCTGTATTATATTTAGTTGGTAAAGATGCTAAAACAAAGGAATTAGTGAAAAATGCGAATTCGTGTACTATGTGCAAAAGAATGATAATCAATGCTGGAATAGAAAAGATTGTTATTAGAGATACTGATAATGATTATAGAATTATAGAAATAAGTGATTGGATTGAAAATGATGATTCTTTGACTGAAGAAATAGGTTATTAGACTGTAAGTTCACTAAACTATAGGTTATTAAATTTGAATATAAAACAATAACTTATTAATCTAGAGTACAGAAAGTTTGATGACCGTGTAAATTTAAATAGGACAGGATGATTTTTATGAATAAGTTATCTATGATGACATTGGTTATACCAATTATTTCTTTTATTGTTACACCTATAGTTCAAAGAATTGCTATTAAAATAAATGCAATTGATGTTCCTAAGGACAATAGAAGAATACATAAAAAACCAGTTCCTCTTTTAGGAGGACTTGCGATTTATATATCATTCATTATTGGAGTGATTTTAAAAAATGGGCACATGACATCATCAGAGGTTGGTATTGTATTAGGTGCTACCATAATAACTTTTGGTGGTTTTATTGATGACTTGAGAGATATTAAGCCTGTTTTAAAGCTTTTTATACAGCTTTTTGCTGCAACTATACTAATTATATATGGTGTTAGGATAGGAAAGGTAACGAATCCTGTAAGCAGCACTTCATTTTTTATTGATTTAGGCAGGTTATCTGTACCACTTACTATTTTCTGGGTTGTGGGAGTTACGAATGCTTTTAATCTTATAGATGGTTTAGATGGTTTATCTGCAGGAATTGCACTCATAGCTTCAGTAACTTTATTCATTATTTCAATTTTAAATGGAAGAGTTGAAGCTGCTATACTTACATCTATTTTATCGAGTGCTTTGATTGGATTTCTTCCGTATAATTTTTACCCTGCAACTATATTCATGGGAGATACGGGTTCACAACTGTTAGGATTTTTGCTTGCAGCGATTTCTATAGAAGGAACTATTAAATCAGCAACTGCATTTGCATTAGGAGTACCAATATTAATATTTGGAGTGCCAATTTACGATACTTTATTTGCAATTATTAGAAGAAAAATAAATGGTAAGCCTATAATGCAAGCTGACAAGGGACATTTGCATCATAGACTTTTAGATATTGGATTAACTCAAAAACAAACTGTAATTGTTATGTATTTGATTAGTGCTATATTAGGCGGAATTTCAATAATAGCTATGCAGATGAGCACTCAAAGGTCGTATTTTTTGGTGACAATAGTAATACTGATTATTTCATTTGTTGCATGGAAAAACAACTTCTTTCAGCATAAAGAATAGTATATTTACAAAGTTTTAAAAAAGAATAATTTTCTAGTGCAGACTTTCATAATTATATAAATTAACAAAAAAACATATGTGCAAATAAGATACTTCAGCTAGTTTATTTACCTTAGTAAAGGTTGCACTAGATAGGAATATGAATTTTATAATTTAACGATTTGCAATATATATATGGTAAGCCTGTACGTTATATTTATAACAATATTTCTATTTTAATAATAAAATGATATAATTAATGTGAAATAAGTGGTTAACGGACTTTTAAAATTAAAATAAAAGGGGGCAAATTTATTATGAAAGAAGTAGTAATTGTTAGTGCAGTTAGAACGGCTTTAGGTAAATTTGGAGGAACATTAAAAGATGTTCCAGCGATTGAATTAGGAACTATTGTTATTAAAGAAGCAATCAAGAGAGCAAACATAAAGCCAGAACATGTAGAGAATGTTATAATGGGTAATGTTCTTCAGGCAGGACAAGGGCAGAGTCCTGCCAGACAAGCAGCTGTAAAAGCAGGTATACCAGTTGAAACACCTGCTTTTACATTAAATATGGTATGTGGTTCAGGATTGAGAGCAGTATCATTAGCGGCGCAAATGATAAAAGCAGGAGATACAGATGTAGTTGTTGCAGGTGGAATGGAGAACATGTCATTAGCACCATATGTGCTTCCAACTTCTAGATGGGGACAAAGAATGGGAGACGGAAAAATTGTCGATACAATGATAAAGGATGGATTATGGGAGTCTTTTAATGATTACCATATGGGAATAACGGCTGAAAATATTGCTGAAAAGTGGAATATTTCTAGAAAAGAACAGGATGAATTCGCTGCAAGATCACAGCAATTAGCAGAAAAAGCAATAAAAGAGGGTAAATTTAAAGACGAAATAGTTCCTGTTGTTGTTAAAACTAGAAAGAGTGATATTGTATTTGATACTGATGAGTTTCCTAGGTTTGGAACAACTGTAGAAGGATTATCAAAGTTAAGACCGGCATTCAAGAAGGATGGAACTGTTACTGCGGGGAATTCTTCTGGAATTAATGATGGTGCGGCTGCATTAGTTATTATGAGTGCAGATAAAGCTAGAGAATTGGGTATAAAACCATTAGCTAAGATAGTTTCTTATGGTTCTAAAGGGTTAGATCCATCTATTATGGGGTATGGTCCTGTTGGAGCAACCAAGTTAGCACTTGAAAGAGCTAATTTATCTATTGATGATATAGATTTAATTGAAGCAAATGAAGCTTTTGCAGCACAAAGTATTGCAGTTGCTAGGGATTTAAAATTTGATATGAATAAAGTAAATGTAAATGGAGGAGCAATAGCACTTGGTCATCCAATTGGATGTTCTGGAGCAAGAATACTTGTTACGTTGTTATATGAAATGCAAAAGAGAGAATCGAAAAGAGGATTGGCTACGCTTTGTATTGGAGGAGGAATGGGAACTTCAATAATAATTGAAAGATAGATACATTTATCAATTTTGAGAATTGCACTAAGATGTTATTTTACATTTAATGGATTGAAATTTGCTCATTTATGAAATTTGTTTATTTATGGTATAAACATTAAATATAGAACTGTAATAAAAAAATCTCTGATGTAAATTCAGAGATTTTTTTGTATGGAAAGGAATATATAATTAATTTTTGCAGAAAATAAAGTAGGAAAATGATTTGGAGGTGTATATGTATTTTAAAAATTCAGTAAGTAGTTCAGTAAATAATATGGTGAAAAGTGTAGTGTTAAGTAACTTAATTATTGGTATTATTATCACATTATTGGTGTTTTATTTCTTTGGTCACTATTACTATTCTTATGTATTAGGGTTATCGGTGAGTTTAGTGACGTTTTTTATAAATGTATCAGTAACTGAAAAATTATTAATTAACAAGAACAACAAAAATAATCTAAAAAATAACAATAAAAAAACAGAAATAGTCTATATTATAGCTGGATTTATTATGAGAGTAGTTATTGTTTGTATTGTTGCAATTGTGCTTATCAAGCAAAACAAATACAATATTATACCTTATATTTCAGGTTATAGTTCTCAATTTATAGGTTTATTTTTAGGTAGTAGAAAGGTCATGTAAAAAGATTAGTAGATTGGAAAAATCCTGTGAATGTGGCATTGTGAAGGTACTATAAAGGTAATGTAAAAGTATTAGGAAGTGATACTATGGAAACAGAAATTCCCATAAGAACTATTTTATTATTTGGAAAATTACCATTTGATATTACATATAGTTTGGTTACACAATGGGTTGTCATGGCTATAATAATTATTATTTTAATTGTTTTAAGTAAACGCTTATATAAAATACCTAAGTGTGGGCAGTCTGCTGCAGAGATATTTTATGAATCGATAAGCAAAGTTATTGTAAATAATCTTGGAGAAGAATATATTGGTTTTGTATCTTTTTTTGGAACCATGGCAATTTATATTCTTTTTATGAATTTAACAGGGTTATTTGGTATTAAACCACCAACTGCAGATTATAATGTAGCGTTAGGATTGGCACTTATAAGCTTTTTAGTAATTCAATTCTATGCTATTAAAAGAGTAGGGGTAAAGGGGTATTTTGCAGGATATGTAAAGCCATTGTGGGTTCTTACACCAATAAATATTATGGAGAGATTTGTTTTTCCAGTATCACTCAGTTTAAGATTATTTGGAAATATGCTTGCAGCAAGTATTATTGTTGATTTATCTTATTCTGCACTTGGAAAATTATCATGGTTTATGGAAATGGGTATTCCTGTAATACTTCATACATATTTTGATTTGTTTGATGGTGTATTGCAAATGGTTATTTTTGTGATGCTTTCAATGATAAATCTAAAGATTATAGCAGAACATTAAATTGACTAAAAACTGCAAAATATAAAGCAAAATAAATGAAGGGAGGATAGGTTACAGTTTTTACAGTTTCTGTGGCCGATTATTATAATGGGTAAAGAGTTTGTTTTAGGAATGACTGCATTAGGGGCAGGATTAGCTGCTATTGGATGTATAGGGGGTGGAATAGGGACTGGTAATGCGACTGCAAAAGCGGTTGAGAGTATAGCAAGACAACCTGAAGCTAGTGGTAAGATAATGACTATGCTTATTATAGGTGGTGCATTATCGGAAGCAACAGCCATATATAGTTTATTAATATCAATACTTTTGATATTTGTTGGAGTTAAATAGTGGTTATATATAGGTAAAGGGGATTTTTGGAAATGAGTATAGTTCCAAGCAAAGTTATTGCGGCAATAGTTAATTTTGGAATATTGTTTTTGGTTCTTAAACATTTTTTCTTTGACAAGATAGGTAATTTTATTAATCAGCGTAGGCAAGAAATTGAAAATCAATATAATCAGCTAGAAAAAGAGAAGAGTGAAACAGAAGCGAGAAAAAGAGAAAGTGAGGAAAATTTAAATAAATCAATAAAAGAAGGTAGAGATATATTAGATAGTTATAAACAAAAGGCAGAAAAAGTGTATTCTCAGATTATTGAAGATGCCAAAGAAGAACAAAAATTGATAATGGAGAGAACAAAGAAAGAATTAAAGATTGAACAGGAAAAAGCAAAGAGTGAAATAAAAAAGCAAGTTGTAGATTTATCAGTTGTATTAACGGCAAAAGTACTTGAAAGAACGCTAAACGAGAGTGAACATAGAAGATTAATAGAAGAGTTTATAGATAAGGTAGGTATGCATTGATGTATGAATATTTGGATAAAAGATATGCTTTGGCATTATATGAAATAGCAGAAGAAAAAGGAAAAGTTGAAGAATATATGAATGATTTAAGAAATATTGTTTATTTTATAAATAATAATAAAGAATTGCATACAGTGATTGAACATCCAAAGATAAATACTGCTAAAAAGAAACAAATATTCAAAAAGATATTCAAAGGTAATATTGATGATGAGTTGTTATCATTTTTACTCATATTGATTGAAAAAGGAAGGATTTTGTTTATTGAAGAAAAATTAGAGCAAATGGAGAGAATATATCTGGAAAGACATAATAAGATGCAGGCAGAGGTAATAACTGTAATACCTCTTACAGAAATAGAAAAAGAAAATTTAAAAAAAATATTAGAAAAAAAGTACGATAAGGAAATAATGATTTTAGAAAAAATAGACAAAGATATCATTGGTGGTGTTTATTTAAAGGTAGGCAATGATGTTATTGATGATACTATAATATTTAAACTTAATGCAATAAAGAAGAGTATGCTCTCTATATGAGGAGATGATGGAATGCATATTAAACCTGAGGAGATTACGTCAATTATAAAAAAAGAGATTGAAGATTATGAAGTAGGAATTGAGATTGTTGATTCAGGTACTATTATACAAATTGGAGATGGAATTGCAAGGGTATATGGATTAAAAGATTGTATGGAAGGAGAATTATTAGAATTCAATACTGGTGTTTATGGTATGGCATTAAATCTAGAGCAAGACAATGTTGGCTGTGTTTTGCTTGGTTCTGAAGAGGGAATAAAAGAAGGTGATATAGTAAAAAGATGTGGCAGACTTGTTGAAGTACCAGTAGGAGAATCTCTTATAGGTAGAGTGGTTAATCCTTTAGGTGAGCCTTTAGATGGAAAAGGAGATATAAAATCTTCTCAAAAATATCCTATTGAAAGGGAAGCACCTGGTGTAATACAAAGGAAGTCCGTTACTGAGCCACTTCAAACAGGTATTTTAGCCATAGATGCTATGGTACCAATAGGAAGAGGGCAGAGAGAACTCATAATTGGAGACAGGCAGCTTGGAAAAACGGCAATTGCGGTTGATGCTATATTGAATCAAAAGGGACATGATGTAGTATGTATATATGTTTCAATTGGCCAGAAACAATCGACAGTTGCTCAAATAGTAGACACTCTTAACAAAAATGGAGCAATGGATTACAGTATAGTAGTTTCTTCGACTGCTGCTGACAGTGCTCCCCTTCAGTTTATAACTCCATATGCAGCATGTAGTATGGGTGAGTATTTTATGTACAATGGAAAGGATGTTTTAATTGTTTATGATGATTTATCGAAACATGCTGTAGCATATAGAACTATGGCATTGCTATTAAGGAGACCACCAGGCAGGGAAGCATATCCTGGAGATGTGTTTTATCTTCATTCAAGATTATTAGAAAGGGCGGCAAGGCTTTCAGATGAATTAGGAGGGGGTTCAATAACAGCACTTCCTATAGTTGAAACTCTTGAAGGAAATGTAACAGCATATATACCAACCAATGTAATTTCTATAACAGACGGTCAGATTTTTCTCGAATCTGAATTGTTTTATTCTGGTCAAAAACCTGCTATTAATGCTGGTATTTCTGTATCGAGGGTTGGCGGAAATGCCCAGATAAAAGCAATAAAAGAACTATCAAGTACATTGAGATTAGAACTAGCTCACTACAGAGAACTAGCAACTTTTGCTCAATTTGGAACAGATTTAGATGATGAATCGAAAAAAAAGCTAGAAAAAGGCAAAAGATTGATGGAGATATTGAAGCAGGAGCAAGGTAATCCCATGTCGATTGATAAGCAGATTATTATATTATATGCTTCAATTCATGATTATTTAATGGATATACCTGTAAAAAAAATAAGAGAGTTTAAAAATGAATTATTTGTTTATGTAGATGATCATTATAGAGATGTTGAAGAAACATTGATTAAAGAAAAGAAATTGAGTGATGATATGAAAAATAAAATAAATGATATTATTAAAGAGTTTAAGGAAGAATTTTTACGAAGAAATGATATAGAAAAAAATAGTACAGAAAAAAGCAATATAGAAAAAAAGTAATGTAAAAAATATGGGAAAAGTAACATATATAAAGATGTTGTTAAAAAATAATATTAAAAAATGATATTAAAAAATAATACTTAAAAACCATAGAAAAATGAGATGATTATGTATGTCAGGTTCAGAACTAAACTTAATAAAAAAGAGAATTAAATCCATTAAAAATATAAAAAAGATAACAAATGCTATGGGAATGGTTGCTTCATCAAAAGTCAAAAAAATTGAGAAGTATATTGAAAGCAATAATAAATTCAACGAATATATGGAAGAAATAATGAAAGATATGATGGAAATTTCAAATCAAGGATATTATGAAGGAATAAAACGTTATGTATTTGGCAATGGTGTAAGAAATAAGTTATACATAATTATTACATCTGATATGGGGTTGTGTGGTAGTTATAATTCGAGTATTTTAAATTTTACTATTTACAAGTTAAAAGAATTGAAAGAAGCTCCAAGTATAATTACGTTAGGTGAAAAAGGAAAGATATTTTTTAATAGATTTAGATATACTACTGTTGCTGAGTATGTTGATGTGCCAGATATTCCAACCATAGAGGAAGCAAAAACCATATCGGAAATGTGTAAAAAATTATTTGATGAAGGAAAAATTGGAGAGATATATGTTATTTACTCTAAATACTTATCTGTTATTAAAAGAGAAGTTGTTTTAAAAAAGATATTACCTATTAATAATGATGACTACAAAGATATTAAAGATATTGAAGATATTAAAGATATTAAAAATAATAAAAATAATAAAGATAGTGAAGATAATGAAGGTAACAAAAATAACAGACATGACAAAGATAACAAGTATAATAAAGAGGAAGAAAAAGGGAAAAACGATTCTATACGGATTATTTATGACAATGATTTAGATGACAAAGCAGGAGATTATATAATAAATGCTTATTTAGAACAGAAATTATTAAATTTTATGATTAATGCTAAAGCAAGTGAACAAAGTTCTAGAATGGAGGCTATGGAGTCAGGTACTAAAAATGCAAACGATTTGCTTTATGAACTTAAAAAGAGGTATAACAGAATAAGGCAAAACACAATAACCCAAGAAATAGAGGAGATAATAGGTGGAGCAGAGGTTCAAAGCTAGTATATAGTTAAAATTGATATATGATGGAGTGATGAGGTTATGCATGAACAGGTAGGTAATGTAGTACAAATTGTTGGACCTGTAATTGACATAAAATTTGAATCAGAAGGACTTCCCAATATATATAATGCTATTGAGATAGATTTAGGAAATAGAAAAATAATTACTGAAGTTGAACAGCATATAGGTGATGATATCGTCAGAACAATAGCACTAGAAAGCACAGAAGGTTTAAAAAGAGGAGTAAAAGCCTGTGACACTGGTAAACCTATCATGGTTCCAGTAGGGAAAGAAGTTTTAGGAAGATTATTTAATGTACTTGGCAAGACAATAGACGGCAAAGAAGATATTAAGACAGAAGAGTATTATTCTATACATAGAAAACCACCATCTTTCGAAGAACAAGCAGTTAAGCCTGAAATATTTGAGACAGGTATAAAGGTTATAGATTTACTAGCTCCGTATCCCAAAGGGGGTAAAATAGGTTTATTTGGAGGAGCTGGTGTAGGTAAGACAGTTTTAATACAAGAACTTATAAATAACATTGCAAAGGAATATGGAGGATTATCCGTATTTACAGGTGTTGGTGAAAGGACAAGAGAAGGTAATGACCTATACAATGAAATGATTTCCTCAGGTGTAATTGAGAAAACAGCTTTAGTATTTGGACAAATGAATGAACCACCAGGTGCAAGAATGAGGGTAGCTCTTACTGGAGTTACTATGGCGGAATACTTTAGAGAGCAGGGTCAAGATGTTCTTCTTTTTATAGATAATATATTTAGATTTACTCAAGCGGGATCGGAAGTATCAGCACTGTTAGGGAGAATTCCAAGTGCTGTTGGTTATCAACCTACCCTAGCAACGGAAATGGGAGCTCTCCAGGAAAGAATTACTTCAACATCAAAAGGGTCTATTACATCTGTTCAAGCAGTTTATGTTCCAGCAGATGATATTACAGATCCAGCTCCAGCTACTACATTTACTCATTTAGATGCTACAACTGTTCTTTCAAGAAGTATAGTTGAGCTAGGCATATATCCTGCTGTTGATCCACTTGAATCGACATCAAAAATATTGGATTCAAGAATAGTAGGCAAAGAACACTATGAAACTGCTGTAAGAGTAAAACATATTCTTGAAAGATACAGAGAATTACAAGATATAATTACTATTTTAGGTATAGATGAACTTTCAGAGAAGGATAAAAAAGTAGTTAACAGAGCAAGGAGAATACAGAGATTTTTATCGCAACCATTTACTGTTGCAGAACAATTTACTGGAATGAAAGGTAAGTATGTAAAGATAAATGAAACAGTAAGAGGATTCAAGGAAATATTAGAGGGGAAATATGATGATTTACCAGAAAGTGCTTTTTTGTTTGCAGGAAGCATAGATGATGTAGTTGAAAAAGCAAAGTCAAAGAAGTAAAAAAGATTAATGAAGTAAAAAAAGATTAATGAAATAGGTGGTTCTTTTGGGAAAAATGGATATAAGTGTATTAACACCTCAGAGTACTTTTTACAGTGGAGAAATATCAAAACTTTTTGTAACAGATATAAATGGTAGTTTAGGTATACTACCAAACCATTCTCCATTAATAACAGTATTGATTCCATCAACAGTGCGTTTTGTATCTTCAGATGGAGGAGAAAAAGAATTTTCAATATCACAGGGTATATTGAAAGTTATTAATAATAAAATAGTTATATTGTGTGATGAATGTAAGTGGAAGTCTGAACCGTAAAGAAAATTGTTTCTTTACGGTTTTACTTTTCACGTTTTATAGCATCTATATATATATTGGTAATATAAAAATATTTTGGATAATCATTTTTACTGCCTTTAAATGAGCAAAAATCATTACAACAAGTTACAAATGACTTTATAACTCAATTTGTAATACTTAATTTCTGTACTAGATGATGCTTGAAAATCGCACTAAAATGTTATTTTACATTTAATGGATTGAAATTTGCACATTTATAGTTATTGCCTAAATCGATAATAGTGAATAAATTGGCTGAATATGACAATAATTAAAAGAGGGCAGGTGGTATTAATGAAAAAAACAAGATATTTTTTATTGTTATTTGTTATAATGATTATTTTTGTAAATTATTCTTCGCCAAATGCATCAGAAAACACTTTAAGAAATAATTCAAGCAATATTCAACAAAGTGTAAATTTTATAGACAGCGTTATTAGGGAGTCCAATTGTAATATTGTTGATTATGGAATTAAAATTAAATTTTTAACATGTGATAATTCCAAAATTATATATGATGCATTGAAAAATGTTTTAAATATAGGGAAGAGTGATATTACTAGTATTATTAATAATAATATATGTGATTGTTTGCAATTTAAGAACAAAAACATACAAGGGTGTATTGAATGTATAAAACAAAATAATATGTATAAGACTTCCATAGAAATTATAAAACATGTGCCAATGAGCAATACACATATTCAATCAGTTTCCGCAAATACTGTTAAACATATATCAGGAGAGGATTTGATAACATTAAAAAATAATGTAATAAGCACTTTGAATGTTAATGAAAAATATTATTTAGATTTTAATTGGTACATACGAGCAAAGCAAATTAATAGAGATTGTGATGTTGAATGTATTAACAATAATATTTGTAGAATACTTAGGCAAGTAGGTGCTTTAAATATTAAAAGCTTGAAATTATATAATGGATATTCAACAACAGCGTATACAAAAATGTTTAGAAGAGAAAAGATAGATAATCATTGTATTGATATTAATCTTGCGGTATGTAATTATAATTCAGGTATTTATTTGATAATTGGAGTTCCAGAGATTTTTGTTTCTTATTAAAGCTGAGTATTTATGAAAGGATGAATATAGTGGAAAAGATATTAGTCAAGGGTGGTAAAAAGCTAAATGGAGAAGTTAAAATAAGTACTGCAAAAAATTCAGTACTCCCAATAATAGCAGCATGTTTATTGTGTAAAGGCACTAATATTATTGAAAATGTACCTATGCTTGAAGATGTATTTGTTTTATGTGAAGTTTTAAGGACATTAAATGCAGATGTAAATATAGATATTTTAAATGAAAGATTAATAATTAATACTGAAAATGTTAAAAATATTGAACCGCCTAGTGAATTAGTTAAAAAAATGAGAGCTTCATTTCTTATAATGGGACCAATGCTATCTCGTTTTGGAAAATTTAGGATAACTTTGCCGGGAGGTTGTAATATTGGGACAAGACCTATAGATTTGCATTTGAAAGGTTTTACATTTTTAGGAGTTAAGATTGATTTAGGTCATGGATTTGTGGATGCTTCGGCTAACAAGATAATAGGTAACACAATTTATCTTGATTTCCCATCAGTTGGAGCAACAGAAAATATAATTATGGCATCTGTACTTGCTGATGGAGAAACTATTATAGGAAATTGTGCTGCAGAGCCAGAGATAGAGGATTTGGCAAATTTTTTAAATGCTATGGGAGCAAAAATAATAGGGGCGGGAACAGATACTATTAAAATTTTTGGTGTAAAAGAATTAAAAGGTGTGGTGTATAGACCTATATTTGACAGAATTGAAGCAGGAACTTTTATGGTTGCAGCAGCTATAACTAATAGTGCTATAAAGATAAATGGAATAAATCAGGAGCATATGAGACCTATAATTGCAAAACTCAGCGAAATGGGGGTAATACTTAACATTTATGGTAACAGTGTTATTGTGGATGCAACAAGAAAATTGAAGCCTGTAGATATAAAAACAATGCCTTATCCGGGTTTTCCAACAGATATGCAGGCACAAATTATGAGTTTGCTAAGTGTATTACCAGGAACAAGTGTTGTTACAGAAACTATTTTTGAGAATAGATTCATGCATGCACCAGAACTGAAAAGAATGGGTGCAGACATAAAAATAGATGGAAGAAGTGCAATAATCAGAGGAGTAAATAAATTAACGGGAACTGAGGTTAAAGCCACTGACTTAAGAGCAGGTGCAGCAATGATATTGGCAGGATTAGTTGCAGAAGGAAATACAATAATAAACGATATATACCATATTGATAGAGGGTATGTTGAAATTGAAAAGAAACTGAAAGGCTTAGGAGCAAACATAGAAAGAATAATGGAATGAAATTGTAATATTTTAATGGAATGAAATTGCAATATTTTAATGGAATGAAATTGCAATATTTTAATGGAATGAAATTGCAATATTTTAATGGAGTGAAATTGTAATATTTTAATGGAGTGAAATTGTAATATTTTAATGGAGTGAAATTGTAATATTTTATACGATATAAAAATAATTATTTATATATAGTAAATCTTTTTAAAAACATTAAAAGGAGAAATACATGAAAAATAATTATGATTATATCAGAATAAGAAATACTTTGTTAGTAAGTTTAATAGTTATACTGATATTCCTTTTATCGGTATCAATACTTAGTAAAATATACAGAACAAAAAAAACGATTTCATATAACCAAAATAATTTTGAAATAAAGGAAAGCACAGTTAAATATAGAGATAATGGTATTGGTGATTTAACTATAAATCCAGTCATAGAAGTATATTTAACAAAAGAGAAAAGAATAGAAAAAATGAATTTAGAGGAATACATTAAGGGAGTTGTTGCTGCAGAAATGCCTGCGGGCTTTGAAATAGAAGCACTAAAAGCACAAGCTATTGCGGCAAGAACTTATGCTTTAGACCACATGGAAAGTGCTGGAGGCAAAAAATATCCTAGAGCCAAAGGAGCAGATATAGATGATACTGTAAATTGTCAAGCCTATATAAGTAAAGCAAGTATAATGAAAGCATGGTCAAAGAATAAACGAGAAGAATATTGGAATAAGATATGCAAAGCTGTAGATTCAACAAAGGGCATGATTTTAACTTACAATGACAAAATTGTGAGACAGCCATTCTATTTTTCTACAAGTAGTGGCAGAACTGAAGATGCAAGTGAAGTTTTTTCGGTTAATGTACCGTACTTAAGGAGTGTATCTAGTCCTGGTGAAGAAAATGCTCCTAAATATCATACCATATTTAAATTTAGCTATAATAGTGTGGTTAAAACTATTAATAAATATTATTCTAATTCTAATATTTATAAATACAATTTACCTCAAAATGTAAAAATATTAGAAAGATCAGAAGGCGGAAGTGTTAAGAAAATAAGAATAGGTAATATCATAGTAACAGGTTTTAAATTCCGGAATATGTTTGGACTTACTTCTGCTAATTTTAATATAAATTTTAGTTCTAATTATATGACTATAACATGCAAGGGATATGGCCACGGTGTTGGCATGAGCCAATGGGGTGCAAATGCTATGGCTAAGAGTGGAAAGAACTATATTGAAATATTAAAACATTATTATAAAGGCGTTGATATAACGCATATTAAATACTTAACAGAATAGGAAAAACCTTGAATAGATAATAGTGAATAGAGAATAAAGAATAGTAAAGGTTGAAATTGCTACGCAATTTCTTCAATAAAGATTGCTAGTTACCAGTGGGCTAGTGGCTAGTTATCAGTTAATGCTGAAATCGTTACACGATTTCTTAAATACAATACAAAAAACATATGTTGATTATAATTATATAGTAATCAAGTTATAAATCTACACTAGCAGACCAGTTGTCTAGCAAACTGGATTTAACCTAGTACTTAGTACCTAATTCCTGGTACGCTAGTTGTCAAGTTACAAATCTGTATTGGTTACTGGAGATTAAAACAAAATCGCCAATCTCCAGTAACCAGTCGCCAAAGCAAATTGTGACTTTGATGAAAACTAATATAAGAGTGCTAGTTTTCCAGGTGGCTAGTTACCAGTTAATGTTGAAATCGTTACACGATTTCCTAAATGTATATAAAAACATTTGGTGATTATAAGTATATAGTAATCAAGTTACGAATCTGTACTAGCCCTCTAGCCCTCTAGTACCCTAGCAAACTTGCTTTAAGTCCTAGCACCTAGTACCTTCTTTAACCTCCTGGTACCTAGTACCTAAATGCAGATACTGGTATGCAGATTGCAAATCTGTACTATGGAGGTTGGAGACTGGGGACTAATACAAAGTCACTAATCGCCAATCACCAATCACCAAAGCAGATTGTGATTTAGTCGGAGAATAAATACCAGTACTTTGTTCTTCCTCCTAGCACCTAGAATCTAAACAGATACTGGTTCTCAAGTTACAAATTTGTACTGGAGACTGGAGACTAAAAGAAAGTCACTAATCGCAAATCGCCAATCACCAAAGCAGATTGTGACTTTGATGAAAATTAATATAAGAGTGCTAGTTTTCCAGGTGGCTAGTTACCAGTTAATGTTGAAATCGTTACACGATTTCCTAAATGTATATAAAAACATTTGGTGATTATAAGTATATAGTAATCAAGTTACGAATCTGTACTAGCCCTCTAGTCCTCTAGCAGCCTGGCAAACTTGCTTTAAGTCCTAGCACTTATTAAAGTGCGGGTTATTTTTTTACAAAAAAATGTACAAGCAAAAAAAGAAAAAAATTTCATAATACATGTATTATTTGCTTACAAATGGCCAAAATTACAAACAGGAGGTGTTTGTAATGGAAAATAAACCAAATAATAATAATCAAGGTAAAAAATTTTTCAAGAAAGAAGGATTCTATGTAATTTTATTTGTTTGCTTATGTGTAGTTGCTGTGATAGCCGCAATAACTATAGGTAATAAAAAGGTAGCAGTTAATCCATCATCTACAAATAAACAATTATCTGAGAATAATACAAAGGATATAAATAATAGACCAGATAATGCTTTACTTGTAGAAAATACTGATAAAAATGATAAAACTGTTGCAAATAATGAAACAAAAGCTAATGTTAAGATTGAAATTCACAATAGCGGGAAGGTTCTTCCAAAGACAACATCGGTTTCAAAACCTTTGAGGCTTGAATTTATCAATCCTGTTAAAGGCACATTGGCGAGAGCATATTCTGAGATTCCAGAATACTATGCTACTGGAAGTAGTGAAAGAAACATTATTTATAGAGAGAATCTTGGAATAGACATTAAAGCAGATGTTGGAACTCCAGTATTTGCTGCTGCCGATGGAATTGTTGAAGAGGTTGGTGAAAATCTAAAGAGTTATGGAACAATGGTTGTTATTGATCATGGAAATGGATTAAAAACTGTTTATTCTAATTTAGATAAAAATGTAGAAGTAAAGGAAAAACAGAAAGTAAAAAAAGGTCAGGAAATAGGAAAAGTTGGAAATACAACTTTGCGATCTGCATATGAAAAATATGGTGCACATCTTCATTTTTCCATACTTCAAGGCAAGGGAAGTTATGAAGAACTGAGCAATGCAAACAGATTTATTGATCCAGCTAAATATGTAACTTATGAAAAAGAAGAAAAGGGAAAATAATATTCAGTTTTTAGTCACTTTCCGTAACTTTATGGAGAGTGACTATTTTGAAATGTATTTTCAATTATCTTGTTGCATATTATTGTAGTAGAATATATAAGGAGGAAGTACTTTGAAAGACTATATTGAAAAAAGAGTATTAGAAGTAGCTAAATATATAATAGAATCAAAGTCCACAATTAGAAAAACAGCTAAAGTGTTCGGAGTAAGCAAGAGTACCATTCATAAAGATATGACTGAAAGACTTCCTAAATTAAATCCTCAGATTGCTCATGAAGCAAAATCCGTACTAGAATTAAACAAAGCTGAAAGACATATAAGAGGTGGAAGAGCTACAAAGTTAAAATATAAATCGCTCTAAAAAAATTTATAAAATATGTTTATTATAGTCTAAAAAACGTATATAATATTAGACAGAGGAACAATTTATAGTTCTAAGAGAGTATATTATTATAATATATTAGAGCAGGAGTGAAAAGCTATGTTTTTTTTTGGTATGGGTACTGACGTTGGAATTGATTTAGGAACGGCTACAGTTTTAGTATATATTAAGGGTAAGGGTATTATACTTAAGGAACCTTCGGTTGTAGCTATTAACAAGGCAGAAAATAATAAGGTATTAGCTGTTGGGGAAGAAGCAAGGCAAATGATTGGTAGAACACCAGGAAATATTATTGCTATAAGACCATTAAGAGATGGGGTGATATCTGATTATGATATTACTGAAAAAATGTTAAAGCATTTTATCCAAAAAGCGTGTGGACGAAGATTATCTGCTCCTAGAGTGGTGATTTGTGTTCCTTGCGAGGCTACTGAGGTAGAAAGAAGAGCAGTTGAAGACGCTGCTAGAAATGCTGGTGCTAAAAAAGTAGATTTGATTGAAGAACCAGTCGCAGCTGCTATAGGAGCAGGTTTGGATATTACAAAAGCAAGTGGTAATATGGTTATAGACATAGGCGGTGGAACTACTGATATAGCTGTTATTTCTTTAGGTGGTATGGTTGTTAGACAATCTATAAAGGTGGCAGGAGATGAATTTGACGAGGCTATCATTAAATACATAAGAAAAAAACACAAATTAATGATAGGGGAAAGAACGGCAGAAGACTTAAAGATTAATATTGGTAGCGCCTATAAAACTGATGAAATTAAAACAAAAGAGATAAGAGGTAGAGATTTAATAACTGGTCTACCTAAAAATATCGAAGTTACTTCTGAAGAAATGAGAGAAGCTTTAAGTGAGGCAGTTAATGCTATTGCTGAATGTACTCATTCGGTATTAGAAAAGACACCACCTGAATTAGCTGCTGATATATCAGATAAAGGTATTGTTATGACTGGTGGTGGTGCATTGCTCAATGGTTTAGATAAACTTATTCAAGAGTATACTAAAGTTCCAGTATATGTTGCAGAAGATTCTATTTCATGTGTTGCACTTGGAACAGGTAAGGCTTTAGAAAATAATTATTAATTAGTTAAATATGGTGTGTTATCAATATAAACAAGCTATCAAGCTATATAATTTGCTTTTAGCTTGTTTCTTTATTTAGAGAGTATAAATAATATGAGTGTATTATAGCATGAGTAATTACTTTTGATATATTCATGACAAGATTTAAACGAATATTTCTGTTCGAAAATAATTCATTATTTTCGCTAGAATCTATTATTCCTATTATAGAAACTTCACCTATATGAGGGAGTGACTTTCCAACACCTTTTCCAGGATGAATAGGAAAATCTCTAACTTGTATTTCCCCTATTGAATCAGCATCTCCTAAACAAGCATCTATGCCTATTATTTTATAATCTGTATATTTTGTTCTTATTTTTTTTACATTTTCACTTATATTAAGAGCATGTATTGGATTATTTACGGTACCAAAAACAGGTAAAGGAAAAGAGTTTTCTTTGAGAAAAGTTCCTACTAATGGTCCTAGACAATCTCCAATACATCTATCTGTACCAATACACATAATTAAAGTATTGTTGTCAATATAATCTTTTAAGAAATATGCTATTTTATAATATGATAAAGGATCACTATAATGACATTTGATTTTATTCAATGAACTACACCTCCCTCTATAATCTATATGAAAATAATTAATACTATATTATGAAAAAAGTATAAAAAATATAAAAAATGGAATAATTAATTATATAAGAATTTAAACGGGGTGTAGTTATGAGAAAATATATTTTTGTTGGAATTTTACTGTTTGCTATAACAGTAGGTATAACTTGTTTAGTAGAAAATGATGCTAATTATTTTTCAGTTAATCGATCGGATTCACAATTTAGTGAGAGGAAATTGAACAAGAGCAAAGATTCAAAGGTTTTTGAGGATAATAAACAGCTAAAAATGTCAGATAAAGTAGATAAGCATAGTATAAATCAATGTGAATATGCAAAAGATACACAAAACAATGTAAAATATATTAGTTATGATTCAATGAATGTTAAATTAATAATTTCAGATAAAGAATTAAAGTATTTTGGTTGTAAAGCACATAATAAATTAGCACATATAGGGATAAATACTGGTTATGATAACACTAAAAGTAATGTATATAGAAAATATAAGACAAATTCTAAAATGAAAAAAATAGATGATTATGATATTTCAGCTAAAAATATAAAAAATGAATATGCTGAAGAAAAACCGGTTTTTAAAGTTCAGACTTCACAAATAATAGGTAATTTAACAATGAAGGATAAAATGCGATTATTTGAAATTGCACAGAAACTTAATGTTCAGGATTATATTAGAATAGAAAAACTATTAAAATCACAAAACCAAAAACAAGGTATAATAGATGCATTACATCTGTTGAAAATAAGATTATCAGATAAAGATTACCAAAAGATAAGAGATATTGCAGATAGATTTATTGATATGGATGCGGTTGAGCAAAAAAATAAAAAACCCTAAAATAGTGAATAGGGAACTTAAATTAGAGAGTAGTGAATAGTGAATAGTAAAGGTTGAAATTGCTACGCAATTTCTTCAAAAAGAAGATTGCCAGTTACAAGTTGGCTAGTGGCTAGCTATAAGTGTATAGTAATCAAGTTACAAATTTGCACTGGAGACTGGAGATTAAGACAAAGTCACTAATCGCCAATCACCAAAGCAGATTGTTACTTTGATGGATATTAATATTTAAACTTTGTTTTTAAGTAGATAATAGTTTTCAAGTTGCAAATTTGCACTAGCCCACTAGCCCTCTAGCAGCCTAGCAAACTTATTTTAGCTCTTAGTACCTAAAACAGATACTGGTATACAGATGGCAAATCTGTACTGGAGACTGGGGACTAGAGATTGGAGACTAATAAATAGTTGCCAATCACCAGTAACCAGTCGCCAGAGCAGATTGTGACTTTGATGAAAACTAATACCTAGAACTTTGTTCTTAAATAGATGCTAGTTTTCAAGTTACAAATTTGCACTAGCCCACTAGCCCTCTAGCAGCCTAGCAAACTTGCTTTAAGTCCTAGTGCCTAATTCCTATCACCTGTTTCCTCATTGTTTGAAGGTTTCTCCCAAATTTGAAGTTGTTTTGTATTAGTTAAGCAACCGAGCAATCTATCTTCTAAATTAGGGAAATCTTTTTCTAAGTTATATGTTAGTTCTTTCATGAATTGTCTTTTGGTGTTTCCATCTGCAGGACAAGGATTTTTTACTATTGGGAAGTTACGTTTTCTAGCTAGGCTATTTATTTCTCTTTCATTTATGTAAAGCATAGGTCTAATAACAGTAATATCAATTCTGCTTAAATAAGTTTTAGGTAAAAAACAGCTTACTCTACCTTCATAGAACATAGACATTAAAAGAGTTTCTATAGCATCATTCTTATTATGACCAAGGGCAACTTTTGTACATCCAAGTTGTTTTGCAGTATCATTTAATGCACCTCTTCTCATTTTTGCACATAATGAGCAGGGATTTTTTTCTTTTCTGATATTAAAAACAATTTCGTTGATATCTGTTTTGATAATATGGTATTCAATGTCTAAATTATTACACATATCAACTAGTGGTTTGAAATCAGCACCATTTCCTGTATCTAAAGTAATAGCAATAATATCAAATTTTTCTGGAGAAAATCTTTGATAAGCTTTTAAAAGCTGCAATAAAGTAAGGCTATCCTTTCCACCAGATAAACCTACTGCAATTTTATCGTTTTCATCAATTAATTTGTAATCATTAATACATCTTCTTAATTTACTTAATAATTTTTGCATTGTTACCTCCAATAACAGATTGTTTATAGTAGATAATTATAATATATTTATTGCACTAAGTGAATAGAAAAATTCAAGTATATAATATATTAATAGAGTGTGAACTACCCTCCACTTACTTCGTTGAAGTGGGGGCTTCTTGGTCAATACTCCCAATGGAGCAAGTTTACCCAAGCTAACAAGGTCGTCCCAACCTCTGATTATTACCAAAATTATATAGCTAATT
>NZ_LTBA01000007.1 GCF_001594005.1 Clostridium tepidiprofundi DSM 19306 | reverse complement strand
GAACTATAACAGTTTTCAGTTATACGACTAACTTTACCATTACACCCACGGCCTACGGCCCCAAATACGAAAGCACAAATATGCTTAAATTGTGGCAATGTTAAGTAAAGGACTATTCTAATTTCTATAATAAAGTTGTTAATTGATTTAGCATATGGTATATTATTTTCTGTAGGCATTTTTATCCATCCTTTATTTATATTTCTTAGCAGTAATATAATACCTTAGGATGGCGAAAATGTCTATTTTTGTTCTTGTTTTTCTTAATTCCAAAATATGTTATGAAATTTGCTCATTTATAGTAAGTTACACTTAAATAGTAATATTTTGCAGGGAAGAATGTATTATTAGGTCAAAATATATAAATCTAAAAATTATAATATACAAAGAGCTTTTTATTTGTATATTATATACAGGAATAGAAACATTCTCCATCAGAAACTTGCAATTGTAAATTTATAGTAACTTAAGTTGATGAAATTGTCCTAGCGCCTGGTACCTAATAAGATGCTGATTCTCAAGTCACAAATTTGTACTAGAGACTATCGATTGGCGACTGAAAACTAATAAATAGTTGCCAATCGCCAAAGCAGATTGTGACTTTGATGGATATTAATATTTAAACTTTGTTTTTAAATAGATAATAGTTTTTAAGTTGTAAATCTGTACTGGAGACTAGAGATTAACTCCTAGCCCCTTCTTTTCCCTCCTAGCACCTTTTCCCTAGTCCCTAATTAAAGTATTGGTGAAAGCAATCTAGAAATAGATTCCTTAAACTTAATACTCATACTTCTTTTTTCATAAAGTTCCTTTGTTATTTCTGAGCTATCTTGAATATCTTTCTCAAATATTTTTTCGAGTTTATTTGCCACATTTTTATCATATATAAATGCATTCACCTCAAAATTCAGCTTATAGCTTCTTATATCCATATTGGCTGTACCAACCGATGCAATTTTACTATCTACTACAATTGTTTTACAATGAAGGAATCCCTTTTCATACTTATATGCTTTGACACCAACATCCAAAAGTTCTCCTATATATGCACAAGATGTCCAATAAACAAACGGATGATCTGGTTTGTTAGGAATCATAATTCTAACATCAACTCCACATAATGCTGCAACTTTTAACGCTTCTAGTATACTTTTATCAGGAACAAAATATGGCGATTGAATATAAATGCTTTTTTTAGCTGAATTTATCATCTTTAAATACCCATTTTTAATCTGTTCTTCAATAGAATCAGGACCACTTGAAACAATTTGAATACCAATCTTACCATCAGAATTTTTAATAGGAAAATATCTTCTATCAAAATTTATATCTTCATCTGAAGCATAATGCCAATCAAGAATAAATCTCTGCTGCAAATCATCTACAGCATCACCACATATTTTTAAATGAGTATCTCTCCAATATCCAAATTTCTTACTTTTGCCTAAATATTCATCGCCAATATTTATTCCACCAACAAATCCAACTTTTCCATCAATAACTGCAATTTTTCTATGGTTTCTATAATTAATACGAGTATTTATATGCGGTAAAATAGATGGAAAAAAACATGCTACCTTTCCACCCGCACGTTTCAATTTATCAAAAAAATGTTTAGGTAATTTTCTGCCTCCCATAGCATCATACAACAATCTGACCTCTATGCCTTTTTCAGCTTTCCTCGTAAGCTCGTTTATAATTTTAGTTCCAATAGAATCTGATTTTAATATATAATAAACCATATGAATATGATTTTCTGCATTTCTTATATGTCTAATCAGTTCATTAAATTTTTCTTCTCCATTAGTAAATATCTTAACATTATTGTTTTGTGTAAATAATGCTTGGCTGTTATTATAATGCATATATATCATATCTAAATATTCAGCTGCAACTTTATCATTAAATTTTAATTTATGTTCTTCTATTTCTCTTTTCTGAGCCAAAAGTTTTTTGTGTAAAATATCTTCTTCTTTTTTTATGTTAAATATCTTTTTTCTACTTAAATTCTGTCCAATCAGTAGATACAAAATAAATCCAAATATAGGCATCAAAAAAACTACCACTAACCAAGCCCATGTAGCAGATGGATCTTTTCTTTCTATAAATATGAGTACAAAACCCAAAAATATATTCGCTATAAACAATATTAAAATCGTTATCAAAAATATATGCATACACTTTTTCTCCTTATATAATTAGTGTAAACTTAGACATTTGAAAAAAATAGACTAAAATACTGACTAGTTATTTTTTGAATATGCCTTAATCTGTCAGCTCAATAATGTCCTTTACATATTCCTCAATAAGCAATTCTTGATAACCACCCTTACCTTCATCAATAAGAATATCCCTTAATTCAAATAGTTCCTCACATTCTATGGAAGATAATTTACTTTCTCGACTTTTTATTGATACAGAACTCTTTATATTAAAGTAATCTTCAATTGAGTATCTCCACAAAACAAGCTTGTCTTTATATCTTCTTTTTAACTTATCAGCAATCTTCAACCCTTCTGGATCAAAATCGCCACTATAATATATTACCGCACCACCTCTTACAATTTTATCAAGAAGCACGAGCGAACATATATTAATCTGTCCACTCGTACAAATAAGTGAAGGGTATATATGTTTTGTTTTTTCCATAACACCAACTAATACTGTTGGATTCTCAAAAACAAAAACTCTATTATTATTTACTTTTACAGTATCGATTTTATTTAAATTCTTTAATGATACAATAAGAGGCTCTTTGTAATCATAAAAACTTTTAAAGCCAAAGTGCTCTTTACAATCAGTATATGCTTTTAATCCATATGTTATAGTGGTATTTGAAAGTTCATCCCTCATTATGCCAACGCTATATAATATTTCATTAATTTTCTCTGCATTTTCTGGATATGCCACATCTAAAATACAACATATAGCGTGCATAAGGAGATTTCCACACACTGTACCTATGTCAAAATAATGAGAATCCTTTGTTATATTAGATGAAAAGAGTGCTATTGGAGTAATATTATCACTTGAAAAGCTCATGTGACACAATGCTTTTTTTATGTTCATGAGTATCTCTTTTAATACTTTCTTATCTTCACAATACTTTTTCATTATTATTTTATAACCATATTTTTTCTCACAAAGAGCCCTATTCAGCCATATTTCAAACCTAGTTCCTTCACACTGTTCTAAAATTGTTTTAAAATACTTTTCTCTTTTTTCTGTCTCTAAATCCCTTTTTTCTTTATTAGTAATTAAATTGTCATCAAAATATACCTTTAGAACTTCGACAAAATCAACACCTTCAAATCTGCCTTTTGAAAAATTATCCATAAATTTTTTTACAGAAAACTTTCCCTTCTTCTCCGCAAAAAAATTATGGTTTAATGGTGCTAATATCATAGCTTCTTCTGAAGTTAGATTTTCCATACAAATCATTCCAGATAATTTGCCCAATTTTTTATATTTAATCAATATTTCCTTTAGTATTTTATTGTATGCCTTATTCTTTTTTAAAAATTCAACTGCCTCATTAACCTTATCCATACACTCACCAACTAATTCTCAAAGATTTACTAATAATTATTTTTTAAGACGTCTTATACTAAACACTGTTTTTCTATTCCATTCCATCTATATCTTATAACAGTAACAACGTCATCATTTTCTTCTCTTATAAGTTCACAAATTGAAAGATTATCAACTGTATCATAATCTCCCCACAATATCTGTGAATTCAACACATAGTCTAAATCCAACTTTTTAAGCAATTTGAACATATCTCTTATATTATTTTCATCAACTCCTGCAAATGCCTCATCCATAGAAATAATTTTTGGACAATCCTTATTAGCATTATCATATCTTGCATACACTGCTGAAAACAATGGTACATACATTGACATTGCCTTTTCCCCTCCAGAAAACTGGAAAAATGCATTATTGGTTAATTCTTTTTTTCTTTCACCTTTTTTTGTAAAATACAATTTGAATTCATACCATTTCCTATAATCAAGTACTTCTTTTATAATAGTATAGTAATTTCTTGCTTCACCATTTTGCTCACAATTTCTTATTGCCTCTTTTACTTTATTACCAAAATGCAAAGCAAGTTTTTTCATATCATCATCATTAGCAGCTGCTCCTCTTTCCATTATCTCCAAAAGTTCAGCTATATTAAGTTGTCCTTCACTCTCAGCTTTTTTAGGAACCCATCTCAAACTCAATTTAAGGCTACTTGATGTATTCATACTCTCCATTAAATCATTTATTTTATCCACCCAAACTTTTGAAAGATAAATCTTGCTTTTAATTTTTGTACTTATTGTATTCATTAATATTTCTTCGAATATGGCTCTTTCTTTATTGCTTATCAATATTTTCATCTCTTCTATATCTTTTTCAATCATACTTGGAAGCTCATAAAATGATATATCTTTACCTCTAAATTTACAATTAATATCTATTCTTTCAACACCTTTATAAATCTCTCTTAATGACTCATCCTCCATATTGTTTTTTACAAAAATATCATCAACTTTAATATAGAATTCCCTGAGTTCAGAACGATTTTTGCTTAAACTATCTATAACTGCTCTTGAATAAACTTCTCTATCCTTATCTTCTCTCAAATCATATGCAGCTATAACCTTTTTTAATATTTTCATAGCATCATTTTGACTGTCTTCAACTGGTAAAACATATCCTAAAGAATATTCTTCCATAAAAATATCCTTCTTTATTTTGCAAATATGATTTTCTCTTAATAGTTTATTATTTTTATCGTCTATTGTTTTATTAATATTAAGTATAGCCTGTTCTAGTTCACCTTCATTCTTAGAAAGATTATTAATTATATTAGGATACTCTGATTTTATTTCTATGCATCTTTCAATTTCTGCTTCAATTTGCTCTATATCTGTATTCTTTAGAACATCCTTTAACGAATTTATTTCTTCATTTTTATTATCACATTTATTCTTGTAGCTTGTTATATCGTAATAAAGACTATCTATCACTTCTCTAATATCCTCTAAGCTTTCTCTAATAGATTCTATTCTATCATGTATGCCTCTAATATTACCCTGTTTAATAGTCAATTCAGTCAACAAATTTCTGTAGTCATTAGCTCTTTCATTGGCTTCTTCGTACTCTTCTAAAGACACATCGAGCTCCATACCATCTGTGATTTCTATAACATTTTTCTTACATTCTTTAAATTCTTCTGATATATTAAACAATGCTTCATTTTCTCTTATCAATTTTTCATGCAGTTCTTTTACTTTTGACTCACATTCATATATCATCTTCAAAGCTTCTCTTAAATCAATGCTAGAAGGCTCTTTTCCCATTTCATCATCAAGAATACCTATTTTATTCTCTATTTCAAGCTTTTCTAATTCTAATTCTTTTATGTCTTTTAGAAGTTTTTCTATATCATTTAACTTTTCATTTATAATTCTCTCTCTGTGTTTCTTCCTGCTACTAGCTCCAATATATTTTAATGTATAATCTGTACTTGCTTTACCTTTTATAATACCTATGCTGTAATTACCTTTTTCATCGACAAATGCCATAGAATCCTCAACCAAAAATATACCTTGCAAAATATTATCAACAGTTTCAAATGCTACACCATTCAATCCATCTTTATCTACATCAAAATAATTAGTAATATTATGTTTCATTATATTACCATTAGCAAATATGTACCTGTCATATGCTCCTTCTGTAAATGACATAACTTCATCTTTATATTTTTCATCAACTATTACTGCATCAATTATGCCCATATCTACAAATGCACTCTCAAGAGCTATCCTTATATCTTCTGGAACATCCTTTTTAAAGTCAATAGCTTTATAAAAAACTGTAAAAGGAATACCTCTTTTCATCAATTCCTGCCTATTATTTATTGAACCATCGCATCTAGGAGGTTCTACTTCTTTCGCTCTCTTTAACTCTTCTATTTCTGACTTCAAATTGTCTATA
The DNA here is from genome assembly GCF_001594005.1 of Clostridium tepidiprofundi DSM 19306. GTDB lineage: Bacteria > Bacillota > Clostridia > Clostridiales > Clostridiaceae > Clostridium_AC > Clostridium_AC tepidiprofundi. The sequence continues at coordinate 90,424 of NZ_LTBA01000007.1, read as the reverse complement.
TCTTTTTCTATATCAGTAATATTACTGTCCTTCTTTTCGATAGCTATATTGAATTTGTTTTTAATATTATTATATGTTTCTTTAACAACTTTATTTAAATCGCCTAATGAAAATGTATCTTCTGTACTATCTATTGCAGAAATAAGCTCTTTTTTCTCTTCATCAGTGAGTTTTAAAATAGTATTCTCATCATTCCACTTTACATAATTAACCTTTAAATCTTCTCTTGTATTCAAAAGAATTTCTTCTCTCTTAGCAATATCATTCTTAGCATCTTCAAATTCTTTTTCAATGCTCTCTTTGTTTTCTAATACTTCATCATACTTTGCTTTATAGTATTCATATTTTTTTAATACTTTAATAGCTTTTCTTATTTTTTCAGAATACTTGTTAAGACATATTTTAATGTATTTAATGTCATATCCCTTTAAATCATTCATCATATCTTCTTTAAGCATAAAACCATCTTTAAAAAGAAATTCATCTGCAATTTCGTAAAGTTCATCTAGAATATTTTCAATATCTTGTACTATTATGTCATACTCATCTTCTAATTTTTTAATAGTATACTCTTTTTCCCTTTCACTGATTTTTTTGTTTTGAAGTTCATTTTCTTTTTTTTCAATATCAATTTTTAGTTCTCTTACTTCTTTTTCTAATTTTAGGAGTTCTTCTTTAACCCTTAAGGCATCATTTTCTCTCAGCTTATCATACATTATTTCAGCCTCATGAAGTTGAGTCTTATGCCTTTTAATATTCTCTTTGACATTTTTAATTTGATTTATATTGTTTTCTAATTTTTCTTTACTTTCTTCAATTTCTTTAGTTAATTGCAAAACTTCATCATTTTTCTTCTTAAAATTTAAAGCCTTTTCATATAAGCAACATTTATTATATCTATCATAATGATACTTAATATTTCGTGTTGCACTTAGGGCATTTTTTAACTCTTCAAGAGAACTTTGTAATCCATCCATATTCTCCATTGATTCAGACATAGGTCTTAAATCTTCTTCTGAAATAAGCCTAAGCGACTGAGTCAATATTTTATATATTTCTGTTGGCTTAAAATCTTTAGAAAGCTTAGGACTTCTGAGCTGAATAAGTAAGTTTATAAGCTCCTCATATCTATCAACATCATCAAATCCAAACAAATATTCATTTACCTTTTTCATATATTCTCTTTGATATTCAGTAAAAACTCCGCCATTTCCAATTTCATTTTGAAGTTGCTTTTTTGTAAGAGGTATATTATTACCAGCATTCCTGTACAAAAACAAATCCTTGTTTATTCTTCTACCATCAGTAATAATAAAATACCATGAATTCAGAGGTCTATTTTTTACAGCTTTCATTCCCATACCAATAGTTAAATAATTATCCGTTTTTCTTCTCTTAAATTCAATGTATAGATAAGCTGTCTTTTCATCTGTGTTTTCATCAAGTAAATAATTCTCCATTTTACGCGACTTTGTTCCAAACGGATCCAGTCTTTCAGGAGATTTATTACCATCTAATAATAGTGGCACAAAACTCTGCATTGTAACGGATTTACCACTCCCATTAGATCCTCTAAAAAGCAATTTACCATCTTCCAATGGAAATTCCTCAATATCATAATACCAAAAATTTATTAGTCCAAACTTATTTGCTATCCATCTATTTTCCATTTCTATCACCTCCAACATAATCCTTTGGATAATCTCCAACTAACTTTCCTATTAAAGGGTATACATTTATATTTTCGTCTTGAGTTATCATAGCAAAGCTTTTCATAAACTCAATAATATCATTCATCAACTTCAAAATACTACATTCCCTGTATTCCTTACTCCACCCAAATGCTCTTTCACATTTAAGCTCTGAAATAATATCTTTAAACTCTTCCTCGGATAAAACAATAACATCATCAACATTTCTCTGAATCTTACCTTCGTTCAATAATTTTATAATTTTGCTATTTAAATGCAAAACTATATCGCTTAAAGCTGAATTTGATGGAAACATCTTTTTTAATCTACTACCTTCACCTAAAACAATCAAAGCACCATTTCTATGTACATGTAAATCCCAATTCAAATACTTTCTAAAATCCTCTTCAATTATACCTCTATGTTTTTTTATGTAAATATAATCCGAATCATCTGCACCTTCATTATAAACAATAGGAGAAATAAGCAGCCTCCTATAAACCCTATTTCTAACTATAAATCCTTTCTCCTCTTCTAAAAATGTAACATTAAAGTCTTCTATATCTTTATAATTCTTGCATTTCATAATATCCACTGGAAAGTTTCTAACCATATATCTCGACAATCCCGTACTTTCATAAAGCACTTCAACAGAATTATCCCTTATAAAATCCTCTTCCTTACCATCATTAATAACAATAATATTATATTGCAATGCAAATTTAAGAACCTTTATCAATGAACGACGTGTTCTATAATTTGTCCAATCTACTTTTTCGCCCACCGCATTTGAGCTTATGAAATCTGTTATATGTGATAAGAGGAATTGTTCTCCTTTGGTTTTATCCTCTAAAAATGTAATGAGCAGCATCAAAAAGATATACTCCCTAATATCGTCAAATTCATCTATACCCATCCATCCTTCAGCTTTTCCAGGAAGTTTCTCTAGTTTTATAAAATCTCCTCTTATCAATAGTTCATATCCAAGTTTATCCTTTATAAATGTTTTGAAATTCTTATAATTATCTTTAATTGAATAATAAGTATCCTTATCATTATCTTTAAAAATAAAATACTTTTCTAAAAGCACCCTTAATTCTTCCATATCATTCCTCTTCCTCAAATTTTAATATATAGTGTGGCATTACAAATATTCCATCTTCACATTTGAGCTCTATCGTTTGAGTATGCTTGTCTTTTATAATTGTGAATTTTCTTCCAAATTCTGTTTTGCTACCACTCCCCCTTGAAATTCTGCCCTTTGTAAGCCATCTTAATAATATATTTCTATCTTTTCGCGATATTTTAGGTAAATTTGCGAAATCGATTTCATTATTCACTATATATTTTCCCATTAATTCACTCTCAAGCTTTCTCTTTTCCATTATTTCTTTGAGTTTTTGTTCCTTTTTATAGCTTTTATCAACAATAGGATTCTTTATGAGTTTTTCTCTATAACCTCTTACTCTTGGTTTTGTAATAACTTCTGTTGGTGGCTCATCATATATGCTGCTATTTATGCTCTCAGTAGTTCTATTTTCATTTGCCTTAATATGTTTTGGAGAAAATACTCCAAAAACAAGGGAAGATAACTTATTAGCTTCCTCAATACTACTACACTCATAAAACATATTTGCAATCTTTCTATATTCTTCTTTTCTATTAGCACTATTATTTCTTTTATCCGCAATTTGAGAAGCAAACCTAGTTATCTTTCTTATCATATCGTTAGTATTATCAATAAGCTGTTCAACAAGAGGCTCATTCCCCTTATATGAAAGAAACCACTCTTTAATACTCTGAAATCTACCCCTATTTATATCAACAAATTCATCATATTTTATTGTGTTCCCTATACTAGGAATAGTTTTTTCATGATTTAATACCTTATTTATAATTTCATCAACTTCGCTAGAATCAATACTTGTAAGCAAATTTTTTATAGTATAACTATTTAATTGAAGATCCTTTATAAAGTCTCTAAGATATTTAATAAAATTTTCTTTAAACATCAAGAATTCTGATGTTTTCATCAATTCCTCGGTTTTAGGTGAATAAAATCTGCTTATATAATCTTGATAGTTCTCATTCAATTCTTTAAATCTCTTATTTAATTCCTTCCACCATTCATATACTTCTTTATCCTCTTTAAATATTATCTCTCTATGTTCTTCAAGAATAGCACAAAATTTTTCCACTAATGTTCCCTCAAGTGAAGCATTGTTTTCAACTGTCATATTTTCAAGAGATAACAACATTCTTTCTATTTCTATAGTATATGTAGAAAGCTGATACCTAAATTTTCTATTCCTAAATTCTTCAACAGTTCTAACCTTAGTCGTATCTGCAACAGCAATTAAATTTTTCCATGTTACTAAAGCATCTAAATCATTTTTTAACTGTTCTTCAGAATAATCACTAAAGCGTTCATTCTTTTTAAGCTGTTCATATATTTCTTCACTATATAACCAATACTTCATTTTTTCATAATAATTATACATGGTCCTTATAATAGTTCTATATCTCCATGTATTTTCAGTAGCAAGATATCTTACCTCATCAATTTGTTTCATAACCTTGTTATCTATTTTCATACAAAAATCCTTTCAATTACCTAACTTTCTATTCCTTTTCTAGCTTGTATACCCTTATTATAATAATGCTTTACTTCCCTCATTTCAGTAACTAAATCAGCAATATCTATCAATTCCTGTGGTGCATATCTTCCTGTAATTATAACTTCAACATGTTTTGCTCTTTTTTCCAATGCTTTTAATACATCATCTACAGTAAAAAGTTTGTAGTAAAGTGCTATATTCAATTCATCCATAACAACAATATCATACTCACCATCAATCAATATATTTTTCATCTCTTTGAGCCCTTCTTTAGCAAGCCTTATATCTTCTTCTGTAGGCTCATTATAAATAAAGCAATTTTTTCCGAACTGCTTCATCTCAAAATTAGGCAAATATTTTACAGTCTTAGTTTCGCTATACTTCATACCTTTAACAAACTGACCAAAAAACACCTTCTTACCTGCACCTATTGCTCTTAAACTCAATCCTAAAGCACTGGTAGTTTTCCCTTTTCCATTTCCTGTGTAAATATGTATATACCCTTTATTTTCCATTTTGATCCCTCCAAAATATTTTCTATCCTTCAATAACCTTCACAAAAACTTTTCTTGTTCTTGGACCATCAAATTCACAAAAATAAATTCCCTGCCATATACCTGTTTTTAACTTGCCATTTTCAACAATTACTGAACAACTTGAACCCATGTATGAAGCTTTCAAATGTGCATGTGAATTCCCTTCAGCATGCTTATAATCTCCATGTACTGGGAAAATATGATTTAAAGAATTAATAATATCCCTTACAACATCTGGATCCGCATTTTCATTGATTGTAATTCCTGCAGTTGTATGTGGACTAAAAACAACAACAATACCATTTTCAATTCCACTTTCTTCAACCGACTTACGTACAAAATTTGTAATATCTATAAATTCCTGTTCCTTGTTTGTTCTTAAAGAATATTCATATGTATTATTTGAAGTTCTCATTATAACATTTCTCACTCCTAATCCATACTAAAATTATTTAACTATATGCCTAAATTATATCATATTAAACTTATTTTATACTATATTCATTTGAAAGAACATTTTAGGTATTTTCAAAGTACTTGATTCTCTCCAAAAAACACATTCATCGATTCCTAACATTTTTAAATAATTAAAAATCGATGAATGCAGATTTTGAAATTTTGCTATTTAATATTTTTTAAATTTATGTACTTTATATCTAAAACTTGTTATTTCCTTTCAAATGCCTAATTCTCTTCATTTTCATTAGATAATATATATTCCACAATCAATTCATCTAATTTTTCACTCAAAGAAACAATTTCTTCATGTTTGAATATATTGTCGTTTAACACATCAATGCTTGCATTATTTAATGTTTTTCTAAGTTCTTCAATATTATTGTATAAATTCTTATTATTCTCTTTCATTACTACCATCCTCACTACCAAAATACTAATTTTCAAATGCATTAAATCTATTTAAAAAGCTAGCAAATTCCTCTTCACTTAGTGGCTTTTCAAAAATAAATCCTTGCACTTTACTACAATTGATATCAAGCAAGTAATCTAGCTGCTCCTCTTTTTCAACCCCTTCTGCCACAACATCCAAATTCAATTCTTGTGCAAGATTTATAATATTTTTCGTTATAATTAAATCTTTTTCACAACTTTGTATTTTATCTATAAATGACTTATCAATTTTTATTCCATCAATAGGAAGGTTGTATAAATAACTAAGAGATGAATACTTTGTACCAAAATCATCAATAAATATTTTTACTCCCATAGCTTTTAAACTCGTAAGACTATTCAATATTTTTTTATTAGGACTTAAAACAACTCTTTCAGTTATTTCAAAATGAATATGTTTTGAATCTATACCGCTTTCTTTCAATTCTTGACTAACAAAATCTAAAAAGGAACTATCTTCAAGTTGCTTTTCAGATATGTTAATTGATATATTTAGGTAACTATATCCACTAGCATGTAATTTTTTTATTTCATTAAATGCTTTGTGTATAATAAATTTGCCAATTTCATTTATCATTCCGTTTTGTTCTATAATTTCAATGAAATATATTGGCGATAACATTCCCAATTCTTGATGATTCCATCTTAATAACGCCTCAATACCACATACCTTCATTGTTGTTAAATCGATTTGTGGTTGATAAAATAACGTGAATTCATTATTTTTTAATGCAACATCTAAATTTGATAAAATTTTATCATTTCTAACCATATCTTCATACATATAATTTTTAAAATATTCATATCTATTTTTAGTAACTCTTTTTGCAAAGTTAAGTGCAATTTCAGCATACTTTAATATTGTGCTTAACTCTGTACTATCATTAGGATATACCGAAATACCTGCTTTAAAATCTACTACCAATTTTCTATCTTCTAAATCTAATTGAACTGGCGAATCAAGCAAGCTATTAATTATTCCTTTAATGGTTACTTTATCTTTAAAATAAATTAGAACAAGTAACCTATCCCCACTAAACCTATAAACATTTCCTTTGTTTGAAACACGCTTACTTACTTTTTCAATAAATTTATTTAAAATAATATCACCATACTCATACCCATAAGTATAGTTATAAAATCTAAAATTAACTATATCAATCAAACAAATATAACCTTTTTCTTCTTTAACTAATTTACCAATAATTTTTTCAAAATCACCTACTGAGTTATTAAAATTATAAACATTTTCTAATTTTTCCTCCATGTTGCCTAACCCCCATATACACAGTTCTTTACACTAAAACATCTAATATTTTGACATATTTTTTAGTTAATTGTATTATTAAAACAAAACAAATATTTTGTACAATTGATTATAACACAATATAGATAAATGTCCAAATATTTAAATTTATTTTTGCAATATATGGTAAAATTGTGTAAAAAATTAAATAAATATAACAGAAATTTATGAGAAAAAAAATATAATATGAATTATGAGTAATAAATTGGTCAAAAAAATATTTAAAATTGATACAAAATATTTGTTTTGTACAATTTTTAGAGGAGTGTAGCTATGTACAACAATAGTTCTAGTAAAATTAAATACTTAACTCAACAAGAAACTTTAAATCTTTTCAATGCTATTAAAAATAATATAAGTAGTCATTACAAAAGAGATCTTGCGATTTTTAGAGTTGCATATAGATGTGGTTTAAGAGCTTCTGAAATTGCATTAATAAAATTAGCTGATTATAATCAAGATAAAGGAGAAATTTATTGCAAAAGATTAAAAGGAAGCAATAATAATACAATCAGACTTGATGTTAAGACAAAAGCCGCTATTGACTCATACATAATTGAAAATAATATAATAGATACCTCCATATCACTTTTTATAAGCCAAAAGAATAATCCTATATCTAGACAAACTCTAGATTATCTCATGAAAAAATATTGCAAACTTGCAAACATACCAGACAAAAGCAAACATCATTTTCACGCAATCAAACATACCACTGCAGTTCATCTAGCCGAATCTGGCATGGACATAAAAGAATTACAATGGTGGCTTGGACACAAATCAGTCACAAATACAGAAATTTATTTCCAATTTACAACAAAGCAGCAAGAAAAGATGTATGCAAAACTTGAAGAAAAAAGTGAAATGGTTTAATATTTCCTCTGAGGTACAACCAAAATATGGTTGCACCTCAGAGGAATATTCTTTGATTATAGTTCCTTTGTAAGTCATTACACTCTTTTTGGGCTTCTTTCTTTGTGATGGTATAATACTAAATTCATCATTTTCCGGATTTTTATTAAATAGTGCATTATATTTTTTTATCAAATTTTTTCTTAGCAGTTCTGAAAAATCACTTTCATAAGGGCTGTAATAGTATGTCTTTTTACCTAATTCGTTTTCAAAAGTGCTATATACAGTAATAGGCGATTTAGTAAATATACTATCTCCTGATTTTATATTTTTTTTATAACATGATACTTCTCCAAGTTCAATTTTATTACCTATAATATTTATTTCTTTATTTCTTATTACTCCATCGACAATATACATCAAAAACTTTCTATCAACTGTAGATATAAGAAGTTTCATTTCATCTTCAAAAGTTATAGTACTGTTTTCTTTATCAATTCTGTATTTACCCTGTAATCTTGAAAATGTATACATTTTCAACACTCTTTTGTTATATTCATATCCAGTATCATGAATAAAATTTCGGTAGCTTTCGTCATTAATCCACTTAAGTATCATTGCTTGAACGATATGATTGTATTGAAGTGGAATAATCAAAGGTTTGTGTAATTTAAACTTTAATTCTGCTCTCATATTTTTTATCTCCATATCATCTATTTTTTACATCAACATTTATATTACATAATTAGATAAATTTAGATTTTATATATAAATTTACATCATATGTATTATATCACATTTATATGTATTTATCGATAAAAATTTTATTTACAAATTTGTTTATTATTATTGCATTTTGAATATATAAATACTATAATGTAAAATGTTGGCGAATTACGAATTATAACAAGATAGGTGGTTAACCATGAATTACATGATTATAGAAGAATTAAAAAATAAACTGAATTGCTTAGTTGAAGATGATAGCAAAAGATTATGTTCTGGGGAAATTCTTAAAACCAGTCAAGAATTGGACAAGCATATTGTAAATTTTCATAAAAATATTTCTAAAGAAAAAAAGTCATTAAATACTGATATTAAAAAAAAGTTCTAGCAAGCAATTTAAACTAATAATAATATTATTATTAGGCAAGCTCGTTTTACTAAAGCGAAATATCGTACTTCAAGCGAATACTCTACCTAAAACAAAGCACTCCAATCTCTCACTTCCACAAGTGTGAGATTGGAGAATCAATAAAAAATAGCAAGAGAACAACACCCCTGCTACAAAAATTTCAACAATTTTTAATTTTAATTAGTCCTTGTAACCAAATATAAAAACAATCATTTTGATAAGAATAGTTAAATAACAAACAAACTAAAACACTGTTTGTTAAATAATCTATAGATATTAAAATACTATTATATTCTAACTACGTTACTAGCTTGAGGACCTCTAGCGCCTCTTTCAACATCAAATTGAACTTTTTGGCCTTCTTCTAAAGTTTTAAATCCTTCTCCTTGGATAGCAGAAAAATGTACAAACACATCATCTTCTCCTTCAACTGAGATGAATCCAAAACCTTTTTCACTGTTAAACCATTTTACTATTCCTGTTTTCATTAAAAAAAACCTCCAAAATTATCTTTACTTATTTTTTACTACTCAACGAGTATATCATACTTTTTTATTAATGTCAAAATAAATTTTAATAATTTTTCTTGATTATTTTCGGATCTACTATCGTTATTGAATTTTTATCATATAATATAAGACCATCTTTTTTCATTTTGTTTAACTCCCTAGACAACGATGTCCTCTGAACTCCTAATCTTTCAGCTAATTCTTTCTTTGAAATCTCCAATTCTATTCTCCTGTTTTTTTGATAATAATACTCTATATTCAAAAAATCTATTATTGACTCTCTAATAGATTTTTTAGATATAGTTTTAATTTTTTGAGTTAATATTAGTGCTTTATCCGATATACATTTTAAAAATTCATTTAAAAATTCTTTGTTGATTTGGCATAATTCTAAAACAAATTCCTTTTTTATATGCAAAATAGTTACATTTGATTTTGCCAATATACTCATAGGATAAGTACTTGAATTTGAAAAAAGAATATTTCCCCCTATACTATCACCAGAATAAAACTCTTCAATTGTTAACACATTACCATCTTCGTCAATTTTCTGAACCACTACACTTCCTTCTAAAATTATATCAAAAAATATACATTTTTCATTTTCAAAATAGATTATGCTCTTTTTATTATACTTTTGAACTCTATGATTTCTCTCATTAAATAGTTCTGCTAATTCTTCATGCGAAAAATCTTTAAATAAATCCCCTAATCGTAAAAGTTCTATATATTTTTTAATAATCATAAAAAATTCCCCTAACATTTAAAATTAGTTACCAAGGTAACTGTAAAATATCAAATAAAATTATACTATAATAACATCAAAACATAAAGGAGTGAACAAAATTTTGAGTACAATAATATTACTTATAGTAACCGCCATATTCTTTATATGGTCTATTGTAAAGGATAAACAAAAAACTGTTGAAAGTCTAAATCTTGCTAAAAAACTATTTCAAAGCACTTTTGTAGAAGTTTTTGCACTTATGGCACTAGTAGCTCTCTTTTTATCATGGGTTCCTAGCTCTATAATCAAAAATCTACTCGGAAACCCGAATCAGCTACTAAGCATTCTATTTGGTGCAGGAATAGGCACAATAACGATTATACCTGCATTTGTTGCATTTCCATTAGCAGGTTCTTTATTAAAAAGTGGTGCCAATCTAGTAGCAACAGCAGCTTTTATTAGCACTCTAACAATGGTAGGATTTGCAACTCTACCTATAGAAATTAAATATTTCGGCAAAAAATTCGCTTTCGCAAGAAATGCTCTCAGTATAGCTTTAGCTATCATAATAGCCTTAGGAATGGGGGTAGTATTGAAATGAATGTACAAATTTTAAAAAAGCATAAAATACAAGTTATCACTATAGTATTGTATATCGCAACATTTTTATATAGCAAAAACATTTTCATGAATTCTATTAGTACAACAGTCGGTTATTTAAAAGATATGGTTCAAATTTTACCTGCTGTATTCGTTATTTCGGGCCTCATTACCACATGGGTTCCAAGAGAAACTATAACAAAATACTTTGGAAAAGATTCTGGATTAAAAGGCAATATATTATCAGTACTATTAGGTTCTATTTCCGCAGGACCAATATATGCAGCTTTTCCTATAGCCTTTTCCTTATTCAATAAAGGTGCAAGTATTTTAAATATAGTCTTATTAATAAGTACATGGGCAGTAATAAAAGTACCTATGCTAATTGTTGAATCAAAATTTCTAGGAGCTAGCTTTATGGTAACTAGAACATTACTTACTATACCTTCAATATTTGTCATAGCTTATATTACATCAAAAATCGTAAAAAGAAAAGATATTATGAACAGCAAAGAAAATTTAGATATATCCAATAAAACAATTATCGAAATAGATAGCATACTTCCTCATTTCAATTGCAGTGCATGCGGTTATAAAAATTGCAGAGAATATGCTGAAAGCATAGTTAAAAATGGTGAAAAACATGACAAATGTAAGATTGGCGGTAGCAAAGTAGCTAAACAAATACATGAAATAGTGGATTTAACTAAATAGTTAAATCCACTATAATACAATTTTAATACTCCACAAATTGCATCCCTCTGCAAAATCACTTTCACACACAAAATATAGTTAATAGAAAAATTCTCATGTATAACAAATTATTATCAACTATCAAGGATATTTTGACAGTTTAGATATTTTATAATTCATTTTAAAGAATTTTTTGCATTTTGCATGAATTGTGCTATAATAGTTTCATGATATTATGCGACAAAATTATACATACAGGAGGGATACAAATTTGAAAAGAAAAAGTACACTTACAGCAAAAATTTTATTAGGTCTTGTTTTAGGTGCTATATTTGGTATTATCCTAAGTAAGCTACCTTCAAGTTATATTAAAGACACAGTTATTATTAATGGATTGCTTAGACTAAGCGGTGGATTATTCATTAATTCAATTAAAATGCTAGTTGTTCCACTAGTATTTGTTTCACTCGTTTCAGGAGCTACTTCTATAGGTGATCCTAAACAACTTGGACGAGTTGGTATTAAAACATTATCCTTTTATCTATTAACAACTTGTGTTGCAATAACACTAGCATTAATAGTTGGAAATGTAATTAATCCAGGTATTGGTTTAGACTTATCAAGTATAATCAAACATAAAGCAACAATCGGCTCATCAAAACCCTTAGTTGATGTTATTTTAGATATGGTTCCTGAAAATCCTATTTCTTCTCTTGCAAATGGCAATATGCTTCAAATTATAATATTTGCATTGTTACTTGGTATAAGCATGGCTCTTTTAGGGGAAAAATCTAAGCCTGTTGTGAATTTTATTAATTCTTTAAATGAAATAATGATGAAAATGGTTATGTTAATAATGGTTATAGCACCTTATGGTGTATTTTCTCTCATTGCAAAAACTTTTGCAACAGTAGGATTTGCAGCTATGGTTCCTCTTTTAAAATACATGTTTGCTGTTTTATTAGGACTATTTATACATGCAACATTTACTTATATGGGAATGCTAAGTACTATAGGCAAATTAAATCCATTGCAATTCTTTAAAAATTTTGCACCTGCAATGAGTGTGGCCTTTTCAACAGCAACAAGTAGCGGTACATTACCTGTTACAATAGAAACTGTAGAAAAGAGATGTGGTGTTTCAAGAAATATTGCTTCTTTTACACTTCCCCTAGGAGCAACAATAAATATGGATGGTACAGCAATAATGCAAGGAGTTGCAGTTATATTTATTGCTCAAGTTTATGGAATTCATCTAACACTGCAGTCTTTTTTAACTGTAATATTAACAGCTACACTTGCTTCTATTGGCACTGCAGGTATACCTAGTGTTGGTTTAATAACGCTTTCTATGGTTCTTCAATCAGTAGGTCTTCCAATAGAAGGTATAGCCTTAATAATGGGCATAGATAGATTGCTAGATATGACCAGAACTGTAGTAAACATAACTGGCGATGCTGTTTGTACAATACTTATTTCCAAATCAGAAAAAGAATTTGACAAGGAAGTATACTATAAAAAAAATAATGATGAGGAATTAGTTTCATAATAAATAAGAGGATTTTTGCTTTACCTGTAGAATATATACAAATTGTAAATATTATCACTAGGAGGTAAAGTTAAAATGTTCAAAAATTTTCTAAAGAAAACTTCTAAAGTTGTACTAGCTTCTGTACTGTCATTTGTACTTCTTGGTACAAGCAATGTTGCATTTGCATTAAATACCTATACGGTACAAAAAGGCGACACATTAGCTAAAATCGGTTCAAAATATGGAATTGATTGGAAAGATATTGTTAAGTATAACAATATAAAAAATCCTAATTTAATTTATGTTGGTGATGTATTAAAATTAGAAGCACCTTACACTCAAAAAGATTTAAATGAACAATTAGTAATGGCAACTGATTGGGTTCAAACATCTGCGGAATATCGCGCTCTTTGCTACCAAGCATACAATATGGGTAAAATTATTGTTGATGAAAATGTTGCTAATTATAAAAAAGGCGATAAACCTTTAGCAATTGTAACTGATATTGATGAAACTATTTTAGACAATAGTGCATATGATGCTGGTCATATTGGACATAATGATTCTTACAATGGAAAAACTTGGAGTGAATGGGTTAATACCGAAAAAGCAAAAGCTATGCCAGGTTCCGTAGAATTCCTGAAATACGCTGCTGACAAAGGAGTTACTATTTTCTATATGAGTAATAGAAAAGAAGCGACTGGTTTAAAAGCAACAATAAATAATCTTAAAGCATTAGGTTTTCCTTACGCTGATAACGAACATATGAGTCTTAAAACAGATACAAGCAACAAACAGCCAAGAAGAGACGCTGTTACTAAAGATTATAACGTAATACTTTATATGGGTGATAACGTAAATGATTTTCCAATCGATACTTATCATAAAAATATGCACGATAGAAATGAATTAGTCGATCAAAACAAAGGCAATTTTGGAACTAAGTTCATTATGTTACCAAATCCTCTTTATGGCGATTGGGAAGGTGCTCTTTCTAAAAATTCATATTGGGGATTAAATTCAGCTGAAAAAGATGCTGCTAGAAAAGCTGTATTAGATACTTGGAGACCATCTGAAAATAAATAATATTCCACAAAAAACCTAAAAGAATTTCTCTTTCTTTTAGGTTTTTTTGTTCATAGTTATACTCTCCCCATCCCTTATATAATATCATTGTATTCTTTTCTATGCTTTTCATTAAGTTTACGTCTTATGCTATTGATTTCATTATCACTCATTCCTGTAATATCCATAATTTGCGTTATTCCATAACCTTTTTCTATATAACGTCTAACATCTTCAACTTTTTCCTCATGTTCACCTTTTCTGTTACCTTTCATAATATACTCATCCTTTCAAATCGTTATTTACTCTATTCCTCTTATAACTCCTTTAGACTTATTTTTTCTTATCTCGTTATTATGTGTAACCTCTGGCTTTTTCCTTTTCATATTAGATTTTTTCGCCATTTTGGTCATATCTTTGTTATTTGTCATTATAATGTCCCCTTTCACCTTAAACTATTTTCACCTAAAACTGTCTAGGATGTTCTCCATAAGTAACTCTTGCACTCTCTTTATGTCCATGCTTTATATTTTTCTTTTTAAAATTTCCATCTTCCTTTTTATTATTTTGTGTCCTTTTTATTTTATTATCCAAAACTCGCACCTCCTAGGCTTAGTTTTTCCTCGCCTAATTCTTTTATTCATACTTTAAATGAGTAAAAATCATTACAATAAGTTACAAATAACTTGACAATTCAATTTGTAATACTGAATTTTACTGTTTTCTTGTATTAGATAATTCTTGAGAATAGCACTAAAATATTATTTTACATATAATGGATTGAAATTTACTCATTTATAGATTCGTAAAAAAAAGAGCCAAAAGGCTCTAAAAATTTTCATTCCATTTACTGTATTCATTTCCCTGTATCTTGGTAAAATAAACAATATCCGCTCTTATATCCCACGTTTTCGAATTAGCATTATATATAGCATCATCACCTTTGAAATTTGCAATATTCTCTTCACTAGTATAATTGCAAACAATACTCAAATTTATCATTTTTTCAGGAAATTGATTAATAGCATCATTATATGCATACCCAAGCATATTTTCAATTTTCTTTCTAAAATATGAACCCATATTTGCAAAGTTCCAAAATTTTGTGAAATTCTTTTCATTCATAACAAAATATATATTAATAACATTGCTATTTTTTTCATCATTTAATACAAGTATGTTATCAAATACTACAGAAAAATTATCAATTTTATAATTAGAATATTTTTTCCACATATAGCTTTCGAGTTCATCCAAGCTCATACTATAGTGATTTTCTTTTCTAACCCTTATCAATTCCTTATACTCATATTTACTTAATACATCTTCCAATTCATATTGCTCCATAGATATGTTTCCAATTTCTATTTTGTCTATCTTGTCAACATCAGCTGATAAAATATTTGTCGGATTTATTTTTAATACAGCTATATTTTTATTTTTATCATACCAATATACCCCGTGAGCATCACATTCAACACCATAATTTGTTGTAATAACAACCGAATCCGCACCATCTATTGCAGAATATGTAGTAATAACCTTATTATCAACAACAACTCCATATTTATCCGAAATCATTTTGCCATTGTAATATGCTTTAACAACCACATTAGCAAATTTTATATCATATTCTTTAGGTTTTGCAGGTGCCTGTCCACTGATTTTAAATTTAAAAGTTGTACTATCTTTTAGATTCGTTCCCTTTTTAGTTTTAATGTTATTATTAATAATCATAGTATATGTTTCTAGTGGCTTGTACCCATTTTGTGGTGGCAAAACAACCAATGTATTAGGTTTATCCCCTAATGTTGCACGTATAGACTGCTTTCTACCCTTAGAATCAACAATTGTAATACCATTTTTAATGCTTCTCCAATCCAAATCATGTGTAAATTTTACTGTCCAGACCTTATTGTATGGAACATTTTTTTTCATACCAATCTCTTTAGCTTCAACAGGAAAAGTAAATATAAATATAGCAATCAAAAACACCAAAATCTTTTTCATTTGCACAAAGTCCCCCTAACTCTATTACGATTAATAACATTATAACATATATTAAGGAATATAATAAGAAGAATAACAATTAAGTAATATATGTATATTATTCCTCATAATTTAAATTATGGAATGATTATTGTTTGGGAAGTGATTATTGTTTGAATAAAAAAAATATATACTTTATACCTATTTTAATACTAATAGTGTTATTCTTTTCAAGCTGTACAGTAAATATTGATAAATTTATTGAAAAAAACAAACCAAATAAATTCTACTATACACAGAGCTTAGTAACCGATTTTCATAACAATCCAAATCACAGTGTAAATGTACTCTATTTGAACTTTTATAAAAGCCAAAAGCTAGATAAAAGTGAAATTTTGATACTCCGTAAATTTTTTAAAAACCTAAAAAACAGTGATTTTATAAGTAAACCTGAAAATTTACCAGATAAACCAGTTTATAAATTATTCTGCATGTTTGATAACAAATGCAAATATGTTATTGAAGTATATAATGATAGATTTTTATGCATATATCCATGGGATGGATATTATGAAGAAGATTATATAGACATGAAAAACACTTATAACGCCTATAATATTATGGGATTGTGCAAATACGTATTTAATAAAGGAATCGTGGATATCAACAATTAATATTGATATCCCTTAGGCATTTGAAAGAAAATAACAAGTCAAAGATGCGACGTATATTTTGTGAAATACAAAGAGTTGGGTTCCGCTAATAGTAGGTTCTATCAACGGGTTCCAACGATGAAGTAGTGCGCAAAATAGACTAGCATACTGACTAGTTATTTTTTGAAAATGCCTTATTTTATATACAAAAATTTATCGATTAAGTATATAATTTAAAGTAATATTATGCAATACTATTGTTAGGCACACTAAATCAAATAAATATTACACGGGAGGGATACTATTTGTTTCCAGATATCCACAATGTCCAAAATAAGATACGAAGGAAATTACTAAATCAAAATTGGCTAAACAAAATGAATATTCCAACTAAAATTGTTGAATATGAATTAAATAGCAACAAATTTAGAGTCAAACTAAACGAAATGATCACAAACAATGATTACTCTTGTAAAAGCACATTACAATTATGTGAAAACATTTTAAATAATTTAGTACCATTAAAACCAAAGAACTGGTTAGAATACTTGTATCAATATACACTATATAAATCTTTTCCAGATGCTGTATCAATAACATTACATGATGAATTGAAAGTCGCATGTGAATTGTACCTAAAATTGCTTAGAATTGTTTGTGATTTAGAAAAAAAGAGTTATTCGAATACTTGGAAAAGTAAATACCCTCTTTTTTTCTTAACACAAATTGAAGAAAATGAACTCGAACATCCTGGAGAATATAAACGCTTTGTTCGTGCTTTTAAACATACATATGCATATGAAATGATGAAATTAAGTGAAGAAGTTTTTGGATACAACACTCTTGACCATATAACAGGCGTGCATTATATTGCATTATTTTTAGCAAGACAGCTTAAACAATTAGGAATAGCTGTTGATTTAGGAAGAGTATCAGGTGCTGCTGCTGGTCATGATATTGGAAAATACGGGTGTAAAGGCACTGAATTAAAAAGAGTTCCTCATCTGCATTATTACTATACAGATCAATGGTTTAAAAAGTTTAATATACATTATATCAGAAATATTGCTATTAATCATTCTACATGGGATCTTGAATTAGAAAATCTTTCTTTAGAATCATTAATACTTATATACTGTGATTTTAGAGTAAAAAATAAAAATACAGAACATGGAATAGAAATGAATATTTTCTCACTTAATGATTCATTTCAAGTAATATTAGATAAATTAGAAAATGTTGATGAATACAAAATAAAGAGATATAAGAAGGTATATGCAAAACTAAAAGATTTTGAAGATTATTTAATCAATATAGGCATAGATGTAGAAATCAACAATATAGTTCCAACAGAAAAGTTTTCAAAATCAAAACCATATTCTCTTATGCATGGAAAAGAAGTAATAAAAAACCTCAAATACTTGTCTATAAATCATAATATAAAGCTTATGTATATGCTTAGAAATCAGTATTCATTAGATAAAATATTAGAAAGTGCAAGAAGCGAATACGCTTGGAAAAATTTAAGAGAATATATAAGAGTGTTTGAAGAATATTCAACATATCTAACACAAAAACAAAAACTTCAAACAATAAAATTTTTGTATGATAATCTAGTTCATACTGAAGATGATATAAGAAGGCATTGTGCTGAACTTATAGGAAAACTAATAGCTTATTTTGATGAGGATTATAGAAAAGAAATACCTGAAGATGTTAAACTAGAAAAACCTGATAAAACCAGCATAGATTTATTCAATGAATACCTAAATTTATTAATATATCCTGAACCTAAAATAATTCCGAGCCATAAAATTTGGATTGGATACAGCACCCGCATAATGATAGATTCTCTATTTAGAAATTGTAGAAAAAATATGACAATACACTATAGAGATGTATTAATAAAATATTTTGTAAAATACTTCAGTAATGAAACAAATGTAAATAAGCATACTCAATTGTTCTTACTTGAAGCAGTAAAATATATTCCTCTTGACAATTATACAGAAAATCTAGAAATATTATTTGAATATATACTCA
Organism: Clostridium tepidiprofundi DSM 19306; assembly: GCF_001594005.1. Classification (GTDB taxonomy): domain Bacteria; phylum Bacillota; class Clostridia; order Clostridiales; family Clostridiaceae; genus Clostridium_AC; species Clostridium_AC tepidiprofundi. Next base: position 71,567 of record NZ_LTBA01000007.1, on the reverse strand, counting down.
AAATGTTAAAAAAGCGAAATATAACATTGCGCCTTTCTGCTCTTGAAGTAATATATTCAATTTTAAATAATATACCAAAAGAAAGTTCATTCAAACAAAGATTAATACAGTTTTTTACAGAATCAACAAACAGAAGTAAATTGCCTGTAGAAAATATGCTTAAATATGAAATTGCAAAATCCTTAAATATTGATAATATTACTGAACTATTTGAACACTACTGTTCACTCGATAATAAAAAAATATCCGAAATATTTTTGACAAACTTAAAAAGTGCAACAAATTGGATAATTAAAAAGAATCAAATAGACCTTTTACTTAAATATACTATAAATAATTCAGAAAGCAGGAATATACTACATACTTGTATACATTTTTGTAACATTTTAAAGGTTAGTGAAATAGAAACAGTACGTAACAGAGCTGGTAAAGCTATTTTAAAACTAATGCCTCTTCTTTCATTCGAAGAAAGAAATGAGGTTGCTGTCGAACTATTAAGAGCATTAGAAATTGAAGGACAAAAATTTACTGAATACATTCCAAAATTTCTAGGGAAAGTTCTATTATGGCTGAAACCTAAGGAACTAGATGAAATTATAGATGATTTAAAAATAAAAATCAAAACATCTAATTCCGATCTAAAAGCATTAATATTAAAAACAATAGGTGTATCAATATCACACTATGATGATTATAATGGAAGATTTCATGAAAAACCGGCTTATCATGAACGTAGACTTAATAGCATGTTCGGAATACTATTAAACGGTCTGGGTAATTATAAGACAAAAGTTAAGCAATCATCTATAGCAGTAATTGGCAAAGAAATATTTGGTTCTAAATATTTGACTTACGAAAAAAAATACTATATTTTGAAACTGATTTCTAAAAAACTATTGAATTTGATAAGCAGCGATGATGAAAATGAACTCTTGTTTCTTGCAAACTCTGCTGCATTAACCCATATATACCGATTTATTTCTGATTATTCTTTCTCAAATGGGAATATAGATATAGAATCACCTAAAAAAATAGCATTCTTCCCAGGCACATTTGATCCATTTTCATTAAGTCATAAAGAAATTGCAATATCAATCAGAAATATGGGATTTGAAGTATATCTTGCAGTAGATGAATTTTCATGGTCAAAAAGAACTTTGCCAAATTTAATAAGACGTAAAATATTAAATATGTCTATTTCAGATGAATTAGGTATTTATATATTTCCTGAAGAATATTCTATAAATATCGCTAATCCTAATGATTTAAAGAATTTAAGAAAACTCTTTAAAAACTCAGAACTATATATAGTAGTAGGGAGTGATGTTGTAGTAAATGCTTCAAGCTATAAAAAGAATAAGGAACCAAATTCTATTCATACATTTCCTCATATTGTGTTCAAAAGAGGAAATACAAAAGAATTGGATAATGCAATTAAAAATATTGACAATAAAGTAGAATTTCTTACTCTACCACTTAAGTACTCAAAAATAAGTTCTTCGCAAATTAGAAACTGTATAGATGAAAAAAGAGATATTTCTAAGCTTATTGATCCATTAGCAGAGCAATATATATATGAAAATGGTTTCTATCAAAAAGTACCTAGAAATAAGCTTTCTATGACATCTCTATGGTTTCACCGTGAAATAATAGAACTTATTGATGAAAATAACATACAGCATATTGCACGTGAGCTTGAAAGCTTTAGCAGTAATTTTAAAAACTATATAACTCAGCTTAAAGAAAAAGATTCTGCAAGAATTTTTATTATAAGAAATAAACTTAATAACAATGAAATATTAGGATTTTCAACATTCTATTGGATACGTTCTAATGTGTTATATAAAGAAATACGTGACCAAAAAATATCAAATTATATACGAAATAATACTTCTGGTAGACTAATTTTTATAACAGGCTTGTATACCAAGAAAAATACTAAAATAAACAATTTAGAACAAATACTAATAAATGAAACTCTTTCGTTCTGTATTTCAAAAGATTATGAATATGCTATATATAAAAATATGCTTGGAGAATTAACACCTAAATCAATTGAAGAAATTCTAACCAATCAAGGATTCATAAACATAGAAGGTGATTCTGTTAATTCAAATGCTTTTGTAGTTAATATGAGTAGTCCTTGTGTAATAAATTTAGATATTAAAAATGTAATAAAAGAACCTTTTATAAGTAATTCAAATGTTAGAGAAATTATAGATATAACTAGACAAAAATTAATTTCCTCTATATCTAGGCTTTATCCAGGTGAATTAACACTATGCTTTGATTCTGATATTTTAAATCAGTCGTTAATAAATATGGTATGTAATGAGAATTCAGTTCCAACTGAAGTTACTGTCCCTAGGAAATTAGGAGATGCTATGTGTGTTCCTTATGGTGATATACTTGACAAATATGTTGTGCCAAACACCGTTACAAAATCACTGCATACCGAGAAACTATTTAGCCCTGATATAAATAATTTTACAATAGGAGAATTTCCTTACTATTTAAATCTTGAAAATCAAATAAAAATAGTAAAATCATTTGAAAGACCTGTAATATTAGTAGATACTATACTGCATAAAGGTTATAGAATAAGAGCCATTGCTCCTATTTTTCATAAAAATAATATTCATATTCATAAAATACTTATTGGTATTTTATCTGGAAGAGGACAGGATTTGATGGATAAACACAATATTGATGTGGATTCAGTTCACTTTATACCAAGATTAAAAATATGGTTTAATGAAAGCGATATGTATCCATTTATAGGTGGAGATGCTCTATTGCGTGGCAAAGTTCCTGAAAGAAACTTAATTCCATCTATAAACACTATAATGCCATATAATTATCCTGCTTTTATTAAAAATACATCCACAAAGAATATTTATAATATGTCAAAAGTATGTCTTTATAATTCTCTAGATATACTAACAACTTTAGAAAGTGCATTCCATCAGTTTTATTCAAGGAATTTAATACTTTCATCAATGGGGCGAGTATTTACAACACCTCGCTGTCCTGAACATGGTAAAGGAATTCAATATGATCTCAATATGAGTCCATCATTTTACTTAAAAAATGACATTGAATTCTTAAATAGACTTGAACATATAATAGAATAATATAATATAAGCTGCTAGTCTCTAATCTCCAACAAAAACTCAATCTCTCCTAGTGATTAGCGACTGGCGATTCTTATTTAGTCTCCAATCGCTAGTCTCTAATCTCCAATACAGATTTGGCATCTGTCAAATGGCAGTCTTATTTTAAAGAAATTGCAAAGCAGTTTCAACATTATACTAAGAAAGTGAGTTGAAAATATGTATTACTATAAATATAATAATTTTGTTTTTATATCAAAAAAAGAACACAAAAACTTTTCACCTATTTCGGAAAACGAAGTAAAAAAACATAGTGGCGAGTTATATGCTCTAAATAAACTAAATCCACTAAATTCAAGAAGAAGTTATTTAGTTTCTTCTCATAACAACCTATTTTTAGATGATGAAAACTTAAATTTAATACAAAACAATAATGATTCATCACATAATGGACTTCCTAACTGGCTTTTAGAAAAAATTAAATATAAAAAAGTCATATCAATAAATACTCAATACCCAAACTGGGAAGATGTACTCTATGCTCATTATCCCGATAAATGGAAAGTAAATGTCGTTGGACTAGGTGATGTAGGTGGAACATTAATAACAGGATTAAGATTACTAGGACATGACTGTATAAAAAGTATAGGAATATTCGATAAAGATATAAATAAAATGAATAGATGGAACTATGAAATAAATCAAATACTTTTTCCAGATCCTAAACTAGAATTGCCTGATATAATACCCTTAAATGAGGAACAATTATTTGATTGTGATATGTTTGTGTTTTGTGTATCAGTTGGTGTACCTAGAATTGGTGATGAAAAAGAGGATGTAAGACTTATTCAATTTAAAGGTAATTCAAAAATCATAAAATACTATGCACAAAAAGCTAGAGAAAATAATTTTAAAGGCATATTCGCTGTTGTATCCGATCCTGTCGATATGCTTTGTAAGTCAGCTTTTATTGAAAGCAACAAGGATTCAAATGGAAATTTAGACTTTAGAGGTCTTGCATCGGATCAAATTAAAGGCTATGGATTAGGTGTAATGAATGCTAGAGCAGCATTTTATGCAAAAATAAATACAGAAACATCCATATACTTAAATGAAGGAAGAGCTTTTGGTCCTCATGGTGAAGGCCTTGTAATAGCTGATAGCATTGAAAATTACAATCATAAGAATTCACTTTACCTAACAGAAAAAGCTAAAACAGCAAATTTAGATATAAGAGCTACAGGTTTTAAACCCTACATAGCCCCTGCTCTTTCCTCAGGAAGTTTATCAATAATATCAACAATAAAATCAGAATGGCATTATAGTTCTAATTTTATGGGAGGTATATTTATGGGTTCGAGAAACAGACAATTTCAAAATACTACTGAATTTGAAACATATAACTTTAAAAATGAATTATTAGAACGTATAAAATCAACATACGATTACTTAGTGAAAACAAAAATTTAGGCATTTTCAAAAGAATAACTAGTCAGTATGCTAGAGTATTTGACTTGTTATTTTCTTTAAAATGACATAAAGGAGGCTATAAAATATGGAAAAATTATATGTTATTGTTCCTAATAAAAATCCTTCAAAAATTCTATGCAAAATGATTGATGCAGCTACATCAAAACACGAATCGATTTTAATAAATGATATTAATAATATATGCGATTTAAAGAACAAAAAAATAATGTTTGCAATAGAACTCAACGATATAGGACATGATATATCTATGATAGAATTCTTCACAAAACTATATTCCATGGGTAGTAATACTTTAGAAGGTTCAATAGGAAGCATACTTGTCCATAGTTGTAACGAATACGGTACAAAACGTGCAGCACAAGATATAATATTTAGTGCCAATAGATTAGGGTGTGCCTTTATTGGCCATCCAATGGTGGAAGCAACATATTCTCTTAGAAACTTTAATACTTGGAAAAAAACAATGGATTTATCTTTAGAAGAAATATGTTTAGAGATGTGCAGAAGGCTATCAGAAAGACTGCTTAAATATTCACCAATTAAAATTAAAAATCCTAATTTGCTTGTTCTTTATTCAATGCCACACAAAACATCTAATACAGTTGACTTATGGCATATGGTTTCAAAATTTTTAACTAACTATAACATAAAAGAACTTCAAATTGAAAGCGGAGAAGTACAAGATTGTAGAGGATGTGCATATAAGACTTGTATACACTATGCAGAAGAAAATAAATGTTTTTATGGAGGAATTATGGTTAAAGAAGTTTTACCTTCCATAGAAAATGCAGATTCTGTTATATGGCTCTGTCCTAATTATAATGATGCTATTGCAGCAAATTTAACAGCCGTCATAAATAGGCTTACTGTTTTGTATAGAAAAATAAGCTTTGAAAATAAGACTATATTTGGTATTATTGTATCGGGGAATTCAGGAAGTGATTCAATAGCAAAGCAATTAATAGGTGCTCTTAATGTAAATAAGGGTTTTTATCTTCCACCATATTTTTGTATTACTGCTATTGCTAATGATCCTCGTGCCATATTTGAAATACCTAATATTGAAAAAAAAGCTGAAATATTTGCACATAATATTAAAAGTAATTTTTAGTACAAGAAGGAGCATAATAACAGTATGGATACTAAATACTTTGTAATAGATAAGGACATACTACCTGAAATTTTTGATAAAGTAGTTAAAGCAAAAGAACTACTTTCAACTGGAAAAGTAAAAGAAATAACTGAAGCAGTAAGAATTGTTGGTATAAGCAGAAGCACTTACTATAAATATAAGGATCATGTGTTCACCATTTCAGAAGGGACACTCTGCAAAAGGGTTACAATATCATTTTTGTTAAGCCATGAAATGGGTATACTCTCTAATATTTTAAATATGATAGCTGATGTTAAAGGAAATATTTTGACAATAAATCAGAACATACCAATTAATAAGATAGCAAATGTAAGCATAACATTCGACATTTCAAATCTAACAGTAGATATAGATGACATATTAAATGATATTAGAAATCTAGAAGGTGTATTAAAACTAGATTTGATAGCTATGGAGTAAAAGCAGGTATACATACCTACTTTTACTTACTTTTTTTCATGAGTATATTTAATTATTTCTACATCTTGTAGTGTTATAATCAACCCTTCTGAAATCATATCATCTAATAGCTTAATTATTTTATTTATTCTTTCTTCTTTATCAACGATTTCAATTACAATAGGCAAGTCTTCTGATAATCTTAATATTCTAGTACTATGAATCCTACTTGTTGCTCCAAAACCTTCTATCCCTCTTACAATAGTGCATCCTGCAAGTCCATTTTCTCTTACCATCTTCAATATTGCATGGTAGAGTGGTTCTCCGTGCCAATGATCTGATTCTCCAATAAAAATTTTTAATAACTTACCTTTCCCTTCAATTTTCAAAAATTTTACCTCCCTTTATGATTTTTGATTCACTTTAACACATCAATTCAGGAAAATGTAATAATCATTACATAAATTGTGCCAATGTTTTGCCAATCCAAGCAGCAAATAAGCTTAAAAACAGGTTTAATCCTGCATTAGCCCCTCCTAATAAATAGTTACCATCAGCAAACATATTTATAGTTTCATAGCTAAAAGTAGAGAAAGTTGTTAATCCACCCATCATTCCCGTTGTCAAAAAAGTTCTTAAATTTGAAGAAATTGTCCATGTGTCAACACTTGCTTCCATAATAAATCCTATTAAAAATCCTCCCAATATATTAACAAACAATGTACCATATGGAAAAGCATCTCCAAATATTTTCACTCCTAAACCAGATATTAAATATCTAAATGACGCTCCTATGAACCCTCCCATACCAACAAACAACAATCGTTTCAAAAAAAATCACTCCTATACTAGCTATTTTTCAATTTCGTCCTTCAATTCAATAATCCTCTTCTTCAATATTGGATGCATAACGTACGGTGCTATATCACATAATGGTTCAATAACAAACATTCTTTCATGCATTCTAGGATGAGGAATAATGGTCTTTTCATTTGAACAAATAATATCATCATAAAGAAGTATATCTAAATCAATCGTTCTAGGCCCCCATCTTACTATTCTCTCTCTTTTTAATTCTTTTTCTATATCGAGCAAGAGCATCATCAATTCATCTGGATACAATAAAGTTTCAACTTTTATTGCACAATTTAAAAAATCATCTTGTTCTACATAACCAACCGGCTCTGTTTCATAAAAATTTGAAACATCAAGTACTCTAGTAAACTTATTATAATTTATTTTATCAATAGCACTGTCAATATTTTTTCTCTTATCACCCATGTTAGAACCAAGCCCAATATATGCAATATGTTTACTTCTTTCAATTTCAACAGCAGCATACTTTACAGGTTTTCCTATAGGTGCCCAAGGTTTCTTTAATAGAATTTTAACCTTATTAACAGAAGTATATTTTAATAATACAAATGTAGCTAAATCTTCTGCTGCTTTTTCTATTAAATCATATTTATCATTCTTAAATTCTTTTTCAATATCATGGCACAGCTCACCATAATTTATTGTTTGAGTCAAATCGTCAGTAATACCTGCTTTTCTAGTTGATGTATAAAGTTCAATTGTAATCAAAAATCTCTGTCCTATTTTTTTCTCTTCCGAATAAACTCCATGAAATCCATATATTTCTAAGTCTTTTACAATAATCTTATCCATTATATTCACTCCTAATTATAGCATCTGTCATTCTTGCAGCTCTCAAATTCTCCTTAACATCATGAACTCTTATGAATTCACACCCCTTCATTATACCTATAACTGTAGTAGCTATAGTACCTTCTAACCTTTCATTTACAGGTAAATCTAGTGTTTTACCTATCATTGATTTTCTAGATGTACCCAACAATACTGGATATCCTAATTCATTTAATTTATCTAAATTATTCATAACATTCAAATTATCTTCAACAGTTTTAGCAAATCCAATGCCCGGATCTAGTATAATATTTTTTTCTTTTACACCTGCCTTAAGTGCAATATCAATACTTTCTCTCAAATCACACAATATGTCTTCTATCAGATTATTATAGTCCATATTATCCCTATTATGCATTAGACAACAAGGCACTTCATACTTCGCTGCTACTTTTGCAATATAACTGTCTTTCTTGAAACCCCATACATCATTGATTAAATTCGCACCTGCATTAATTGCAAGCTCAGCTACTCTACCCTTGTATGTATCAACTGAAATAGGAATTGAAATCTCCCTAGATAAAGCTTCAATTATGGGAATAACTCTTTTTATTTCTTCTTCTTCACTTACAGGTACATGATTTGGTCTCGTCGATTCTCCTCCTATATCTATTATATCAGCTCCTTGGCTTTCCATCTCTTTAGCATGCATAACTGCATTTTCAATATTATTAAATTTACCCCCATCAGAAAAAGAATCGGGAGTTACATTTAATATTCCCATAATATAAGTTCTTTTGCCTATTTCAAAATTTTTATTACCTATATTGATTATTCTATTCATACAATTCGCCTAAAATTTAGGCATCCCCCTCTCTTAATATTTGATATTTGATATTTAATATTTGATATTTAATATTTAATATTTGATATTTGATATTTGATATTTGATATTTGATATTTAGTATTTAATCTGATTATTTCTCATTTCTATGCTCCAATTGCATTCAGCTTGTGCATTACAGTTAAAACACATTCTTGATAATTTATCACTTTTATACAAAAGTTCACTTAATGAATTGTTAGGATTATTATTATTCCTATGATTTATTATAGCATCTACTATAATATCAATTTCATAATCATTAAATGAGCACTCTTTTAATATATTCTTTGCAATATTTGCACTAGCTATTTCATGAGGAACTCCCTCTTCATACTGTTGCCATTTTCCAATATCATGAAGAAGACCACATGCATATATTATTTCCTTATCAAATTTCAAATCATTTTCAAGCGATTTTATGTACATTATTCTAGAAACATCTAAAAAATGAACCAAATCATGATGACAAAACTTTCTATTTATTTCGTCATTAATATTTTTATTTAAATTCTTTAAATACTCCTTATGCTTTAATATTTGATTTACCCTGCTCATATCCTGATTCATAAAATATTACCCCTATATCATATTGCTGAGAATAAAAATTCATCATACAATTTCTTAACTTCATTAATGCAATTGCATGTTTTGATTTTAATATCATTTATGCTATTTACTTTCATAATACCTAAAAGGCTATTAGTTATAAAAACACCATCCGAATTTAAAAAATCATCAAGTCTATATTTACCTTCAACAATTTTATATCTGTTCATATTATTAATAATAAAATTTCTCACAACACCTTCAAGCAAACCACAGCTAGTATGTGGAGTATAAATCACATTATCTTTAATAAAAAAAATATTTGAAACACTTCCTTCAGATACAAAATTATCCGTATTCAAAAACAAAGCCTCATCATATCCTTTAGATTTTGCCCATTCTCTTTCGATTATATTGTCATAATAATTAAAGCTTTTAATATATGTCATATGAGAATATGGATTTCTTCTAACTTTACTCACCACAAGAGAAAATCCTCTTTCATAGTCTTCTTTTTTATATGGTATATCCCTATTTGAAAATATAGTATTATTCTCAGATACCATCAACTTTACTGCACAATTTTTGCAACCAAGAATACTTAATGCATCCATGAAACACTCTTCAGAAATAATTTTATCTATGTTTAACTTTGCAAGTCCCCTATTTAGCCTGTCTAAGTGTTCTTTTAATAAAATTGGCTTTTCTCTAATGTATACAGTTTCAAAAAGACCTCTTCCAAAATAAAATCCACTATCAAAGTTAATTATACCATCATTTTTAATTTTATCATTAATGATAATCATTAGCTAAGCGCCTCCATTAAAGCCTTTGCTTTATCTAGTGTTTCTTCATATTCTGAAATACTATTTGACTCCCAAGTTATTCCTCCACCAACACCAAAATAAGCTTTCCTCTCCTTCATGAGTATTGTTCTAATCACAATATTTAAATCCACACTCTCGTCAAACCCTATATACCCAATAGCACCTGTATAAACATTTCTTCTTATTCCTTCTAACTCTTCAATTATTTCCATAGAACGTATTTTAGGAGCTCCAGTTATAGAACCTCCTGGAAAACAAGCCTTAATACAATCAATACAGTTGTGTTCTTCTTTGATTTCACCTACTATTGTGGAAACTAAATGAAATACCGTGCTGTATTCTTCAAGCTTAAAAAGTTCAGTTGCTCTTACAGAATTAGGTATACATACTTTACTTAAATCATTTCTTTCAAGGTCTACAATCATTAAAAGTTCTGATTTATCTTTTTCACTATTTAGGAGTTCTTTCTTGTTGTTTTCATCTTCATAAACGTTATCCCCTCTAGGTCTTGTTCCTTTAATTGGTCTTGTTTCTACTATATCATTTCTAATACTTAGAAACCTTTCTGGTGAAGAAGATATTATTGTAAAATCATCACAGTTAATAAATGCAGCAAAAGGTGCTGGATTTATATATCGTAACTTTTTATATACTTCATATGGTTTCTTTTCTGTGTTACACCAAAAACGCTGTGTTAAATTTGTTATATAAACATCCCCTGTTCTAATGTATTCTCTGACCTTCTCAACTGATTTTATGTATTCTTCTTTAGTAAAATTAGAATTAAAAGCTTTTTTATAAATATCGATTTTTCTTTCATGTTTTTCTTTATCATATTCTACTTTTTTACCATGCTTAATTTTTTCTTCTATTTCGGCTATGCTTTCATATTTATCTTTTAGTATACCTAATGCTGTAATATAAGTTTCTTTCAATTGATTATCAAAAATAATAATGTTATCATAAAAATTATAGTAACAATGAGGAATAACAATATCTTCAAGTGCTGTATTAGGAATCACTTCAATTTCCCTTCCTAAATCATATGAGAAGTATCCTATTCCTCCACTTATAAATGGTAAATCAGTTTCATTTATTATTTTATAATTTTTCAATATATCTTTTAAACACTGAAAAACATCTTTTTCTTGAAACTGCCCATTAATCCAACATTTTTTCCCATAAGACTTAACATTCAAGAATGAATTAATTCCTATGAATGAATATCTTCCAAGTCCATCTCCATATTTTGCACTATCTAATATAGCAGAATTTTTCTCATTTTTAAATAAACTATATATATCAAATCCATCCAAATCGGTATTAACTTTATTTATGATTACTTCCATATTTCCACCTCAGTTTTTTATTAAATTCTTTGGCTTCATGAATAAAATTACTAAGCATTTCATGTCCATACTCTGTTAATACAGCTTCTGGATGAAATTGTACTCCTTCAATAAAGTATTCATTGTGTCTAATTCCCATAATAACACCATCATAAGTTTGTGATGTAATTTCTAAACAATATGGTAAATCGTTTTTATCAATCACCAATGAATGATATCTTGTTACTTTTAAAGGTGATTTTAACTTATTAAATACACCCTTTTTATTGTGATAAACATATGAAACCTTACCGTGTACAGGTTGATTTCCTTTAACAATTTTTGCTCCAAACGAGTATCCTATTGCTTGATGACCTAAACATATCCCTAAAATAGGTATTTTACCTTTAAATTGATTTATTACATCCAAACATATTCCTGATTCTTTAGGTGACTTAGGTCCAGGCGAAATAATTATACCCTCAGGTGCTAATTTAATTATTTGTTCAATTGTAATTTCATCATTCCTAAAAACGATTATGCTTTCATTCAATTCTTCAAAGTACCTTACAAGATTATACACAAAAGAATCATAATTATCTATCATTAAAAACATTTTTATCCCTCAATCTTTTATAAATTCATAATAACATTATACCAAAAAACTTATCTTACTCAATCTTTACTCTTGAAAATAGTATCAATACATATTAATATAAAAGTCATTTAAAAAAGCAGCGGGATTTCCCACTGCTTTTTTTATTATGCTTCTATTAAAAATGCTTTATATGCTCTATATGCTTCATAAATATCAGCTTTGCTTGCTATTTCCCATGGAGCATGCATGTTATGAAGAGCAACTCCAGAATCTATAACTTGCATTCCATATTGAGCAAGAATGTAAGCTATAGTTCCACCGCCTCCTTGGTCTACTTTACCAAGCTCAGCTGTCTGCCATGAAACATTGTGTTTTTCCATTATTGCTCTTAATTCAGCAATAAACTCTGGGTTAGCATCATTACATCCACCTTTTCCTCTAGCACCAGTATATTTATTAAACACTATACCCTTACCAAAGAATGCACTATTTCTCTTTTCCATAACAGATGGATAGTTTGGATCGAATGCAGCACTAACATCAGAAGAAAGCATTTTAGAATTTGCAAGTGCTCTCTTTAATTTTATGTCGCTGTAATCTCCCATTAGATTAATGATTTCTGCTACTGTATTCTCAAAGAATTTTGATTGCATACCTGTAGCACCTATGCTTCCAACTTCTTCCTTGTCCACTAATAAAGTTACACAAGTCTTATCTGTACTATTTAGTGTCATCATAGCCTCAAAAGATGTATATGAACATATTCTATCATCATGTCCGTAAGCCATTACCATTGAACCATCTAAACCATAGCTTCTAGCTCTTCCTGCAGGCACAACTTCTAATTCTGCTGAAACAAAATCTTCTTCAACTATACCATATTTGTCATTCATTAATTTTAAAATATTCTTCTTAACTCTCTCTTTTTCATCTTTATCTTCAATTGGCAAGCTTCCAAAACAAACATTTAAGCTTTCTCCTTCAATTCCCTTAGCTAATGTCTTCTGCATTTGGTCAGCTGAAAGGTGAATCAATAAGTCTGAAATTCCAACAACTGGTTCACTCTCATCTTCGCCAATAACTATATTAACAATAGAACCATCTTTCTTTACTACTACACCATGAATAGCAAGAGGAATTGTTACCCACTGATACTTCTTAACTCCACCATAATAATGAGTTTTTAATAATGCTAAATCAGAATCTTCGTAAAGAGGATTTTGCTTAAGGTCAAGTCTTGGAGAGTCAACATGAGCACCTAATATTTTTAGCCCTTTTTCAATTGGCTCAGAACCAATTAAGAATAAAGCTAAAGTTTTGCCCATACAATTAGCATAAATCTTATCTCCTGCTTTTACTCCTTTTCCTTCTGCAATAACACTATTGATATCTCTGTACCCAAACTTTTCAGCACGTTTAATAAATTCCGTTACACATTCCCTTTCAGTCTTACAAATTGACATAAAGTTTATGTACTCGTCTGATAAATCATAAACCTTTTTTAAATCTTCTTTGGAATATTTATCCCAAGCTAGTTCGTATTTCTTTTCAAAATTTGTTTTATTATTTTTCTTTTCTTCAGTCATATATTTAGACCTCCTAAAAGTATTCTCACAAACATTGTACTAGATTACAAGAAAAAATTCAATATACGAATATTTATTATATTTATAAAATACAAACTATAGCCATTTTTTCTTTTTAAATAAAATCACCAATGAAGATGCAATAAGACACATAACACCTATCATTATGTAGTAACCATACTTTAAATCACAAAATGGTATATTATCATAGTTCATACCATGCATACTAGTAATTAAATTCAATGGCAAAAAAATCGTGGCAATAAGCGTAAATATCTTCATCAACTCATTTGTCTTATTTGCAATTTCCGATTCAAATGCCTCTCTAACAAGCGCCAAATCTTGCACAAGTGCTTCAAGTGCCATCATTAATTTTTCTATTTTACTATTTATACTTTCGAAATAAACAATATTACACTGTTCTATTATAGAATTTTCATTACTTACTAATGCATCTCCAATGTATCTTAAAGGATTTAAATATTTTTTTATCTTATAAACCTGTCTCCTTAAAGTTATTAACTGATCTATTTGTTCATGTCTGGGATTTTTCAAAATATTTATTTCTATTTTATCTGCTTGATACTCTAATTTAGATATAACTTCGTAATTCCTAATTATTATTCTATCTAATAGATAATAGAGAACTATGCTAGGTTCAGGCTTACTTTTCAGTATAAAGCAATTTTGAGAATTTGAAATATCCTTCATTAATTCATTAAGCAAATCAATGTTCTCTTTATAAATTGTTAAAATATAATTCCTACATAGAAATATTTTTATATCACTAGCTTTAAGTACATTGTTTTCAAAATTGAGAACATTTAATGATAAAAACAAATAATCGTCAAAAAAATTTATACTTGATTGATGTTTTATTTTACTATCATAATCAGTTTTGGTATATTTTATTATTCCAATATTTTCTTGTATTTTTTTTAGTTCATCAGGTGTAGCAATAATCCAATAATTGCTCTTACCGATTTTAAAATCTGTATGAAAATAAAACTCATCCTTAATCATATCATATGCTTGCATTATTAACCACCAGCCAAAATAATTTATCAATTTGTAAAACCACACTCATATTATGTTTATAAGTAAACGAATATATTCAATTATTGTAACTCTATTATCAGTTATGTTAAAATTTTATAAAAAATTTTAGACTATTTTCGTCATTTACATATAATTCCAAATGGCTTTTTTCAACAGTTTGCGGCATGGAATTTTATTCCATTTCAAGAACTGCTATCGCTTTTTTGGTAAAATATGTTGTCATGTGTTATTTTATGTAATATAATAGCATAAAAAAAATTTAACATATAGATTTAATTTTGGTAGAATATAGACACAAAGTATTTTATTTTTTTATGAGAGAGGGATCCATTATGATTAAGGAGAGGGTAGTATTATTTTTACACAAAGAGATTTTAAATCTCAAAATTTTACTCAGCAAACAAATTCTTTATTTATTGCTAAGATTTAAAAAACCAACTGATAAAGTAGTAATTGCTGTTAGTCAAAAATTGGACAAGTATATAGTCCAATCTCAGTCAAAAAAATACTGTATGTATTTGAAAAAGAAAATTGCATAAGAAAAGCCAAAAAGCTACTGAATATTCAGTAGCTTTAATCTTCACCATAATATTAGCCCCAAAATGCCGTCTCCTTATATGCTCACGCCCGCCGTCCAAGCAGGTGGGTTTTTCTCATCTTACTTCTGTCTTCTCCCAAAATAATTAAAGCGGAGCATGACATAGGTAAAACTTTTGAAAATCCCGTAATCATTTTGTCGGTTGAGCATAATAAGTAACTCGAACACTTCAGAAACTATTACAAGAATTATTATATCATCTTTTAGCTAAAAATCAAATGAAAATTTTAACAAAAACATTTTCCTTCTCTAAATGCATATTCAAGTAATTTATAATTATGTTCAACATCTATAACATCAGTATTATTTGCATAAATTCTAGTTACTATTTCACAACCAATGGTATTGAAAAAATATTTGCAAATAAGCTCCATAGCAAAAAACATATCATTCCACTCAGCACCTGCTGTGAACAACAGTACACCCTTTTTTTTGCTAATTGATTTAATCTTAAATTTGTTTTTTTTATTCCAAATCATTTGGCTTCTATCTATTACTAGCTTTAATACTGATGGTATCATGCCAAAATACATGGGTGCAGCTATAATAATATTGTCGCTATTTTCTATTTTTCTATATATATCAATCATATCATCATCAATCAAACATCGCCCAACATTATCTTTGCAATACCCACAATCTACACATGGTTTAATGTTTAAATTATACAAATCTATAATATCGACATCTTTATTATATCCCTTTAAAAAACTATCAAGTAATTTTCCTGTATTTCTATCTTTGTGTGGAGAAGCGTATAAAACTAAAGTTTTCATATCATCACTCCTCTTTATCAATTCTACAAAACTCCCACCCATGTACTGCACTAAATTATTTCTACTAAATAGTCTTCCAATTCAACATCAATACCCTCACGATAAAATGCAACCATAAATGTATTCTCTTCTTGTTGTTCAGGACTTAAATCCAAAGCAATAAGCTGATATTCAGTATCCGTATCTTCTACACATTCTTCAATAATTTCTTCTACATTATCAATTGCAATATCACTTAAATATGGTAAATAAAAATCATAGTACCATTCTTCTGAATGCTTTTCTGTACATTCTTCATCTGCAAATGCTTCAGCCGATTCAATTTCGAATTTATCAAATACATAATCAAACTTTAGAATAACCAATTCATCACTTGATTTTAATTCTTTTACATCTTCCAAATCATTTTCTTCAATATAATTTATAATACTTTGTTTATCAATCATAATTACACTTCTACCTCCATATAGTTTTCATTAACTTTATCAATTCTACAAGGCCTCAATCCACCCAAAGTCCCTATGTTTTACTTTAGCAAAACGAGTTCACTAATCAAGCAATTTAGATTTTTTCCCTTTATAAAATACATATTCTAAGTGAAGTGCTCTTGTAAGTGCAACATATAGCAATTTTTTATCTAATTCATTATCAGCATAATTTTCATCATTACAATTGAAAATAACACTACAATCAAATTCCAATCCCTTTGTCAAATACGACGGTATTATTATTTTATCCATTTTAATTGTGTTATCATTATCTTTTACCAAATACCATTTTACATTACTATGCTTTTTTAAAATATCATATATTTTCTTGCATTCATTATATGTTTTCCCAATTACAGCTACACTATTCTTTCCTTCACTTTCCACTTCTTTAATAATATTATTTAGTTCTTTTGAAAATTCTATATCATTCTCATATTCTATTATATTTATCTCTTTACCATGTCTTAAAACCGGTAAAGCAGGTTTTATATAGTTTCGCTGCTTCTTTAAAATATTATTTGCAAAATCTATTATCTCAACAGTTGAACGATAACTTTGTGTTAATGGTACATAGTATGAATTACCACCATAAACAAATTTATCAAGTTGATTCCAATCACTTAATCCTTTATATGTATAAATTCCTTGTCCTAAATCTCCAACTATAGTCATAGAATTATTTTGAGATATTAAGTTGATTAACTGAAATTGAAAAATACTATAATCCTGTGCTTCATCTATAACAATATGCTTGTATTTCATCTTATCATCAATACCATCAATCTTAAATTTTAAATATGTCATTGCTACTAAATCATCAGAATCAACAATACCATTTTCTTTGTTTTTATTTATTTCATATACTAAAAATTCATATAATGAATCCGATATACTGCCATCTGTGAGCTTATCAAACACATCTTTATCTTTAAATATATCATAATACAATGAAATTGTATCTTTTAATAGCCAATCTTTAAAATATATATCTATTCTTTTTTTTGCATTCTTTTTTAAATTCTCTTTTTTGCTATCCCTTTCATCATACAGTGAAATAAGTATTTTTCTCCTTTCACTACCATCTTCCATATTGTTCTTGATTTCTGATACTTTCCTATCATAGAAGTTATCTATTTGTTCCATAACATCACTTAATTTATTTTTTATTTTACCTTTAAAGTACCTTTTTATTTCTTCTTTTCTTTTATTTATTGGAAGATGATTCATATCTCTCAAATACAATCTTTTAATCTCTTTTGATGAAAACAGTACAAATTCATCATACATCAAATCTTCAACCTTTGAATCATAGAATTCAATGTATTTTACGTATCTATCAATTACCGTCTTAAAAAACATACTTCCCTTAAGTTTACTACATTTAACACTCATATCATTTTCATCTAAATTATTTTCAAGTATTTCTGATAACTTTACATCTTTTGAATATATTTTCTGTTTAAACTTTAATATTTTCCTGCACATATCATCAAACGTTATTTGCTTAACTTCATCAGCTCCTAAATTCGGTAACACCTCTGATATGTAGTCCAAAAATAGTTTATTTGGTGCAATTACCAGTATATCCTCACCTGACAAAAAATTTTTGTACCTATAGAGTAGGTATGCCAATCTATGCAATGCAATAGTTGTTTTCCCTGAACCAGCAGATCCCTGAACAATGATGGGTTTATTCATGGTAGCTCTTATGATATCATTTTGTTCTTTTTGAATAGTAGCAACAACATCTTTCAATTTACTACTTATACTCTCTTCTAAAGTTATTTTTAAAAATTCATCAACAAGCTCATTTCCTTCTTCTAAAATGCCTGACTTAACAATTACTTCATTTATGCCCTCATCGAAAGCATCCTTAATCTCTCCATTTTTTATCAAGAACTTTCTTTTTAGTAATAATTCTCCTTCAACTGTACCGTTAGGAGCTTCATAAAAAACCTTTCCCTGTGTTCCACTATAATATAAATCAGCAACAGGAGCTCTCCAATCTACAACTTTTTCATCAAATGTATCCTCATCACCCAATCCAAATTTACCTATGTATAATGCTTCACATTCTCTTCTTTTTTCTTTAAAATCAATTCTTGCAAAATAAGGTGATTTCTCTGATTCTCTAAATTTATTTAAATTCTTTAACTCAAATTCTTGACGTGTCAATGCCAATTGCAGTTCTTGATTATATGTTCCTCTTGAACCTTTTTTTAATGATGATACTTTTTGTTCAATATACTTATATTTTTCATCTCTAATCTCTATTTGTTTGCGTATCCAAGACTTAGTATCTTCTAAATTATATTTTTCATAATCCATTTCTTTTTTATTTATAGACAAAAACATCATCCTTTCATAAAATTGACTTTATTATTGAAGTTAGTTGTAATATATACCATAGGCAGGTATTAAGGAGTGATTATATGTTAAAAATAGATGATAATCTATTTAATGAATTAAAGAAAAAAAATAGAAAAGTGCAGCCTTATATAAACTGCACTTATTCTTCTTCATCTTCAGAATATACTTCTTTAGTCCTATCTGTATACACTATACCATCTAAATGATCTATTTCATGACATAATGCTCTTGCCAAAAGTCCAGACGCTTTATATATTACTTTTTTTCCATCAATATTCTTGCCTATTACAGTAACCTTTTTAGGACGTTCAACAATACCATAGTACCCTGGATAACTAAGACATCCTTCACAATCTTTTTCTTTTCCCGATTGAGCAATTATTTTGGGATTTATTATTATTACGGGTTCATCACCCTGCCTTAAATCTATTAATATAACTCTTTTTAATATACCAATTTGTGGAGCTGCAAGTCCTATTCCTGTACCTGCATATAATGTATCTTTTAAATCTTGAATAATGCTTAACACATCATCATCAATAACATTAATTCTCTCGCATTGAGTATGTAACACCTTATCATCAAAAGTCAAAATATCTCTTACTGCCATTTTAATTACTTCCCTTCTATTTAAAAATACAACACAAAAACAGGTTGAAATTGCTTCGCAATTTCCTAAAAATAAGACTGCTAGTTACCAATTGGCTAGTTGCTAGTTAATGATGAAATCGTTATACGATTTCTTTAAACAAGACTACTAGTGACCAGTTAGTCAGTGGCTAGCTAATGTAATATTAAAAACATATATTACTTGAAAGTGTAAAGTATTCAAGTTCCAAATCTGCACTAGCCAACTAGCCCTCTAGCCCATTTGTTCCTCTCTTATTCCCTAGAACCTAATCCCCAGCACCTAGCACCTTGTTTTATCTCCTAGTCCCTAATTCTCTCCTAGAGGTATCCGTATTTGTATTCGTCCTTTACATATATTTCATATAATTTTAAGGCTTCACTCTCTGAAATCTTACCATCTTGAAGTTTTCTATATAACATATAGAGCTTTACATTTAAATCCTTGTCCTTAGTTGTCTTCATTTTATTATGTATAGTATCTTCTAGAGATTCAAATTTAATTTCGTCATTATCGTTATTGTCTAATAATTGGAGAATCTTGTCAACCTCTCCTTTTAATTCTTCATCAGCAACTCTAATTCTAATCTGCTGCAAACCCGACTTGATTTTCTTCAATAAATTGGAGTCCATTAAAACTTTTTCACCATTGTTCATATATTCGCCCCCTATCTTTATATATTTTATTTATTTAGTATATATTATATTATAACAAATTGTCAAAAGATGTTGAATAAAAAAATCGAAGCATAATGCTCCGATTTTTTTTATTTATTATAAGTATTAACTTTGTTGTTGTAAAGCCTGCTGTTCCATCATACTTTTTACCTTCATTAATCTTGCCAAAGAACCTCTTTCATTCTCATCAAGCTTCATTTTGATATACTTTATAGTCTCTTCAAGCTGTGGAATTGTCATGTATTCAAGTGCATTAACTCTTCTTCTAGTCTTTTCAATTTCATCAGCCATAAGTTGGCATGACTTTTCAACCTCTGCTAATTCAAGTAATTTTGGCAATATGTTGTACAATTTTTCAAGTGAAGTATCCAATTCAGCTGATGTATTTGCAAATCCATATGGATAAATGCTTCCCTCTTCTCCATCTAACTTTCTTCTAAAATTCATTACAGGAACATTTACACTCATTACATTTTTTTTCTCAATATCAACAGATATACTTTCCTTTGGATACATTATTGCTTCCTCTAAAAACTCTGATGACATCAATGCACGCGCCATAACAAAATCCTTAAAAGCACTTGAAAGCTCCTCTTCTACGCTTTTTCTTATTTTATTATTATACTTTACGAGATCAATAAATCTTCTCATGAGCTCATCTTGCTTATCTTTTAGCAATTTATGACCACGTGTAGCAGTTACCAATCTTTTTTTAAGCTTGGTGAGCTCCATTCTGGTGGGATTAACATTAAGTCTTGCCACCTTTACTCACCCTCTCTTTTAGGCATATATTTTTCTAAGTACTCATCTCTAATTCTCTTAAGCTCTGACTTAGGAAGAATAGTTAGAAGCTTCCATCCTAAATTTAATGTTTCTTCTATACTTCTATTAGTATCAAATCCTTGTGCAACATACTCTTTTTCAAAAGCATCTGCAAATTTTGCGTATAACTTATCTGTATCAGAAAGTGCAGATTCACCAAGTATAACAGCTAATTCTTTAGCCTGCTTTCCTTGTGCATAAGCCGCAAAAAGCTGATTCATAGTATCTGCATGGTCTTCCCTAGTCTTTCCTTTACCAATTCCCTTATCTTTAAGTCTTGATAATGAAGGAAGAACATCTATAGGAGGCATAATACCTTTCTTATATAATTCTCTTGATAAAATTATCTGTCCCTCTGTTATATATCCTGTAAGGTCAGGTATTGGATGTGTTTTATCATCTTCAGGCATTGTAAGTATTGGTATCTGAGTAATTGATCCTTCCAATCCTTTTATTCTACCAGCTCTTTCGTATAATGTAGAAAGGTCAGTATATAAATATCCTGGATATCCTCTTCTACCTGGAACCTCTTTTCTTGCTGCTGATACTTCACGTAAAGCTTCACAATAATTTGTTATATCAGTCATAATAACAAGTACATGCATACCTTTTTCATATGCAAGATATTCAGCAGTAGTTAAAGCCATTCTTGGAGTAGCTATTCTCTCAATTGCAGGGTCATTTGCAAGATTAATGAATAGAACAGCTCTATCAATAGCTCCTGTTTTAGTAAAGTCATCTATAAAAAACTGAGCTTCTTCAAAAGTTATACCTATAGCAGCAAACACAACTGCAAATTTAGAATCAGAATTTAAAACCCTTGCCTGCCTTGCAATCTGTGCTGCAAGCTCAGCATGTGGAAGACCTGAACCCGAGAAAACAGGCAATTTCTGTCCTCTAACAAGTGTATTAAGACCATCAATTGGTGATATACCAGTTTGAATAAATTCTGATGGATAATCTCTAGCAACAGGATTTATTGGCTCACCATTTATATCTAATTTTTTATCAGGAATTATCTTAGGTCCACCATCTTTTGGTCTTCCCAATCCATCAAATACCCTACCGAGCATATCTTCGGATACGCCTAGTTCAAGCGGCTTACCAGTAAATTTTACTTTACTTCCTTTAAGATTTATACCAGCTGAACCTTCGAAAAGCTGAATCATGGCTTTATCACCATTTATCTCTAGTACTCTACCACGTCTCTTTTCTCCAGTTTGTATTTCTATTTCAACAAGCTCATCATATTTTACATTTTCAACCTGATCAACAAGCATCAAAGGTCCTACTACTTCTTTGACTGTTCTATATTCCTTAAGCATTTGCAACACCTTCTTCTGTAATTATTTTATCAATTACATCCTGTAATTCACTCATAATTCCATCAATCTTATCGATTTCACCTTCTGCTATATATTTAGCCCTAGCTATTTTATCTCTAATTTCAAGTTTTAATAATTTATCAAGGTAAACCCCTGCTGCAAGTGCTTTGTTTGATAGGTTGTAAAAACTTAATATAAGTTTAAGCATTTTATGTTGTTTATCCAATGAAGCATAAGTATCAACTTCATGGAAAGCATTTTGCTGCAAATAATCTTCTCTTAATGATTTTGCAACTTCAAGCTTTAATCTATCCTTTTCAGATAATGCATCTATACCAACTAATCTAACTATTTCTTCTAATTTTGATTCTTCTTGTAGAAGAGACATTGCTTCAGTTCTTAAAGCACTCCAATCCGCTGCAACATTTTTATCCATCCATCTACCTATTTTATCCAGATATAATGAATATGAATTTAACCAGTTTATAGATGGAAAATGTCTTCTGTAAGCCAACTGAGCATCTAATCCCCAGAATACCTTTACAATTCTCAATGTTGCCTGTGTAACTGGTTCAGATAAATCTCCTCCTGGAGGTGATACAGCACCTATGAATGTTAATGCACCTTCTCTATCATCACTTCCAGAACAAATTACTTTACCTGCTCTTTCATAAATATCAGCAGCTCTTGAACCAAGATATGCTGGATATCCTTCGTCACCTGGCATTTCTTCTAATCTTCCTGACATCTCTCTTAATGCCTCTGCCCAACGTGATGTTGAATCTGCCATCATAGCAACAGAATATCCCATATCCCTAAAATATTCTCCTATTGTAAGTCCAGTATATATTGATGCTTCTCTCGCAGCAACAGGCATATTTGATGTATTAGCAATCAATACCGTTCTTTTCATCAAAGATTCTCCTGTTTTAGGGTCTTTCAATTCAGGAAATTCATTAAGAACGTCTGTCATCTCATTACCACGCTCACCACAACCAACATAAACAACTATCTGAGCATCTCCCCATTTAGCAAGCTGGTGTTGTACAACTGTTTTACCACTACCAAATGGTCCTGGTACACAAGCAGTACCACCCTTTGTTACTGGGAAAAATGTATCAATTACTCTCTGTCCAGTTACCATCGGCTCTTCTGGATTTAACTTTCTTACATATGGTCTTCCTTTTCTTACTGGCCATTTTTGCATCAATGTAACATTCTTAATACCATCTTTAGTTTCTATTTCAGCTACTGTCTCAACTACTGTAAAATCCCCTTCTTTAACCGATTTTACAGTTCCCTCAATACCGTATGGTATCATAATCTTGTGATTAATTACTGAAGTCTCCTGTACAGAACCAATTATGTATCCTGGCTCTACTTTATCTCCAACCTTAACTTCGGGAACAAAGTGCCATTTCTTATTTCTATCTAATGATGCAACGCTTACACCCTTTGTTAAGAAATTCCCTACTTTATCCATTATAGCATTTAGAGGTCTTTGAATACCGTCGAACATAGCTTCTAATAACCCTGGTCCTAATTCAACACTCAAAGGCTCTCCTGTTGATTCTACTGGATCCCCAGGACCTATGCCAGCTGTTTCCTCATAAACCTGAATAGAAGCCCTGTCGCCTCTCATTTCGATAATTTCACCTATAAGGCCTTTTTCTCCAACTTTTACAACGTCATATATGTTAGCTTCATCCATATCACTTGCAACAACTAATGGACCTGAAACTTTTATAACCTTACCGATTTTCAAGTTCTCCTACCTACCTTTCTATAAAATATTTACGCCCACTGCTTTTTCTACATTTTCACTTATTTTCTTCATACCTATATTAAGTGAGCCTTGATTACTTGGTATAAGAATAACGGCAGGAAGCATCATTTTATTATACCTTTCTATTGTTTCCTCAATATTCTGTGCAACCTGTTCTGTAACAAAAATAACAGCATAATTATTATAGGCAAGTTTGTCAACAACTTTTCTCGCTTCTTCTGCTTCAACTACTGGATAAACATCTATACCAATTGCCTTAAAAGCAAGAACCGAATCCTTATCTCCTACAACCCCTATCTTATACATAAACATCACGCAGCCTTCCTCTGATAACATCAGGTTTCACATTGTTCAACTTTCCAACCATAATAATCCTGATAATCTTTATCTCAGTTTCTTTTGCTAAAACGTATGCCATAAGAGGTTCTACTCCAAAACTAACATATTTTGCTTCCCTAATAAACTTCATAATAAAATCATCAAAAAGCTTTTCAAAAGCATTAAGACTTCCCGAACTATTGAATTTTTCAAGACCCTCTCTTAAAATATCAAAATAGTCCGTATGCGAAATTCTATTCATGAAATTCTCATTAGAATCATTATAATAATCTCTAAAGATATCAAGATCAATTTTACCGCCATTAATTAGCACTTCATTTAAAAACTCTTTTTCTTTTTTCTGATTTTTAACCCTTAAAAATGTTTTAATATTGGTAATATCAATCATTTTCTGTATATACTCTATCATAAAAGTATCATCCAGCTTATGTGCTAACTTTAACATCTTCTTATATAGGTATCTATCAACATAAATGTCTATTTTTTGAGGGTCATGTTCCAATTCATAAGAAGCCAATGACTTCTCTATTGCTTCCCTCATATCATTATTCAAATCAACATAATTCTCAGTATATATACTGTTCTTTAAAATATCAACATCAGTCGTACCTACTGGAATAAGAAGATAATCATAATCTTTATTTAATATTTTTGCCTTAATTAAAACCTTAATATTATGATAATCGTATCTTAAGCTTAAAATATCCACAATCAATTTCTCAGGCGAAATTTCATACATAAGGGAATATACTCTTTTCAGTTCTTCACTCAATAAAATTTCATAATCCTCTACTCTCTTTACACTTCCCATAAACTCACCATACTCAGTTTCCTGAAGTACTTTCATGGCTTCGTCTGCAGTAGAGCTCTCAATCATTCTATTAATTTTAGTACTATCCAAGAGTCTATTTTCCATCGCTCTTATTCTGGATACCGCCTGAGCATAAATAGTTTTATCCATTTAGGTTTCCACCTTTCCAAACTTAATTATCCAAACAAAGCTGAACAAAGCCATTTTACTCAAACAATACCGCTAAAATATCGCCTTCGATATCTTCTCTTATCGAATTCATCAAGTCTTCAAAAGTATAATTGAGTTCAATTCCTTTTTTCGCTAATATAAATCCGTCTTTGATATCTCTTGTTTCAACACTCAAATCAACATTAGAAACCTTTCCAGTTTCCTTTAACGAGTTGTTTATATCATTCATAAGCTCATCATTGAATTTTGATTTGTACTTTTCATTAACAATGATTTTTTCATTACCATCAACATCAGAAGACATCACTGACGTCTTAACAAATTTAGAGAACATATCGCAAGGCAAATTCCTTAGTTGCTCTAATGCAATTTCAAAAACCCTATCCATAACTTCTTGCTTAGCTTGAAGTTTATTATTTCTCACTTGCAATTTTGCATTCGATATTACTCTTTCTTTCCTTGTTTGTGCTTCAATCTTTGCTTTAGCTAAAATTTCATCTTTTTCTGCTTCAGCTTTTTCTTTTTCAATATTTATCATTTTACTCTTTTTATCTTGAGCAATACTAACAATTGAATCTGCTTCCCTTTGAGCATCTTCTATAATCTTATTTACTAAACTTTCAATATTAGCCATATGCTTCACCCTTACTTTTCCTTATTTAATAAATGTAATCATCAAAATTGAAGCAACAAATCCTAATAATGCATATGTTTCAACCATTACCGCTAATATAATACCTTTTGTTGAATGTTCAGGTTTTTTAGCTAGTATCTGAATTCCTGCAGCTGCTGTTTTACCTTGTGAAATAGCTGATCTCCATCCTGCAATAGCTATTGGAAGTGAAGCCATGAATATAAGGAAACCTTGAGTTAAATCTACAGTAACATTTCCACCAAAAATATTAATCTTTATCAATATAATCAAAGTTATAACGAAACCGTATAATCCCTGTGTACCTGGAAGTAATTCTAATATAAGTGCTTTACCAAATTTTTCTGGATCTTCTGTAACTACTCCAGCAGCAGCCTGACCTACTATACCAATACCTCTAGCTGAACCAATACCAGCTAATCCTGTTGCAAGTGCAGCACCTAGTAATGCTAAAATAAATCCTCCATTATTTGCTCTTAAAAACTCTATAAATGTCATAATTTCATTCCTCCACTCTTAATAAATTTTATATTTATCTTTCATTTTTAATATTTATAAACTTTTCATCTGGCTTAAAAGGACTAAACTTCTTGCCTCCGCCTTCATAAAATTTACCGAAAAACTCTAAATACTGAAGTCTAGAAGTATGAACATAAGCACCTAATGCATTTATACCTATGTTAAATACATGTAAAAATGTAAACATAACAACAGCTAATATCAATCCAATTATAAACAATATAGGATTTCCACTTTTAATCATTCCCTTTGTTGCTAGATTGACCATCAAATTAAATGCTGTTGCAATAAATCCAGTTGCAAGTCCTAACGCTAGCAATCTCGAATAAGAAACCAAATCTCCAACATATGAAGTTATACCATACAAGCCATATACTCCTCCACCAATCTTTCCACCGATTGAATCTGCTTCTCTTCCTTGTGTAAGCAATAATCCAATCAATCCGGCTATAGTCAGTACCTTTCCTAGTATAGGTGGAACTCCTGGAAGCATTGACTTACCAACTAATAGTATAAGACCTGTAACAGCAACATACCATGTTACAACATCGTACACTATATCCATATACTTTTTGTTTTTTGCCAATACATATGCCTTCATTCCAAGTCCAATATAGATATGAATCAATCCAAAAACAACTGACATACCCAACACAGTCATCAAATCATTTTTAGGATCTATTAGCGGATTATTGAAATACTTAATGTTTAATCCAAATCCACTACCCAACGCATCTCCGAAAAAACCTCCATATATGAAGCCCCAAAACACAGTTGACAATCCTAAATAACAAAATAACTTTAAGAAGTTTCTCTTTGCTTTATCAAGTTTAAAAACTTTTAACGCTATCAAAGTACCAACTGTTAATACCAATCCATATCCAGCATCTGATAACATCATTCCAAAGAACAAAACATAAAAAATTGATAGCACTGGTGTTGGATCAACTTCCCTGTAACTTGGCAAACTATACATCTCTGTTATACCATGGAATGGCTCAGTAAATGCATTACCTCTAAGTTCAATAGGTACATTTTCCTCATCTTCGGCATCTTTAAAATCTATATAATAATATTCGCCGCATACTTTTTCTACACTTTCCTCGAGCAACACACTGTTTTCAGCACTTACCCAGCCCTGCAAAACAATAATCTTTTCACTCTTTAAAAAGTTCTCACATGCCTTAGCCTTAATAACCTGATTATTAAAATATTCATAAACAAGTTGTAAATCTTCTAATCTGTTCTTATATTCTTTTATGCTTTCAACTACTTCCTTTTGCTCTTTTTCATTCTGCTTTATTCTCTCGGTGAGTCTCTCAATTATCTCATTCGGTCTTCCTTTATAGTTAAAATCAACTTTTGAAAAACCATTGGATTTTATTATTTCTTCAGCTTGCTCATGCATTTTGGCATAATACACAATCAAAATATTGGAATCATTCTTTTCCTCACTTATTACTTCCAAATAAGAATACGGAACACCACTTGAAAGCTCTTCCCTAAGAGAATCTACTCTTGATGTAGGAATTGTTCCTATATAACCTTTACATAACTTCATTCTATCTAGTTCTTCAAAGCTTGAATCAAAACTACTCCATGGTGTTAAGCTCTGTATCTCTGACTCCAATTTTGTCTTTTCATTTTTTAGAGTCGTAAGCATATTGTCTTTATTTTTTAACTCATCATAAACTTCAGTCCAATTTGTTCTTTTAGCTTTGTATTGAAGTTCTTTAAAAGTTAATGCCTTTTTACCCTTCTTTAATGCCTCAATAGCTGACTCCTTTTCTATGTAATCGTCTAAAATATTAATACAAAACTTAACCTTTGATAATTCTGTTTCAAACTCAGAAGCCTTCTTACTTTCTGAATCAGCTTGCAAAAAAGACAATTCATCATTATCAATTTCATTTTGCAAGTTGATAAACTGAACCCCTTCAAATTCTTGAAGAGATTGCAAAAGTTCTTCCTTCCTGTCACGAAACAAAAACAAACTAAATTTGTTCATTTTAACTATTGCCATTTCTATTCACAACCTTATCGATTATTAAATTAACAGCTTTATCAACTTTGTCCTTGTTGATATTAATTATTTTCTTTACTTCATCATCCCCCTCTTCTAATATTGGTTTTGCAATCTTTTCTCCTTCAGAAACTGCTGAATCAATCAATTTGGATGCCTGTTGTTTAGCATGTTCTATTACTTTTTGATACTCTTGCTTTGCTAAATCTTCTGCTTCCTTCAAAATTTCTTTGCTTTTGAAATTGGCATCTTCAATAATTTTTTTTGCCTTTTCTTCAGCAGAATTAATTTCCTTAATTGCCTCAATAGCCAATTTATCACCACCTTCTAAGATAAAATAAATAGTATATAATATGATATCCAATACTTATTAATACATAGGATGTATTATTTAATATAGTATCGGATACAATATGATTATAGTCCCTTTGTGATTTATTTGCAAGTTTTTATTAAAATTAAACCAAAATTAATAATTTGTTAAAATATACGCGTTAAATCTACAATCTTAGCCAATTCATAAAATTTATCATCATTATTTTTATCGAACAATATGTAAAAATCCTTTAAAATTATTTCTCTATTCTTTAAATAATTTGAAATGTCAATATTAAATTTTTCAATATGAAAATTATCCATATTAAATTCAGTACCGGAATTCCTTATTAACTTTTTTATTTCTTTCATAACATTTTTATCCGAATTTCTATTTAAAAATTCAGGTACCCATTTTTTCTTATTATGCAGCAAATAATCAAACTTGATTATTTCTTTAAGTGCATTACTCTCTTCACCAATTACGGCTTCATTAAAGTCAATAAAAACTCTATAGTATTCTGTCGAGGATAAACTCCTATCAAAATATCCTCTATACTCAAAGTACTCTGAAAGTTTTCTATAAAACTCAAAAGGTGAATCAAACTTCTCTTCAAAGTACGAAATTATATTGTTGAATTTCTGCGTATTATAATATTTATCAACCATCTTCTCCACTCTTTTTAGTATTACTAATTCATTGTAAGTTATGTGCTTAGTTTTTAAAATTTCATAAGGTGGATATGGTGAAAAACTCATTCCCCATTTTTTTGCTTCATTTCTCATTGGAGAACCTTTAAGCAATTTAAGGAATCCCAATTGAATTTCTTCTGGTTTTATTCTGTAAATATCATTAAAAGATTTTACAAATGAGTTAAAATTCTCTCCAGGTAATCCAGCTATAAGATCCAAATGCTGCTTAATATTGTTCAACTTTTTAATTTCTACAACCTTCTCTGATATATCATCAAAGTCAACCTTCCTGTTAATATTTGATAATACTTCATTGTTGGTAGTTTGAACTCCAACTTCAAATTGAAACCTTCCGTATGGTGCTTTTGACAAAAGCTCAATCTCCTCTTTTTTAAACAAATTTGCTGAAATTTCAAAATGAAACTTAGTTTGTGTATCTTGTTCTATCAAGAATTTCCATATTTCCATAGCAAATTTAATGTTAGCATTAAAAGTCCTATCAACAAATTTTATTAATTTAACATTTTTATCCATAAGAAACTTTAATTCTTTCTTGACAGTTTCAATATCTCTAAATCTTACATTTCTTATAGTTGAAGATAAACAATACTTGCAGTTGAATGGACACCCTCTCGATGCTTCATAATACACTATTTTATTTTGTAAATCATCCTCTTCATCATATGGAAAAACAACATTATTCATATCGATGTTTTCTCTAGGACCAGTATATTTTACATCATTACTTGTTTTAAAATATAGCCCCTTTATTTTCTTTAAACCCTCTTCAATTATATTCACATCAACCACATTTATATTATTAGTTTGAAAATTCTTGTACTCATTAATTTTAAATTCTATAAGTTCTCTAAAAGTTAGTTCTCCTTCCCCTTCAATAACATATTCGCCATCATTTTCTTTTAAAAATGAGTATCCATCATAGCTTACTTCTGGTCCTCCAAATACTATCTCAATATCTTTATCTATAATTTTTATCAATTTCGAAAGCTTCACAACATATTCTATATTCCATATATAACAAGAAAAAGCTACAATATTTGGTTTATGGTGTATAATCTTTCTTAAAATATTTTCTATTCTGTCATTTATGGTAAATTCCAAAATTGCACAATCATAATCTAAATCCTTCGTAAATGCTTTTAAATATCTTACTGCCAAATTCGAATGAATATATTGCGAATTTATTGCTGCTAATAATACTTTCA
Organism: Clostridium tepidiprofundi DSM 19306; assembly: GCF_001594005.1. GTDB lineage: Bacteria > Bacillota > Clostridia > Clostridiales > Clostridiaceae > Clostridium_AC > Clostridium_AC tepidiprofundi. Next base: position 40,712 of record NZ_LTBA01000007.1, on the reverse strand, counting down.
TTAGTTTTCTTCCTTTCACTAAAGGGTTAAAATCGCTACGCAATTTCTTTAAAATAAGAGTGCCAGTTGGCTAGTTTGCTAGTTACCAGCTAATGATAAAATTGTTACGCAATTTTGAATAAAAAATAGTTGCTAATTTATAGAATTTAGTATTCAAGTTTATAAATCTGCACTAGTAGTCTAGTACTCTAGCACCCTAGCAAACTTAATTTAACCTAGCACCTGGTACCTAAATCCGATACTGGTTACCAAGTTACAAATTTGTGTTAGAAACTAGAGATTGGAGACTGGAAACTAAACCAAAGTCGCTAATCACTAATCTCCAATCGCCAAAGCAGATTGTAACTTAGTTAGAAATTTAAAGTCTAGTACCTTGTTTCTCCTCCTAGTACCTAAATTCCTCTTAACGATCATTGTTCATATAAAACAGTTTATCACAAATACCACACTTATCAAGTCAAACATTACCAATTAGAAGCACATAATAGTTCATTTAACATTTTCATTATAAAATTTAATCAAAAATCCCGCTGTTGAACCCTGTGCTAGTTTAATAATTTCGGATGCAACGCTATTATATCGATTATATTTATCTGTTATATGAGAATTCTTGCGGTATATATTGTAAGCTTTTCTTGAATTTATAATTATATAATCTTTTATATCATCGTACTCAACAATATTGCTCAATTCTCCAAAAGAATTTTTATTTATGACTTCATCTATTATCCATAATTCAAATTGTCTATGTTCACTCAGTAGTTTGTTATTAACATGTTGAGGAACAGTTGAATCCTGAACCAAGTGACACGCTGCTCCAATATAAAACATACTTTTTTCAATATTATTTTGATTATAGTAATCAACTGCCTTGTTATAATAATCACAGCATTCTGACAAAGCATTAGAAAATCCAAATAGACCACTCCTTTTATTGTAATGGAAGAAATGGTTAATACTTTTAAAATCTTGATCTGCCCATACTGCACCTTCATTAAGAAATATTATATATTTAGAATAAAATTTGTATTCATCTAAATAATTTTCTTTATGCAATATTCGCAAAGCCTGTCTATTTAAAAACTTATGCACAAGGCAGTATGTCTTAATAAGCCTTTTTTTGATTGGATTTATAATTTTTAAAGCACCCTTTAGAGTAATTCCATAAGTTTTTTCAATCTTCCTAATCATAAATATCACTTTCCTTTAAAAATTTCATTTTCTTTCCACGGTTATTATTATGAATTAATCACATAATAATTATGTAGTTAATTATGTAAATAAATGTTACTCACCACTATTATTCATTCGTCAGAAAATTATCAATTATTGAAAATATGAATTTTGTATGCTATTATAAAGTCAATATTCATATTGGGAAAGGGGAGTTATATATGCAAAAAAAACGTGAGAACTGGGGTTCCAAAATAGGCCTTATACTTGCTATGGCTGGAAATGCAATAGGGCTTGGTAACTTTTGGAGATTCCCATATCAAGCTGCAAAAAACGGTGGTGGAGCCTTCATGGTGCCATACATTCTTGCACTTATAGTAATTGGTATCCCTCTCATGCTTGTAGAATGGATGATGGGTAGACTTGGCGGAAAACACGGTCATGGTACAATAGGATACATGATATACATACAAGCAAGAGACAAAATCAAACCCAGAAAAGCACTCATTATAGGTTCTATTTCAGGTATGCTCGTAATAGCGGTTACTCTTCTAGTTAACTCCTATTATAATCATATCATAGGTTGGACGCTAGGATATAGTATTTTATCTATAACAGGAGGATATGCTGATAAATCCATTTCAACTGGTCAATTTTTTGTAAACTATATTCAAAATCCAGCATATGTATTTACATTTTGGATTGTAACATTGGCATTCTTGGCATTTGCAGTAACAAGAGGTATACAAAAAGGAATTGAAGCATGGGCAAAATTGATGATGCCTGTACTGTACATTTTCGGAATTATAATGATTTTTAAAGCATTAACAATAGGTTCTCCAGCAAAACCTGATTGGTCAGCTATTAAAGGATTAAACTATTTATGGGAGCCTAGATGGTCGGATTTAAATTTTAAAGCTACATTAGCTGCTGCTGGTCAAATATTCTTTACATTATCACTTGGAATGGGAATTATTCAAAACTATGCATCATTCTTAAAGAAGGATGACGATATAGTTAATTCAGCATTAGCTACAGTATCACTTAATGAATTTGCAGAAGTAATACTTGGCGGAAGCATAGCTATTCCTATAACATATGCGTTTATGGGCGTTAAAGGACTTGGTGCTGGTGTTGGTTTAGCATTTATTTCATTACCTAATATTTTTAGAGTTATAGGTGGCGGAAGAATATTTGGTACTCTTTGGTTCTTGTTATTATTCTTCGCAGGATTTACATCAGCCATAGCAATGTATAACTATCTTGTAACTGTTTTAGAAGAAGGAGTAGGTATAGCAAAGAAAACTGCTTCAATTTTGGTTTTCTTCGGATATATTATCGTCGGACTTCCAGTATGCTTAGAACCTATTATAACTCATACTGCAGATTTAGCTTATTTAACAGAATTAGATAATTGGGTTGGAAGTTACTTGCTAGTCATTATGGGATTGATTGAAATAATAGTTACTGGATGGCTTATGAAAGAGAATCCTATTGATGAAATGAATGAAGGTTCTTATTGGAAAGCTCCTAAATGGATATATACTATAATGATTAGATGGATAACTCCACTTGTAATAATAACAATACTTATAGGTTCTACAATAGACTACGTTAAGGACGGTTATTTCAGATTAATTCCTGGTTTCGTCACAAAAACACCCGTATTAATACCATGGGTAGAAGGTGCCAGAATAGTTCTATTAATAGTATTTATACTTGGATTCATAGGAACTTACTTAGGAATCAAGAAGAGTTATAAACAAGAGATTGAACAAAACAGAGTTATTGTTAAAATGTAGGAGGTGTGATTATGAGTTCTACAGGATTGACTTTTATGTTATCTATGTGGGGGTTGATATTGGTTTCAATTGGAATAACTCTAAATTCCATAATCAAACATCAAGGAGAAAATAACCATTAATATGAGCGTAAAAAGTGAAGCCTTAATTGCAAGGAAAATATCATTTTACTTTACCATTTTATGTGCTCTGTTTTTGGCTCTATCTCCCCAGTTTTTAGGATTTGTTTTACCACTATTGTTTATTATACCTATATTTATGGGACTGTTCGGAATTAAACACAGAAAGAAAAGTGGATATCTGATTGCCTTAGGCATAGTACCTATTGCATTTGCTATTTCAACAGTATGGATAAAATATTTCATCAGTATAAGAGGAAATTTTAATACTGAATTAACTAGAATAAGTAGTCACTACAGTATTTCTGTATCAACTGCTCAAACTTTAACACTTTTCTTTGTTGCTTTGAGTTTTGTGATGTTATTTGTATCAATAGTGGTATTTGCAAAATTACTCAAATATAAAAGTATTTTTAGATAGTTAAAAGATTGCCACCTAGTATGGGCGGCAATCTTTTTTTTATCAATTTATAAAGCCCTCGAATTCTATAATTGGAATATTGAATCTTTTGCATTAATAAAGCAAGTTTGCTGTGTTTTAAAAAAGCCCATCAAAAGTTAGAATATAAAAATTTTACCTATCATAAATATAAATATATGTTTTATAACTCGGGGGTTTTAAGATGTCAAAGGATAATTTTTATAAGAACTCTTTACTGTTGACTTTATCTAATCTATCAACTGGAATTTTAAAATTCGTCTTTTCAATAATATTATCAAAAAAACTTGGTGCAGAAGGAGTTGGTCTGTACAGTTTAATAATGCCTATTTATGATTTGTTTTGCTGCTTATTATGCGGAGGCATGATAACTGCAATCTCCAAAGAAGCTTCTTTTTATTATAATAAAAATGATTACTCAAATTTAAATAAGACTATACATATTACTATAATATTTGATTTAATATGGTCAATATTTATAGCATTATTATTCTTCATGCTTGCACCATTCATAAGTAATGTAATAATAAAAGACTCTAGAACTCTTTATTCTCTGTGGGCAATAAGTCCAGCATTAGTATTCGTAGCAATATCATCAATCTATAAAGGTTACTTTTTTGGGACTAATAATATAAAAGCTCCTGCTATAATAGATATATTCGAAAAGACAATAAGAGTAGTTGTAATAATAAGTTTAATCAATCTTCTTTCACTAAAAAGTATTACAACAACTGTAACTGCTACTTATATAGCACTATCTTGTGGTGAACTGATTAGCTTGGCCTTATTATATATATTTTATAAATCCAACAAGAAAAAATTTCATAAAAGTTTAAAATCAGAAAGCAGTCCTCAACTACTTTTTAATGTGTTAGCAATTTCATTACCTCTTGCACTAAATGGTTTCTTAACAACTGGTATTTCTACTGTTTCAACATTACTAATTCCTAGAAGACTTGTTGCCGCAGGAATTGAATACACAAATGCACTTGGTCTTATTGGTAAATTTTCAGGTATGGCACTTACTATAGTGTTTTTCCCTATGATATTAATCGTTTCTATGTCAATATTGTTAGTACCGGATATTTCCAATAGTTTAACAAACAAGAATTACTACAAATTAGAAAAAAGAATAAAAGAAATAATAAATATTTCTGTTTTATTGGGTATTACAAGTATGCTTTTGTGCATGTGCATCCCTACTGAACTTGGTAGACTTTTTTACAACAGAAGCGATCTTGGTAATTATATAAGATTTGTTTCATATAGTGCACCATTCACTTATTTAATGACATCAACTTACTCAATACTAAATGGTATGGGGAAACAAAAGGCAGTATTAATCAATTCAATCATTTCCGCAATTCTAGAATTGATTTTATTTTATATATTGATAGGTATTCCTTCTATAAATGTATATGGATATGGTATAACACTAATAATTACATCTCTAGTAGGTTTAATATTAAATTTATTAGAAATAAGGAAAATATGCTCAATAGAAATATATTTCAGCACAATAATAATAGGTTCTTTCTTGACCATATTGATACATTATATACTGAAAATATTTAATTTGATAATACCATCTTCATTGTTCTTGTTTAAAAATCTAATAATAATATTTGTGGCTTTTATGTTGTTTTATTTTTCAATAACCATTTTAAATAAAGCTGAAGAGTAAAAGCAGTTAGGCAATTCCTAACTGCTTTCTTACTCCTTTATTGCATTCATCATAAATTTTGGAATCAACTTAAGAATCCTAGAAGGTAATACATCAAAATCTTTTTTCTTTATTCCTCCTATTATTATAAGTGAATATAAATAAACAAATACAGCTACAAATATAGCAATTACAACGGCTATTAAATTTACAATATAACTATTTACAGCTATAATTATTATGAAGTAATAAACCGAATAAGCTAATAACCCCATTACAATTGACGAAAACAAAGGTTTTGTACTATGCCTAAATAAACTTATTTTAATTTTTAAATATCTATTTATAGTAATATAATTCAAAATCAAAGGTACCAAATAGCAAACTGCATTTCCCAATAATGCACCTTTAATATTTATGCTAGGTATAGCTGTAAATATATAATTTACAATTACTTTTGCAATCAGCCCAATGACTGCATAAATAGTCACAACATATATTTTCCCTATACCCTGAAGTATAGATGTTTGAATCTGAAGTACTGATAATAGAACTAATATTAAAGCACCATACCTCATAAGAACAGCTGCCCTAACATCATAACCAAATAATCTATAAATTCCAGTACTTAATGACATTAATCCAATTGCTGATGGAATAGATATCATAAAGCACAATCTAAAAGCATAATTTATTTTACTTTTTAATGCTTTTCTGTCATTTATGGCAGCTAATCCAGATACCGCAGGCAAAACAGCTGTAGCTAGAGATGTAACAATAGCAATAGGTACATTTATCAAACTAGTATACCATGATGCAAACCAACCCCATAGTGAATTTGTCAATTTTTCGCCAAATCCAATATGCAAAAGTCTAGACTTTACAATAGGTGCATCAATCAAAAGTCCAGCACTCTGAAGTCCTAAACAAATAACCATAGGAATAGAGTAACTCAATATCTTTTTAAGCAATTTCTTATCTGAATACATTCTTGTATTTTTTATATTGTTATCAATATTATGTACAAGAGAATGCTTTTTATATATTGTAATCAACAATATTCCTGCAACTAACGCTCCTAATGTAGTTCCCGTAGTCGCACCAGCAATACCAGCTTCAATCCCAAATCTGATTAATACATAAGAAACACCTATGCTCAAAGATACATTTATTACTTGCTCAACAATCTGCGAAAATGCGGTTGGAGTCATGTTACCTATACCTTGAAAATATCCCCTGTACGTGCTTAATATCCCGGTTATTACCAAAGCAGGTGACAACACCTTTACTGCTAATGCAGCTTTTGGAAAGTTCATGAATGATGTCAGTGGTTCAGCCAATATAAACATCAATAATGTTGTTATTGAACCGAAAACGATCAATAACATCCTTGATATTTTAAAACTTCTAACTGCATCTTTATAATTCCCTGTAGTTATAAGCTCTGACACTATTTTAGAAATCGCTGAAGGCAAGCCCGAATTTGTAACTATATACATCCAAACATATATACTGTAGACATACGAATAAATACCTATACCATCAGCACCCAATATCTTTGATAAAATTGGTAAATATAAAATTGATATTACCTTGGATAGCAAAGCTGCCCCAGACAATATGGCAAAGCCTTTTGTAGTGGACTGCTTTTCTAGAGTTAAATCTTTACCCATAAATTACTCCTTTAATCAAATCTCATAACATCTTTTTTAACCTTCTTAAAAATTGGTGGCAAGCTTTCTGCTATTGTTTTGTTTTCCAAATATGACAATTCATCAGGACAATTTTTGAATATTAGCTTATATGCATATAAAAACTGAAAGTTTAAACCAAATTTATTTGCAAAAAATCCATTTATTTTCTTATCACCATATTTTGGATCACCAATAATAGGTCTGCCTAAAGAGCTCAAATGTGCTCTTATTTGATGGCTTCTACCTGTTAATAGATTCACTTCTATATATGAAAAAGCTCCAACTGTCTCAATTGTTTTTACCTTCATTGATATCTTCTTAGTATCACTCTTTTGTTCTTTATATACAGTTGATATATTATTTTCTTCATTTTTGCTTATATATCCCTCATATAGTCCATCATTTATTTTTCCCTTTATCAATGCAACATAATACTTTTGTATGCTCTTTTCCCTAATCATTTCATTTAGAAGTTTCATCGCCTTAAAATTTTTACCAAATATAACAATACCAGACGTATTTTTGTCAAGCCTATTACATGGAGCTGGTGTAAATGTAACCTCTTTTTGGGGATCATACTCTCCTTTTTCATATAAATAGGATAATACATGATCAGTCAAAGTAGGCTCTCCATTTTTTTTATCTGCATGAACCAATACTCCAGGCCATTTTTCAACAATAAGAATATTCGTATCTTCATATGTAATTTTCATTCCACTGCTTGGAACCATAATAAAATCTTTTTTCTTTGCATTCGATTGAACATATTTTACCTCATAAATATCCCCTTCAACTAGGAAATATTTTTCCTTAGTTTTTTTGCCATTAATCCTTATATCTCCTTTTCTTATAGCCTTATATATAACACTTAAAGGAACATCTTTTAATAGCTTTCTTGAAAATTTATCAACTCTCTGCCCTGCCTCATTTGTACCTATTTCAATTTTCATCAAATTTCCTCCTCGTTTAGATAATCCCACACTGCTTGACACTCTATTGCAACACCAATAGAAAGGCATCTTTCATCAATGTTGAATCTATTGCTGTGTGCAGCATGAACTATATTTTTATAAGCATTCCCACAACCCAAATAATAAAACACTGATGGCTTCTCCATTGCAAAATACGCAAAGCTTTCCACTCCCATACTAGGAGCATCCAATTTTACAATGTTTTTTGACTGAATAATCTTTTCAGCAGAAGAAACCAGCAAATCAGTCATGTAATCATCATTATACAGACACGGATAACTTTCATCAATCTGAATTTCACATTTTCCTCTCATTGAATTAACTATTCCAGTCGTAACTTCCCTCAATCTCATCTTTATATAATCTCTGTGTTCAATATTAAGGCATCTAATAATTCCTTCTAATTCCACTTCTTCAGGTATTATGTTTTGTGCTGTTCCACCATGTATTGAACCTATTGTTATTACTGCTGAATCAGTAGGTGAAATTTCTCTACTTACTATGGTTTGTAATGAAGATATAACATTTGAAGCAATAACAATAGGATCTATAGTGTTTTGAGGATTCGCTCCATGCCCTCCACTACCTATTATTTTTATTTTAAATGGATTTGATGCAGCATTAACAACACCTTTCTTTATACCTATTTTACCAACATCAATCCATTCCTCGACATGAAGCCCAATTATTGCATCAACATCTGGATTTTTTAAGACTCCATCTTCAATCATTAGCCTAGCCCCACCAACTGTTTCCTCAGCTGGTTCGAAAAACAATTTGACATTTCCATTTAATTTATGCCTTATACCATTCAATATTTTGGCAGTTCCCATCAAAATAGCAGTATGTGCATCATGTCCACAAGCATGCATTTTACCTTTATTTTGTGACTTATATTCACAATCATTCTTTTCCTCTATAGGAAGTGCATCCATATCCGCTCTTATCCCTATAGTTTTTTTGCCATTACCATAAATTATAGCACAAACACCTGTCTTTGCCGTTTCATAAAAATCAATACCCTCATTTTTAAGAAAGCATTTTACTTTTTCACTTGTCCTTTCAAGTTCAAAGCCCAATTCTGGATACATATGCAAATCTCTTCTTATTGCTATGACATCTTTTTCAATTTCTCTTGATAATTTTAAAAAATCCACTAAAACACCGCCTTCTGCCAGTATACATCTACCTTATCACCTTGGTGAAGTTCATCATAATATCCTGCATCTTTATCATTTAATTTTAAAACTATTTTACCCTTAGGCTTTGATAAGTCAAAATCTACGAAATCAAATATATCAATAAAAACAAATTTTTCTTTACCTGTCAATATTGTTGATTTCCCATTTATAATAATTTCAATAAATTTTGAAGAATCAACTTCCTTTTCAACCTCACATGCAATGTGTTCTTCAGTCTTTCCTTCAATTTTATATTTTTCAGGCATATCACATATTTTTGTCACATTCTTATATATTCTATCCCCTTCTTTAATAATGTAGTCATCTTCCAATTTTAAATTATTCATACAATAATCAACTTCATTATCTGATATAAAATATTTTTTATACTGTCCAATGGTATTAGGAAATATAATTTCTATATTATCTCCCTCTTCAATTTTAGCGTCAATATTAACTTTGTTACCATTAATAAATACAACAGGCTCAATATTTACTAACTTATCATCCAAATAAAAACTTACAGTATCTATTTTCTTCACATAATCAATAACCTTAGGTTCTGCATGTCCACCATTTTCAGCATACTTTATATCTACTACATCACCATCTTTAACCTCTGAATCCATGCTGCTTACTTCACCATTAATCACTATTTCTGAACTCTTAGGTAGCTTACCAAATGCAACTCTTTTTATACCGTTTACTATAAATCTTTTACTCTTTCCTCTCTTACCAATTAACAATTTAGGATTTATACCTGCCTGCATAACTAAATCCATAACAGTATGCTTTCGAGAATTAAAAAGACTAATAATGCTACCATTTAGTGTTACATTTATGAAGTCACTTCCAGATTTTTTAATCGCTATTAATGCTATACCCAAAACTGTTACTCCTATACTTCCTAAATCCAAAGCATTATCACACATACACTCAATAACAGAATCTCTGCCTTTTACTGCTGTTCTTTGAAGTGGCAAATTTAATTTTTCCGCTAAAACTTCCCTTAAAAATGGTGTATGAGCCCCTCCTCCAACAAGAAAAACTGCATTAGGTGATTTACCTCCATTTAATTCAATTATCTTATCAGCTATCTGCTCTGAAATTTTTACAACAGATGGATTTATTACTTTAAGTACCTCTTCAGAACTTATTTGATTCTCCATTCCAAGAACATCAACAAATGATATGTTTTCTTCTTTTAAACAAGCTCTCTTTATTTCTTCTGCAGTATTAAAATCAGTTAAATAAGTTTGTGCTATAATCTCAGTAATTTCATCACCTGCAAGCGGTACCATTCCATAAGCAACAATACTATCTTTGCTACTTATCGCAATATCAGATGTACCTGCTCCAATATCTATCAAGGCTATATTGAGCAATCTTAAATTTTGAGGAACAGCAGCTTCCATTGCAGCAATGGGCTCAAGCGTTAAATTTTTTACCTTTAGTCCTGCTTTATTCATAACAGAATATAAGCTATCTACAACCGAACGTGGAAGAAATGTAGCTATCACCTCAGCCGAAATATTTTCTCCTTTATGCGATAATAGGCTGCCTATTAAATATCCATTCAAATAATAATTTTTCACACTATATCCAACACAATAGAGCTTACCTTGCGATTGTCTATCGACTTCCTCCTCAGCTTTCTTTACAGCTGTTAACTCAAGTGCACTAACGGTATCCTTATCGATTTCCTTTTCAATATCGATTTCCATATCCACCTTAGTAACTGCCGTTCTTAAAAATCTACCAGCTGCTGCAATATTTACATCTGTAAGCTTTACTCCTAATTTCTTTTCTAAATCTTGCTTTACTTTTACAACAACTTCAGCAACAGATTGAATATTATGTATTTGCCCATCAATCATAGATCTTTCACTATGTTCCATATAACTTTCACATATAACATTAAATTTCTTTTCTTTAACAACACCAACCGTACCTATAATTGAACGTGTACCAATATCTAATGAAAAAATCAAGTCCTTTGGATTAATTTTTGAAAATCCCATACCAATTCCCTCTTTTACTGCAAATATTAAACTCACATTACTAATGATATGAGTTTAATAAAATTATATAATATTACGCTATAACATTCAATTAACTTGCTTAATAAGTCCACTATTAAACAAAATCAATGCATCAAACCTTCTCACTATACCCTCATCAAATTCAATATCAACTACTTTTTCATCTATATTTATTACTTTACCAATACCAAAAGAAACATGCCTAATAACTTCTCCTTTCTTAAGTATATCAACACTTGTATCTTTATTTATTCCTAATTCATTTATAAATCTTGAAGGTTCTTTTGTACTACCTTTTATTCTATCAGATATTCCTAACCATAAATTTTTTTTAGTCCTTGTAACTGCAACATAGAATAATCTTCTTTCTTCTTCAATGTTATCATTATTCTTATGTGGAATATTATCTTCATTACAGTTTATTATGAATACATTCTCAAACTCCATTCCCTTAACACCATGAATCGTGCTGAATATTACACTGTCCCTATTTTCATCATTCTTATTTCTTTTAATTTCACTGCTAACTTCTTCTACATGTACTAAGAATTCATTAATAAAATTAAACTCCTTGCATGACTCCCTAAACTCTTCTACTATCTCTTCCATTTCATCTATATTGTACTTAAATTTAGAACAATACTCTTCAATATATTCATGATAACCCAAACTAAAAATAACATAATCAACAGCACTTTTTAATGATATTTTACTCAAAAAATTTATTTCATTTTGTAACTTTTCAAGAGACTTTATCTGATAAGGATGAACATTTCCCATGTTTTTCAAAATCTCAAAACAACTGTTTTTTTCTCTGTGATTCTTAAGCTTTTCAATGTTTATTTTACTTACATATCTGAAAGGCTTATTTATTATTCTAGTAAAACTCTCTCTATCACATGGATCTATACTCAACTTTAAATATGCAATTATATCACGACAAATAAAATGTTCAAAAAAATTATAACCCCTATCAAAAAATCTAAACGGAATCCTTTTTCTAATAAATGCATCTATCAAGCTTCTACTTTCAATATTGGTTCTATACAAAACAACATTACTTGAAAGCTTATAATTTGAAATTTTATTGAGCTTCAATATTATATTTGAAATCTCATTTGCTTGACCATTTTCATCATTAGAATTAATAACATTTATTTTGCTATCAACTTTTTTCACAGCATTTATTGTTTTAGAATTCCTAATTTTATTATTGATAATCAATTTATTAGAAGCTTCTATGATGTTCTTAGGACTTCTATAATTATTGCTCAAAAATACCTTTTTACCACCATCAAAGTATTTATCAAATTCAACCATACAATCAGGTCTTGACCCTCTAAAAGAATATATACATTGGTCTTCATCCCCTACTGCAAATAAAGAATTATTCAAATTTAATAATCTTAAAATATCAATCTGCAATTTATCACAATCTTGAAATTCATCAACAAGAATGTACTTAAACAACATTCTATAGCCATTTAGAATATTTTCATTTTTCAAAAACAGTTCTCTAACCTTTATCTGCAAATCATCAAAATCTAAAAGTTTATTCCGTTTTTTATATTCTTCATATTTTATAAAGCAATCATTGAAAATATTTTTATCCATAGTGCTTTTAAAAAATTCTATATCTATCAGTGAATTTTTAAACACTGAAATATCATTTAATGTCTCCTTGACCTTTTCATCTGTAATCTCATCAAAATATTCTTTAAGTACACTCTTAATGACATTATACGACTGACTTGAGCCTATTATTTCAATGTTACCATAATGTCTTTTAACTATTTTATAGAAAAGCCCATGAAATGTCCCAAAAAATGGACTGCGTTTTTGAATACCTAATTCACTATATCTATTTTTCATGTTAATAGCTGCCATTCTGGTAAATGTTATTACTACAATATTGTCAGGACTTACTCCTTTTTTTACCAAATAAAAAACTCTGTTAATAATGGTAGTCGTTTTACCGCTTCCCGGCGCAGCTACCACAAGCAAATTCCTTTCATCAGTCTTTACAGCAATTCTTTGAAATTTATCTAAATTTTCTTCAAAATTCACATAGACACCTCTGTTTTCTGATTTTTTTATTGTAATAGACAAATAATAGTATTAGAATTAATCTGTACTTATCAAGTTATAAAATTCGTATTTTTGTTTAGAGAATTATACGATTTTAAGAACTTAACAAGTATATATCATTTTCATTATAAATTATAACCATAAAACATACTGATTAAAATAGAAAAAGGTGAGTAAAATGAAATTTACACGAAATTTAACTATGCTTGTTGATTTTTATGAATTAACTATGGCTAATGGCTACCTAGATAATGATATTGGTAATAAGATAGCATATTTTGATATGTTCTTTAGAAGAGTACCTGATAAAGGTGGATACTGCATAATGGCAGGCGTTGAGCAACTAATTGAGTATCTCTCAGAGTTAAAATTTACAGAAAGCGACATAGATTACCTCAGAAGCAAAAATATTTTTTCTGAAAAATTTCTTGATTATCTGAGAAACTTTAAGTTTTCTTGTGATGTATGGGCTATTCCAGAGGGAAATCCTGTTTTCCCTGGTGAACCTTTAGTTACTGTGAAAGGTCCTATTATACAAGCTCAGTTTATTGAAACCATGATTCTTTTAACCATTAACCATCAAACGCTTATAGCTACAAAAGCGAACAGAATATGCAGAGCTGCAAAAGGTCGTACCGTAATGGAATTTGGCTCAAGACGTGCTCAAGGTTATGATGGTGCTATTTATGGCTCAAGAGCAGCAATAATTGGTGGTTGTGACTCTACTGCATGCACAATTTCTGATAAAATATTCGGTACAATGGCTGTCGGAACAATGGCACATAGTTGGGTTCAATTATTTGATAACGAATATGAAGCCTTCAAATCATGGGCAAAAACCTATCCTGATAATTGTACTTTTCTAGTCGATACATATAACGTTTTAAAATCAGGAATACCAAATACAATAAAAGTCGCTGATGAAGTATTAAAACCTATGGGAAAAAGACCTAAAGGAGTTAGAATTGATAGCGGTGATATAACATATTTGAGCAAGAAAGTAAGAAAAATGCTTGATGATGCTGGATATAATGATGTGAAAATTATAGTATCCAATTCATTAGATGAATATATAATACGTGGTGTACTCGATAATGGAGCAAAAATTGATGGTTTTGGAGTTGGTGAAAGGCTCATAACAGCAAGATCAGAACCTGTTTTTGGAGGTGTATACAAACTCGTTGCTATTGAAAATAACGGTGAAATAGTTCCTAAAATAAAAATAAGCGAGAATACTGAAAAAATAACTAATCCAGGCTTTAAAAAGATTTATAGAATATTTGACAACAAAACAAACAAAGCTATTGCAGATTTAATAACATTAAACAATGAATCAATAGTTGAAAATAAACCTCTGACTTTGTTCAATCCTATTCATACTTGGAAAAGAAAGAAAATTACAGATTTTCACGTTAAGGAACTTATGGTAAAGATATTCGAAGATGGTAAACCAATATATACTTCTCCTAGTGTTTTAGATATAAGAGAATACACAAAAAAAGAACTTTCAACACTTTGGAATGAAGTTTTAAGGTTTGAAAATCCTCACACATATTATGTTGATTTATCATATGATTTATGGAAATTAAAACAAGATATGCTCCTCAAATATACAACACACTTTGAAAAATAATTCACTGCAACTAGCTCGCATAACAAAAGATAGATGAACTTAAAAACATCTATCTTTTTTATAAGTATCCTGTCAAACATAAAGTATCTTATCAAGTTTAAATATATTAATCCTTCAATTCATAATATGCAATATAAATATTTAATATAATATATTTTTTATTAATATTGACTATAAAAATCTCTGCATACTACATTTTTCGTTGTAATATATATGATAAAAATCTAAATTACGAATTGAAGATATTAATTCTATTTGTATAGCAAACTTAATAGTGAATCACTATCTTGTAATAACATTTCACAATCATATTCTTTATTGTATATACACTCCTTTGTAACATTAATTTCTTTAAATGGACATACGCCATCAAACTCCGTGCAATTATAAAAAACACACTCTTTAAAACAACATACTTCTTCGTTTTGCGTAGATAAAAAAGGACATCTATCCATACTCCCCCACCCCTTTAATGCAAATAAATTATTGTTTCCCACTTATTATACACTAAAATAAACATATTTTCAAAATTATGAATAAATTTTGAAAATTATTTAACTTGTCCTTAATATAATATAATGTTATACTTTTGTTATACACAAACAACATGACAATATGAACTAGAAATTGGAGAGATGAAAATTGAAAAATGTAAAAAAAACAATTCTATTTACACTAATTTTTACTATGTTACTTTCGTTTAGTGCATTTGCTGCACAACCCGTACCCGAATTAATAGGTACATCTGCAATATCAGTCGATATGGATACCAATGAAATAATTTACACAAAAAACATTGATGCAAAAGTTTATCCAGCATCAATAACAAAGCTATTAACTTCTATTTTATTAGCTGAAAATAAAAGCAAAACAGATATGCTAAAATATACAAAGAGTGCTTCTTTGCAACCGGCTTATTCATATGGTGTTAATATTTACAAAGTAAACATTGGTGATCCAATGAGCGCTGATAATGTTATGGATGGTCTTCTTTTGTATTCTGGAAATGATTTTGCCTATATGGTAGCCGACAATGTAGCTGGTAATGTAGAAAATTTTGCAAAATTGATGAATAAAAAAGCAAAGCAATTAGGAATGTTACATTCCAATTTTGTTACTCCTAACGGACTTGATAGCAATACAGATGACCACTATACAACAGCATACGATTTGACAAAACTAGCAAAAGCGGCATATGAAAATGATTGGGTAAGAGAATCTATGGGTAAAAAAACTAGCATTATTGGTTTTGCAAATGGACCTAAAGCCAAAGTTACTAATAGAAATAAACTTCTTGGCATAGATGGATGTATAGGTGGTAAAACAGGTTTTACTGATAAAGCAGGTAGATGTCTTGTAGCAATTTACAATAGAAATGATAGACATATAATAGGGGTTGTTATGAACTCTGAATACGATACTAAAGATACAAAAGTATTTGAAGATATGCAAAAACTTATTGACTGGAGTTATAATGCAACAAAAGATACTTTAATAGACAAGAATACAAAAGTTTATACTGTTAAAGCATCTTATAAGGTTATTCCATTTATAGGTCCAGAAAAAAGTATTGAAATCCCCCTTGAAGTCAGAACAAATATTGACTATTATAACAATGACATAGTTCCTAAAAAAACATTTGATATAGGCAATATTGATCCTTGGAAGTTAGATAAAAAAACTTCACTCGGTACGATGACTATAACTCAAAGAGACTATAGTAAGACATATGATTTGTACTCAACGATTACAACAAAAGACATATTACATGATAATATGTTGATTTATATAGCTGCTGGAGTAGGTATTGTAGTAATATTAATATTATTGTTTGCATTAATTATTTCAATCAAAAAAAGAAAAAATAGAAGAAGACGCAGAAGATATTATTAAAGGAAGTATGAATATGGATTCAAATTACAATGATTATAATGAAATAGTAGATATACTAAAAGCTTTATCTCATCCAGTAAGATTATGTATAGTTAAAGGTTTATTACAACAAAATGGGAAATGTAATGTTTCTCACATAAAAGATTGTCTATCTCTACCTCAATCTACAGTTTCTCAACATCTCCAAAAGCTGAAGGCTGCTGGAATTATTAAAGGTGAAAGAAACGGACTTGAAATAAATTATACAGTTGTTAATGAGACAGCAATTAAAATTATAAATTCTATATTTTTTTAAAAAAATTATTTAAGCCCCTGTAAACTACCTTATAGGAACTGAATATTCTAATGTAAATCTATTTATTTAGTAATGTTTAAGCCAAGGAAATTTCCTTGGCTTAAGGCATTTTCAAAAAAATAACTAGTCAGTATGCTAGTCTATTTTGCGAACTACTTCATCGTTGGAACCCGTTGATAGAACCTACTATCAGCGGAACCCAACTCTTTGTATTTCACAAAATATACGTCGCATCTTTGACTTGTTATTTTCTTTCAAATGCCTAATATAAATATTTCTTTGCAATATATTATTATTCACTTTTTAAACATAATACCAGTGAACCCGTCAGACAAACTAACTAAGCTTACTCCTAAAATAATAATTATACAACCCATAACCTGCCAAATAGTAATGCTTTCATTGAGAATTATTTTAGCCGCAACTATGCTAATTATAGGTTGTAAATTTATATAAGTTGTAATTGTGGTAGCACCTAATTTCTTTAAACAATATATATAAATCAAATACCCTAGAAATGAACATAATATTGCTAAAAATAATATATTTAAAATAACCTTTGATGATGGTATATTCACCGTCTTCTTTATAATTCCAACCAAGAATGCAGGACTCAAAAAAATTGTTCCCCATATAACCTGATAAGTAGTAACTGTAATACTTTTATAATTGCCTTTGAATTTGCTTGTTATTACATTATAGACAATCCACGAAATTACACAAGCAAACGCCATGAAGTCACCAATACTTCCCTTCGAAAATAAACTAACTCTCTCTTTTGAGATAATAATAATTATTATACCTACTACACTGAAAGTTGCACCTATTATTTTAAATAAACCTATCTTTTCATTAAAAATAATTTTTTGAACTGGTAATGTGAATATCGGTATTGTAGCAATCAAAATTGCAACATTAGCTGCTGATGTAAATTTTACTGAATAGTTTTCAAAAAAGAAATACAATGATACCCCAAATAATCCACTTAACATCATTTTAAGCTTGTCCTCTTTCAATATCTTTTCATTGGGATATTTGTGCTTATGTATAAAAAATAAAATCAACGAAGCAATTAAAAATCTATAAAACGCTGCCAATGTAGGTTCAACTTCAACAACAATAACTTTTATACTTAAATATGAAAGACTCCATACAATCATTAAAAATATTGCCGCTAAGTGTGCTGTTCTTTTATTTTCCATATTGTTATCTCCTATCCAATTAATATAATATTTTATTAGATTATACTATAATTATTGGCATTGTAAAATAACATTTTAAAAATATGCGGTCAAATTTTTACAAGACTCCCACTTCTATAAGTGGGAGATTGAAGATTTTGCTTCAGGTGGAGTAGAGTCTCCACCTGAAGTCCCGATGTTTTGCTTTAGCAAAACGAGTTCACTACAAATTATTTACTTTCATTGCTCTAATAGAATTTAATACAGCAATCAGAGCAACTCCAACATCAGCAAAAACTGCTTCCCACATAGTCGCAATTCCACATGCACCAAGCAATAAAACAACACCTTTTACACCAAGCGCAAATATAATATTTTGCCATATAATTCTTCTAGTTCTTTTTGCAATTTTAATTGCAATTGGTAATTTAGAAGGTTCATCGGTCATTAATACTATATCAGCAGCCTCAATTGCAGCATCAGAACCTACTCCTCCCATTGCTATGCCAATATCTGCTCTCGCTAATACAGGAGCATCATTAATTCCATCACCTACAAAAACAAGTTTACCTTTTAAAGATTTCTGTTTATATAATTCTTCTAATTTTTCAACTTTCTGGTGTGGTAAAAGTTCAGAATACACATCGTCCAATCCTAGTTTTTCTGCTATTTTTACTCCTACTGAACTCCTATCCCCCGTGAGCATAATAATTTTTTTAACGCCTATATTTCTTAATTCCTTTATAGCACTTTCAGAATCTTTTTTCATCTCATCTGATATTACAATAAATCCTGAATATTTTTTATCTATGGCTAAATATATAACAGTTCCTATCTTTTCTACTTTTTCAAATTTAACATTTTCTTTTTGCATCAGTTTTGCATTTCCAACAAGTACTTCTTTTCCCTGTATAACTGCCTTAACACCATGACCTGATATCTCTTCATAATTTTCTACTTCTTTTTGATTTATTTCTTCACCATAAGCCTTTAGAATTGAAGTAGCAATAGGATGATTAGAATAACTTTCTGCAAATGCAACATATTTTAATAACTCATCTTCATTCATATCACCATAAGTATTTACTTCAGTAACTTTAAATACTCCTTTTGTAAGTGTACCAGTTTTGTCGAAAACAACAGTATCTACATAGTTTAATATTTCTAAATAGTTACTACCTTTGATTAATATACCATTTCTAGACGCACCACCTATTCCAGCAAAAAATCCAAGTGGAATAGAAATAACCAATGCACACGGACAAGATACAACTAAAAAAATTAATGCTCTATAAGCCCAATCCGAAAAAGTAGCTCCATTGATAAATAGTGTAGGTAATATAGCTAAAGCAAGTGCTGAAAATACAATTATAGGAGTGTAATATCTTGCAAATTTAGTGATGAAATTTTCAGTAGGTGCTTTTTTGGTACTTGCATTCTGTACTAGATCTAATATTTTAGACACAGTAGATTCACCAAATTCTTTTGTTACTCTAATAGTCAGCACTCCACTTTTATTAATAAATCCTGATAAAATATCACTTCCTGATTTTACTTCCCTTGGTACTGATTCACCAGTTAAGGCAGACGTGTCAACCATTGATTTACCATCTATAATTTTTCCGTCAAGTGGAATTTTCTCGCCGGGTTTTACGATTATATAATCGTCAATTTTTACTTCATATGGAGAAACTCTCTTAATATCATCACCAACTTTGAGGTTTGCATAATCTGGACGAATATCAATAAGAGATTTAATGGAACGTCTTGAACGATTCACTGCAATATCCTCAAAAAGCTCACCTATCTGATAAAATAGCATTACAGCCACACCTTCAGGAAACTCTTTAATTGCAAATGCACCAATTGTTGCAATACTCATAAGAAAATTTTCATCGAACAATTGACCTCTAAAAATATTTTTTACAGCCTTTAGTAGAACTTCCCCACCTACTAATAAATAACTAGTAAAAAACATGACAAATTCTATACTAGGTGAAAATTTGAAAACTAGTGCTATACCAAACAATATAGCTCCTATAATAAGCCTTATCATATATTAATCCCTTCTTCTCATTTATTTTCATATACATTATTTAAACATTTAGACATTTGAAAAATAACAAAAATCAAATATACCAGCATACTTGCTAATTATTTTCTTGAAGATGTCTTAACCCTTGATCAAATATTTGTTTTATATGATCATCATCTAAGGAATAATACACTACCTTACCTTCTCTACGGAATTTTACAAGCCTAGCTTGTTTCAAAATTCTAAGTTGATGTGAAATAGCAGATTGAGTCATATCGAGTAACGCCGCTATATCACAAACACACATTTCTGCTGAAAATAAAGCATATAATATTTTAATTCTAGTTGAATCACCAAAAACTTTAAAAAGCTCTGCTAAATCATATAAATTCTCTTCCTGCGGCATATTAACCTTAACTTCACTTACTATATCTTCATGGATTATCTTACAACTACATGTTTCAATTTCCAGTTTATTATCTATCATATTATTCCTCCCATTATTGTTTGATAATGCAAAGTATTTACACTATCATCGTCTCGTTAATAACATATGAACATTTGTTCATATGTTATTATATTCAATTATAAATGAATTGTCAATGAATAATTTGAAGCATTGCTCAAATATAGTATTGCAAAATATTTTAAATATATTAATTTACAAATTATTACGTAAAAAAGTAAACTACAAAGTTCTCAAATATAAATTCACAAATATAAATATTATTGAAATAAGAAAGGAAAGGATTACAATGATTCATAAATTAATTGACCAGTTATATGTATTCTTACAAATAACTATAGAAGGTATACCAGTAGGCAAATTCATATTTTTC
This sequence comes from Clostridium tepidiprofundi DSM 19306, assembly GCF_001594005.1. Taxonomy (GTDB): domain Bacteria; phylum Bacillota; class Clostridia; order Clostridiales; family Clostridiaceae; genus Clostridium_AC; species Clostridium_AC tepidiprofundi. The sequence continues at coordinate 19,664 of NZ_LTBA01000007.1, read as the reverse complement.
ATTTTTTTCATTATCATAATAGAAAAAATAATTATTATATTTCAAAAACGTTTATGCATCAAAAATACTAAATTTTCTAACAAATTGGCGATTTTATTCTGCATTATAGGAATTATTTTAATTTTATATATAGCATTTTTTTAGGTATACTCTCGAAAATAATGCTATACTATAAAAAAGAGCTTTAGGCATTTTCAAAAAATAACTAGTCAGTATGCTAGTCTATTTTGCGAACTACTTCATCGTCGGAACCCGTTGATAAAACCTAAAATTGATAAAATCATGCAAAAATTTAGGAGAATTATATATGGATATAAAAAGATTTTTTATAAAAGTAGAAGGAATTGTTCAAGGAGTTGGTTTTCGACCCTTTGTATACAATCTAGCTAAAAAATATAATTTAAAAGGTTGGGTAAATAATAGCTCTGAAGGTGTTTTTATTGACATAGAAGGTTTACCTGAAAATATTAATTTATTCATCAACAAACTCAAAAATACTCCACCACCTCTATCTAAAATTGAAAATATTACAATAAAAGAATTGAATATTTCTAATTTCAATGAATTTATTATTAAAAAAAGCGAAGAAAAAAAAGATAAAATAACACTTATATCTCCAGATATTGCAACATGTGAAGATTGTTTAAACGATATACGTAATTCTAAGAATAGACGCTTTAAATATCCTTTTACTAATTGTACTAATTGTGGTCCAAGATTCTCTATAATAAAATCAATTCCTTATGACAGAGATAAAACCACAATGGCTAAGTTTAAAATGTGCGATAAATGCGAAAAAGAATATTTTAGTCCAACTAATAGAAGATTTCATGCTCAACCTAATGCTTGTAATAATTGTGGTCCTCACGTCTGGATAACCAATAATAAAGGTAAAAAAATTGATACTGATGATGCAATAGAATGGTCACAAAAAAAGCTTATTGAAGGCAAAATATTTGCAATAAAAGGCTTATGTGGATTTCATATTGTTTGTGATGCTAAAAATGATTATGCAGTTAAATTGCTTCGCCAAAGAAAAGTTAGGCCTGATAAACCATTTGCTGTAATGATGAAGGATTTAAAAACAGTAAAAAAATACTGTCATGTAAATAAAATTGAAGAAAAACTTCTAACAGGCATAAGAAAGCCCATTGTTCTGCTTGAAAAGAAAAATAATATTTCACCACATAAGAATATTTCTGCAGCTACTGCACCTAGACAAAAAACTTTAGGAGTTATGCTTCCATACACTCCACTTCATGAAATCTTATTTTGGAATGAAAATATTGAAGTATTAATAATGACTAGCGCAAATATAAGCGGGTTTCCTTTAGAATATGATAATGATACTGCAATAACTAATATAGGAAATATTGTTGATTATTTTCTACTGCATAATAGGGATATATACATACCAGTAGATGATTCTATTGCAAGAGTAGTTAACAACAAAGTACGATTAATAAGGCGTGCAAGAGGTTACGTTCCATATCCCTTTAATTTTAAAGGAATTAAACCAATTTTAGCTTGTGGTCCAAACATGAAGAACACTTTTTCAATAGGAAAAGATAACTTCATATTTGTTAGCCAATATAATGGAGATTTAGAGAACATTGAGACATTTAACCATTACAAAAGAAATATAGAACATTTTAAAGATATTTTCTCTTTTAATCCACAATACATAGCACATGATATGCACCCAAGTTATATGTCAACTAACTATGCTGAAAGCTTTAATTTACCTAAAATATCAGTACAACATCATCATGCACACATAGTTAGCTGCATGGTTGATAACAACTTGGATAACAGAAATGTCATTGGAATATCTTTTGATGGAACCGGATACGGAACTGACGGTAAAATATGGGGAGGAGAATTTCTCATATGCAATTTTAATGAATTTAAAAGAATCGGCCATTTAGCATATATGCCCTTACCTGGAGGAGACAATGCAATAAAAGAGCCTTGGAGAATTGGAGCTTCTTACTTATACAGTACATTAAAAAATATATATTCTAAAGATACTGCTCTGTCAGAAACAATTAGTATTTTCGGTGAAAAATGCAGACCTATAATAAAAATGGTTGAAAAAAGTTTCAACTGCATTGAAACTTCAAGCATGGGGAGATTATTTGACGCAATATCTTCTATTATAGGGGTTAGAGAAAAAATTTCATATGAAGGTCAAGCATCAATTGAATTGGAAGCATTGATTAATAACACTTGCAACATGTACTACAATTATGAAATTATAAAAGAACAAGAATCATATTTAATTAACCCCCAGAATATTATATATTCAATATTCAAAGATATTAAAAATAACGTTTCAATAGATGTTATTTCATCTAAGTTTCACAATACAATTGTTAACTTTACTGTTGATATGTGTGTACTAATTAGGAATAGAATCAATATCAATGAAGTTGTATTAAGTGGTGGCGTTTTTCAAAATGCATACATATTATCAAATCTTATTGAAGTTTTAAAAGAAAAAGATTTTACTGTTTATTCACATGAAAATATACCTACCAATGATGGTGGTGTATCCATCGGTCAAATTGTTATAGCTAACATCTCCATTCCTCAGAGGTAGAACCAAAATTTGGTTCTACCTCTGAGGAACTACAAAAATTCCTTTAACTTTGAACCACATGCTTTTGCTTCCTCATATCCCATTTCGTAAAGTTTTCTAAGCTTATCTTGATTTCTTTCAACTCTTCCAACATTCAATGGATGACTTGGCCTTATTACAAAAGCCTTACCTTGCGATTCTAATTCTCTAATATATTCAAGTGTATTGTTATACATAATATGCCTCTCAAGCATGGCATTGACCAAATTAGGATATTTCGAATAAACTCTTTTAGCTAATCTTTTCATCTTAAAAGGCTTTTTTATGTATTCTGAATCTCGAGTTAATACCACAACCAATTTTTCATTACCATCCTCAATTGCCTTTTTAACAGGAATAGAATCAGTAATTCCACCATCCAACAACTTTTTACCCTTAATTTCAACTATCTGTGAAATAAAAGGTAAACTACTAGATGCTCTAATTATTTTTAATGTATCCACATCATCATCTTTATTAAAGTATACAGGTTTTCCAGTTTCACAATCAGTTGTTACTATAATAAATTTTTGCTCTGAATTAATGTAAGTATCAAAATCAAATGGAGTTAAATTATTTGGAATATAATCAAAAATAAAATCCATTCCAAACAAACTTTTATCTCTTAAAAGTCCTCTATAACTCAAATACCTTTTATCATTTACATATTCAATATTAACTATTTTATTTCTTCCCCTCTGCTTTGAAATATATGATGCTGCATTGCAGGCTCCCATTGAAACACCAATAACATAAGGAAAATATAAATTCTCATCCATAAAGTAATCTAATACTCCGGAAGTATACACTCCTCTCATACCCCCGCCTTCTAAAACTAAACCTATATTATTCATAAAAAATTCTCCCTTCTACCCCTGGGGTAATTTTATACTCTTTTTGTTATCTTATACCCCTTAGTTGAGCTTATACCGCTTTTGTTCTGTTTTACCCCTGGGGTTGAACTTATACCCCAGGGGTACTTAGATATTCTATTAGTTTTTTACTACTGCTTAAGCTAAATCTGCCCTTTTCAAGCTTCCAATATTGTATATCGTTGCTTATATTAGAAATTAACTCAATTAACTTTGAGTGACAAGTCAAAACAAATATTTGATGAGTTTTGGACAATTCAGCTAGCAATATTAGCACATTTTTCATGTGAATCTCATCAAAATTAACAAATGAATCATCGAATATTACTGGTAATGGTGGAGTTATTTCTTTTATTCTGCTCAATCTAACTGATAAAAAAAGCTGTTCGCACGTTCCTCTACTCAACATATCAGAGCTATCATATACATGTCCATCTTTATGGATCGTTTTAAAATCACATACATTTAAATCATCAACAGGTTGTATATGTTCTATTTCTCCTGACGTTATTAACTTCATCATATCTCCTGAATATTTCAAAAGTGTATTCTTGGTTTCATCCAAAAATCTCTTTTGTACTTTACTTAATATTAGTGAAGCTGTTTTGTATACTGCATATTTTTCAGCAAGTGTATAAAGTCCTCCTCTACCTTCATTAATAAGCTCTCGTGCTCTCTCAATTGTTTCATCTGATAACAATTTTTCCTTTTCAAATTTAAGTCTTTGAAGCTGGTTTCTCAATTGTTCTTTTTCATCTAAAAGAATTTTTCTATTTTCTTTAAGTTTAATATATTCTTCTTCAATTCCAGCTAACGAAGTATACTTTTCATAACCCTTCTCTAAAATAACCAAATATTCTCTTTCAGAAAACACTAAACTCAACATTTCACTAAAAGCATTGCTTATTCTATCTGTCTTTAGTGCTTGATTAAGTCTTTCCTCAAGTAAATTACATTGCACTTTAATTTCAACAAATTTTTTATATTTTTCTCCTTTTATTATAAACTCATTTAGAACATTAAAGCAATCATTAGTATTTTTTACTTCAATTACATTTTCATACTTATTTAGTAGTTCCCTTATTTTATTGTCTACTTCAGTTTTTTTATGATTAATATCGTTAAATTTTTCTGCAATAGCTAAATTTTTATATAGCTTTTCCATATAAATAAATAATTCTTGTCCATCTATATTGTCAATAAATTTTTTTACAAGCTGTTTGTAATCATTTATTTCAAAATTAAGTTTATTTTCTAATCCAGACAACTTTCTTTTTTCATTTATGATTTCATTGATTTCTCTGCTTAAATCTAATGCACTTTTATAATATTCTCTCATATCAAAAACACTGCAATCTTTATTTATATGAATTTCATTCCTATATTTATTAAAAATACTTTCTAATTTTTTAACTTCATTACATATTTCACAATACCTTTTTTCTTTAATATCTAATTGTACTCCTATTTCTTCAATATTTCTAATAAGTGTATTATAGATTTTCTTATTCTCCTTACTAGAATTAAAAACTATGAACATACAAAGTCCTGCACCAATAGCACCTATAATTATAACTGCAGTAGCTAAGCTTTTATCATAATTTAATAATGCTCCTCCTATTATAACAGTAATCAAATTTATAATAAAATACCATTTTAAATAAAAAGAATTCTTTTTTATATTCAAATCTTTTATTTGTTTTTCAATAGTATTTTTACTAACTTTTAATGTTTCTATTTCATTATTTAAACTATTACTTTGATTTACAAAGGCATCATACTTTTGAATATTATCATTTATCATATTCAATTTGATTTTATCGCAATTAATATTCTGAATAACATCAAAGCTATCCCAATTGTTATTTATTGTCTTCATTCTATACATTACACTTGATACTTTATTATTAATCTTTTTCTTTGAATCAAATAAATTTTTGAGTTTTTCCTTAGTACCTGATAATTCCGAACTATACATTAATATATCTTGTTTATGCTTTATATACAAGTCTTTTGAATTTAAATCCGAAGAAACTTCTTTTACATATTCATATTTAACTTCTTCATACTCTTCATTTATTTCTTTATACTGTTTATATAATTCCTTTCCTCTTACCAAGTCACTTTCCTCAATACAGTTAGTGGTTTTATATTTTTCACATTCAACTTTGATATTTTTCCATTTATTATACACTTCATAGTTATTTTTAAGAACGTCTAATACAATGATTTCGTTTTCGATTTTTATAATATCAAGTTGTTTTTCATATAATAATTTTTCTACTTCACAAATCTGTTCACATTTATTTTTATACTCATAAAGCTCTAATTTTGCCTTACTATATGTTTCGCTACCTTTCTTAATAACCTCATAATAAGGTTTAAATTGCTTTGTTGAAGGATTTCCTCTTTTACCACCTATCTTTTCAGCTTCTTTGTTAAAATTCTTTATTAACCCTGGCACTTTAACAATATCTTTTAAACCTGCTCCAAGAAGAACTGTATTTAATTTGCTATTATTTTTATCATCTATCCTACTTATTTCGTCTAAACTTATAGTAAATAACTCCTTATAAGTATAACTGTCAATATTACCATATATTTCATTACATGTAATATCACCATATCCATTTTCACTACTTATAACAGGAGAATTATTTTTTTTAAGCAACATATTATACTTTTTTCCATCTTCTAAAACAACAGTACTTCTAACATCATACTCAAACCTTGGAGGCGGTAGTATGTCCTTACTGTTAAATCCATAACCTAAATGCCTAAGTATTTGCATAAAAGTGGTTTTACCTGCTCTATTCAATCCACCAATTACTATAATTCTATTAGATAATCCTTCCAGTTTCTCCCCTTGGAAAATACCCATATCCCTAATATCCAATGAATGTATTTTCAATTATTTCACCTCATCAATTCCATTATTCATCGTTTCCAAGTATGTTTTGTATTATTAAATTTTCAGCTTGTTTCAATATACTCTCATATATTTCATCATTCATGATAAACCTTTCATATTTCTTTTCATCACATTGAAATTTTTCGCTCCAAATACTCCCCATATTCTTAATAACCTCTTTCCTAGAATCTCTATCCTCATATAATTCATTCACTACATTTCTTATTTCTTTAAAGGTTCTATTTTTGTCAACTAAATCATCCAATTCAGGAATATCGTCCATAACTCTGAATAAGATAGAGTTTGTCCATAAAAACGGAATACTATTATTAAAATTAGCATTTATTTTATCAATTAATACTTCAATATCCTCTTCTGATAGATTATTAATTTGTTTATATAATTTAGTTCTACCTGTAACAATCCATTGAATAATATATCCTTTTATATAATCTTTTTCAGGTAACTTAATATCAATAATTTCTTCTGCCTTATTAAGTAAAATTTCTTCTAAATCACTAATATTCTCTAAAGCGTTTAATTTGTCATCAATAGTTATTTCAACTTTCTTGTATACAACAGATGAAGTTGGTACAAATTTAATTTCTTCTATTTTATTATTATTTACTCCAACAAGCAGGCATCCTCCAATTCCTTCCTCTCCCATATCTCTCCCCTGTGGAATACCAGGAAAAGCTATGAAAGGTCTTTCTTTATTAATGATACTATATTTGTGAACGTGTCCTAATGCCCAATAATCAATATTCTTCTTGCTCATTAATTCCGTTACCGTGCATGGAATATAGTTATTATTTGAAGGTTGCAATGACGTATGAAGTAATGCAATATTAAATGTATTATCATCATCTTCAAAATAATTTTTTAATACATTACTTCCCATTCTCTTGTATTTATAAGATTGTCCAATAATTTTAGCTATAATATCATTTTCTTTTAATATTTCTATTCTTTCTACTCTTTCACTTCCAAAAATATAAACATTGCATGGTAAATCAAATAGTTCCTTCTTATCTTGTCCTACATCATGATTTCCATAAATCATATATACATTAATATTATTTTCATTTAATCTATTGCATTGCTCAATAAAAAATTTATTTGCCTTAACCGAAGGAAATTCAACATCATAAATATCTCCACTTATAAGCATAAAGTCAACTTTGCTATTAATTGCAGTTGTGCATATCTTTTCAAATGCTTTATATACTGCATTCTTGCAAATGCTTTGAATTTCTTTTGGCATATTTCCTTTGTAGCTTAAAAAGCTACCTAAATGAATATCTGCTGCATGAATAAAGCAAAAACCTCTTTTTGATTTCATATATATCTCCCCATTAGGCATATTTAAAGTGAACTCGTTTTGCTAAAGCAAAACCTCGGGACTTCAGGTGGAGATTCTACTCCACCTGAAGCAAAATCTTCAATCTCCCACTTATAGAAGTGGGAGTCTTGTAAAATCGATAAACAACAAAGCAAATATACTAGTATACTTGCTTATTATATTTATAATCAATCATATATATATTCTGTAAATTATCATAATTTTCCTTCAAGTACAAAAAAAAGAGGTGTCTCCACCTCTAATCATTTTTCAACAACAACACCTTTCACTTGCAATCTTACAGCATTAGAAATAGTGTCATATACTGGTGAACTCTTCTGCATCTTTTCAACTAATTCTCTCACTTTTTCTTCTGGTGCATCAGATTTTACATGAACAATGCATCTTATCTCTAAAAATCCAGGTCTTATGTCTTTCTTTCTTGTTGCCCCATCCGTATCATAGTCACCCTCAAGTTCAATCCAAACATCACCTATGTTTATCTTATGCTCTTTTGAATTAGATATAAGCGACATTATCTCGCATCCACCCAATCCACATAAAACCATTTCCATAGGATTCATACCTTTATTCGTGCCACCCGATTCTTCTGTCATATCCATTTCAACTTTGAATCCTCTACAGGTACCTGTTAAATAATACTTTTCATTCTTTTTATCAACATATGCTTTTATTGTGGTTTGCGCCATTTTATCCTAGTTTCAATGCTAGCATTAATGAAACTAGCTTCACCTCCTACCAAAAATAAATATTTATTTCACCTTTAGTATTCAGTAAATACCGCTATATTATTCAATACAATATTTTCATTCAAAATACTTACTTAAATATTAAATATTAAATTGTCTATCAATGTATTCTATGATTTCAGGCTTTATTTTTACAGAATTCCAAATCTCCTGAGCCTTGGCAGCCTGACCAACAAGCATGTAACTACCACTTATCGCTTTTAAACCTAGATGTTTTGCATAACTTAAAAATACAGTTTCACTAGGATTATATACCAAATCTATGGCAACTCTAAATTTATAAATATCATGCATTCTAATTGGACAATCACTAATATAAGGATACATACCACATGGAGTACAGTTTATGACTATATCATTATATCCTAATGCGTGAAGTCTATCATACGATATAACTCTAAAATTTTTGAGCCATTCCTTATTATTATAAATATTCCTGCTTACTAATGTAATCTCTTTTGCACCATTATCGCTCAAATATTGAACTATTGCCTTTGAAGCCCCTCCTGTACCCAATACAACAGCTTTACTATTTTTAATATTCACACCATATTTCTCTAGCAAAATACCAAAACCATAATAATCTGTATTGTATCCAATTGATTTATCATTAATAAAATGTATTGTATTTACTGCACCTATCTTTTTTGCTTCTTCTGAAATATCATCTAAATATTCTATAACATCAACTTTATATGGAATAGTAACATTAACTCCTCTTACATTCAATGCTTTTAATCCATATAAAGCATCTCTCAAATTTTCTTTTTTAATCTCAAATAAATGATAATATGCATCAATATTTAATGCATCAAATAACATTGAATGAATCTGTGGTGATAAGCTATGTCCTAATTTTTCACCTAAAAGCCCATATAATTTTTCCAATCAATTTCATCTCCAATCTAATCAGTAAAATCGTTTTGCTAAAGCAAAAGCTTCACCAAACTGAAAACCAGAATACCTAAAGCAAAACATCGAGACTTCAAGTGGAGACTCTACTCCACCTGAAGCAAAATCTTCAATCTCCCACTTATAGAAGTGGGAGTCTTGTAAAATCGATAAATAGCAAACAGATTTTCAATGTATATTTTGCTACATCATATATACTTAATTATTTCTGTCCTGTTTATTTTTTTTATAAATACATCTCCTATGCTCCTTATTAAAGCAATATTTATACAATCTCCTTGGTTTTTCTTATCAATTCCAATAATATTTATAATATCCTCTTTATTTATTATAGGCATCTCATATGGAAGACTATACTTTTTTAATATTTCTTTTATTAATTCAGAAGAACCTTCTTCAGTTATTCCCATCAATTCACTCTTTTTTGTTATATTATACATTCCAATTGCAACAGCCTCACCATGAGTAAATTTTTTATAATCAAAATATTTTTCAACAGCATGACCTATAGTATGCCCAAAATTTAATATCATTCTTTCGCCTATATCCTTTTCATCTTTTTCAACTATAGATTTTTTTATTCTGCAACATGAATAAATTATTTCGTCAATATCATTAAGAAGTTCCTCATCTGTTCCATACCTCAGTAATTTATCAAACAATTGTCTATCCTTTATGCAACCATATTTTATCACTTCACCTAAACCATCATGCAAAAATCGTCTATTTAATGTACTCAATAGCTCCGGATCAATAAATACAGCTTCAGGATGATAAAAATTTCCAATAATATTTTTACCACTTTTCAAATTAATCGCAACTTTTCCTCCTATACTGCTATCTATTTGAGCCAAAAGAGATGTTGGAATTTGCAAATATGGTACTCCTCTTAAAAATGTAGCAGCAGCAAAACCTCCTAAGTCCCCAACTACTCCCCCACCAAACGTAATTATTAAATCCTTTCTCGTAATTCCCAAACTCAATAATTGTTCATAAACGCTTAAAAGTGTTTCCATTGACTTGCTACTTTCTCCAGGCTTTAAAACAATTTTATTGACTTCATAATCATTTTTGTAAAGATTATACTCTATTTTTTTTCCATAGTATCTATCAACATTTTTGTCAGTTATAATTACAATTTTCTTTCCATTATGTATTTTCTTTATTTTACTGCCTATACTATTTATGATTCCCTTTTCTATGTAGATTGTATAACTTTTTTGAGGAACGTTTATTGTGAGTGTTTTCATATTCTCATCACATCCTTTCTTTTTATACGCATTTAGGACACATATGATATAATATATTAAGCATTAATCAAAATCTTCACCATTCCACTCGTACATAAATGCTAAACTTACAAATATGCTATGTATCATTTATGTATTATTATTCATTTTCCATTGATACATAAAATGATAAATCTACAAATTTAACAAATAGAGGTGATACTATGGATAGATATGTAATCGTTAATATTTTAAGTGGCGAAGCTCTAAAACTTCATGAAAAAATAGTTGAAGATGTATGTTTTAAATTTAATGTTCAAAGACAAAAACTCCCTGGCCATATTACTTTAAAAGCTCCCTTCGAAACCAATAATATTGACAGAATTGAGGAAGTTATTAAAGCATTTTGCAATCAAAACTCAAAAGCTCCTATAAAAATTGAGGGTATAAATCACTTTAGAAATAATGTCATATATATGGATATACACCCATCAAGAGAAGCAATCAAATTACATGAAAATCTATATACAGAACTTAAAAAAATTGACTTCCTTGAATGGAAACCAAATGAAAGCAAAAACAGAACCTTTCACAGCACAATAGTTTCACGAAGGATTCAGAAAAAATTTGATGACATATGGAATTATGTTAACAACTATAATTTTTCATTTGATTCTTATATTGACAATATAACAATAATGAAATGGACAAATTACAGATGGCAAACATACAAAAAATTCAAACTATAGAAGTCAATTCTATAGTTTTTTTATTCAATATATTATTTTTTTATTCAACATATTATTTTTTTATTCAACATATTATTTTTTTATTCAACATATTATTTTTTAATATCTTCATTACTGTCATATTCCGCATCGTTGTCTTCCATAATGTCTTCACTGTCCATTATATCTTCATCTACAGAGATATGTTCATCCTCTATGGCATATTCATCATTTTCACTAATATACTCATTATCTTCCTTTACTTCTTCCTTAGTTTCTTCTTCTAAATCTACTTTAATTTTTTTGTTGTCTTCTTCCTTTATTTCTTTTTTTGAATTCTCTTCTTGATTATATTCTTCATTTATAATATCTTCATCTTCTATTATGCCAAGATTAATCTCTTTAAGCTTTTTGTCTATTATCTTTCTTACTAAAAAATTAATGCCAACAGCAGCAACAGTCGTAGTAATTGCAGCAGCAATTAAAATACCCTTGTTTTTCCTTTTCATTGTTATTCCTCCTAAATATCATTTTTTAATTCATATACCATAAATATGCAAAAAGCATATTCAATGTTCTAATTACACACAGATATATCAATTCCTTATACATTATTTTGCCCCAATATGCTCCAATATATTATCGACTAAAAACATCAATTCATTACATAACTAGTGAAAAAATGCATCTTTATTCTATTATAAATCATATATACCTTTCTAAACAATGGTAAATTAACAATCTTCAATTCGTAATTTAGATTTTTATCATATATATTACAACGAAAAAATGCAGTATGCAGAGATTTTTATAGTTAATATTAGTGAACTCGTTTTGCTAAAGCAAAACATCGAGACTTCAGGTGGAGACTCTACTCCACCTGAAGCAAAAGCTTCAATCTCCCACTTATAGAAGTGGGAGTCTTGTAGAATCGATAAAAAATATATGATATTGCATATTACGAATTGAAGTTAACAATATAATCATGATATTATATGAAATTATTCCTCTATGGTGCTAACCTATTCTTATCTCTTGGCGTTAATGTTGCTTCTCTTATATTTTCAAGTCCAAGCAACATAGCTGTGATTCTCTCAAGTCCTATAGCTAATCCTCCATGAGGTGGCATTCCATACTTAAATGCAATTAAATACCCTTCAAAGCTTTTGGGATTAACTCCATGTTTAATCATACTTTCCTTTAACATATCATAATTATGAATTCTCTGTCCACCAGTAGTAATCTCTAGACCCCTAAATAATAAATCAAAGCTGTGAGTTTCCCCATTTTCCGCTGGCATAGTATACATAGGTCGCTTTTCTTGTGGATAATGCGTTAAAAATACAAATTCACTATTGTACTTTTCCTTTACATATTCACAAATCAAAGCTTCACCTTCTGGATCTAAATCTTTTTCAAGTCCAATCTTGTTGTATTTCTTCTTTAGAATATCAATTGCCTCTGAAAGTTTCATTGTTGGTATACCATCTTTAATTTCAGGCATTTTTACATTCAAACTTTCAAGCTCCTTACTACAATTTCTTTTAACACTCTCAAAAATATACTTTAATAGGCTTGTTTCAAGCTCCATGATTTCTCTTTCATCTTCAATAAAGCCCATTTCTAAGTCTAAACTTACATATTCATTAATATGCCTCTTAGTGTCATGCTTTTCAGCTCTGTATACATGCCCTATTTCAAAAACCCTTTCATATCCTGCACTAACCATCATTTGCTTATAAAACTGTGGACTTTGAGCTAAATAAGCCTCTCTGTCAAAGTATTTTATCTTGAATAATTCAGTTCCACCTTCTGTTCCCTCTGATACTATTTTTGACGAAAATATTTGTGTGAACCCCTCATTCTTTAAAAATTCTCCAAAAGCTTGTGCTATTACTGCTTGAATTCTAAAAGTTGAATTTATCTTAATATTTCTTAAGCTTAAAACCCTATTATTCAATACTGCATCTAAACTTGCTTCCATTTCTTCTTTATTCACTTCTATAGGTAGGTCTTCTTTCACCTCTGAAATAATCTCTAATGAAGAAAGCTGAATTTCAACTCCAAGCTTACATTTTGAGTTTTCAACAACATTGCCAAATATATTAACAACACTTTCAAGCTTTATTCCTTTAATGTCAACTTCCTTAGTATTAACTATACACTGTACAATGCCACTTCTATCTCTTAATAATAAAAATGCAATTTTCCCAAGCTTCCTAATCCTATGCACCCATCCACTTATTTTTACTTCTTCATTTATATGCTTCATTAGTTGACTCACTAAAACTCTATTCATTTATTTACGCCCCTTTCGATTATTATATATTTTTTTAATATCTATTTTGATGCCTTAGTTTAATACCAAAACTTTGATTATCTGTTATGCATAACTATTATTTTTTTATTTTTCAAATAAAAAAGCCATCTCTATTAAAGAGACGACTAAAAATCGCGGTACCACTCTTATTAACTATATAAATGATAACTCATAAATGATACCAAATACTTAAATTAGCTGACGTCATAAAAACTAAAGTAAACTCGTTTTGCTGAAGCAAAATCTTCAATCTCCCACTTATAGAAATAGGAATCTTGTAAAATCGATAAATACACTCTTTGGTAAAATATAAATAAAAAAATCTCACTTCAATTAAGAAGTGAGCTATATTACCCACGGTACCATTCTTATTAACCAATTATCATTCATAAATAGTTCCCTCATATCTTTAACGGTGACCAACCGAATTATCCTAATAACTGTAACGCTTTCAGATAATCTGCTCCAGGATGTCTTTCAACTTTAGTATTTCTTCAGGCTCTCACCATCCCTGATTCGCTTTAAGAACATTCTAACGTCTACTCTTCCCTTCAAAGCATTTAACCTATTTTTTACTATTATATTCTCAATATTTATCATTGTCAATATGTTTTTTATTTTTTGAAAATTTAAATGAGCAATTCTTGTCGCTACATACTAAAATAATTTATGTCTTTATTGACAATGGTTAGATACGAAATAGACTCTGCACTATCATATTCAGTAATTACCCATGGCCTAGATGTATCAACTTGTTTTATGCATAACTGCCCATTGAAAAATGGATTTTCTGAACAACTAGGGTATATATTTTCGTTATCTGAATTAAATAAATTTCTTTGTTTTATAAATTCAATTATTCTCATATCTATCCTTGAATTTGGGTCACTATCCCAATTGATACTTATCTCATCATCATATGTTTCATCTAATATCTTTGAATAACCGCAGTATATAATTAAATCTACTAGTTTAACATCTGCAACAAATCCTGAATATGTAGGTTTTATTATTACTTCTTTAAACATGCTAAACTTTCACATCCTTTCAAATTTTGTTTATTTAATATTCGCATAAATAATACACCATAAAATAACTGCCTTTTTATATTTCTATATTTTAGATAACTATATATTTTATCGCAACGAAATCAAAAGAAGAGTTCCATGCTATCGCCCTCATTATATCATTCAATTCTAACTTTCCAAAAATATTTTTAATTTATTAAACTCAAATATATAAATTTCTTTAATTCTATTTACTATTTCATAAGCTGTTGATTCATCATACATATGAGATGTCCTATTTCTATCTAACATCATTTCTATCCAAATATCACCATTAGATATTATTTTGTGCTTAAATGCTGTCCTTATAGTACCTCTTGGTGCCAAAGCTTCATCCAATACTCCTTGGTCTTCTAAATAAAGCTTCATAGCCTTCCAACTTTGTTCAAATGTAAACTCAAATCTCTGTATTATTCCATCAACTATTATATCATCTTTAATATCTTTTCTTAAAGCCTCCTCTAGTCTAAATAAAGCTTTAAAAAAATCTTTTTTTCTTTCATCAAGCTTTTTCCCCATTATATATGACCACTCCTTCACTTAGTATGTTTTTTATTAATTCTTTTTTACTCAATTCAGTAAATTGTACTATATCAAAACTTAAGGGGGTATCTATTTCATATAAATCCATATATATTTTTGCTAAAATTAAATGAGTAACATCATCACCAAATATGCATAAATCAACATCTGAATTAATTTTATGATCCCCTCTAGCTCTTGAACCAAATAATAATACTTTATCCACTTCTTTATACTTCATAAATATCTCTTCTAATTCATTTTTCAATTTACTATCTAACATTAATACTCTCCCATTTCTTTTATATCATAATCAATCTAGATTATCTTTTTAGAATTATTACTAAAATAAGTTAATTAACTTGCAACTCACTTTCTTAGTTTAATTATACCATATTTGATGTTATGTTATACTATAATTTGATGCACTGTTTTTTTGAATTCTAATATATTCCTTTCAGTATCTTATGGTCATTACTAATTTTCCCAATAATTTTGCTTAAGCATATAAAACTGCTGTATATCATTGTATTTAAGTTCAGCTTCAAAGTGATCAGAACCGGTTGCATGGATAGCGGGCATACTTAGTACAATACCGTCAGGCTTAAGAAAAAAAGAAACGTTATCTGGCATGCTAAAAGGGTCTATTGTTTGATATTTCGATGATTGAAGCTTGAGCATTTTTGCAAAATTTGCTTTATCATATGAAGTCATTGGATTCGTGGGGAAAAAAGCTTTATCAAAAAACGTCTTTTTAAAATCAGCATTGGTTGTATATAGGTCTTTTAGAGTAATTTCTTTCATAGATTGTAAGTCTATATTAAGTGGAATAAGCTTATTAAACGGATGTGCACTACCTTTGATATCAATTGATCCCCAAAAAACAATGCTTATTATTTTACTGTTTTGTAATGTAACTGCAGACTGATAATTAATGGTCAAACCAGTATCACTTGGAAATAGAGATGTATCAATTTTTGCAAAGCTCTTCACTTTGTCATAGATCAGTTTATTTAACGCATCAAAACCATTACCAGAGAACCTTGGATATTCAATTTTTATTGAACTATTTTCATTAGCTGCTTCTGTATAAAGCAACATTTTGTACATTTCTGATGAATTTGATGCAGTATTATTTTTATTATTCGTATCATTATCTTCTGATATGTTATTATTGCTAGAATTATCAATGATTTTATTACTATTAGCATTGTGAACTTGGCTTAAATTAGAAGAATTCATATCAGAGTAGTATTTGACTAACATATCTATAGTTTCTTTATATTGAGAATTTGTTGTATATAAGCTCATTGACTCTTTAGGATATTTTTTATGCAATTTATAAAGCAATACACCAAAGTCTTCTGCTGAAGCTCCATCAGAGTGTTTAAATGCTTTGTATATATACAATAGCTCTTTTGAGGTATAGTTATTATATCTTAATAAGAGGGGAGCTGTATCGAATCCTGCGACTCCATATTCTTTTTCTATTTTATTATATTTTTCCCAGTTTATTTTTCCCAAATAGTTAATCATCAATTTTATTTCATTATCAGATAAAGTTTTTTGCATATTTAATTTATATACTTCCATTTCCAACTTTAAAGGTGACTCTTGCTCTTTTATAGTTTCTTTTTTTGGTTGGTTAAAAAAAAGCATTTCAGAAATACATGTATCTGAATATTTAGTGCCTTTATATACTTCTAGGATAGTTAATTTAATATACTTTGTCTTTACAATTTTATCAAATCTAATTGGAGGAATAAATCCATTAGTATCTTCAAATGTCACAATTTTAGTTTCCCCGTTAGAAAACTCAAGTCTTGCCTTTTTTACTCTGTTATTCTTTAAATATAAATCACTCGATTTTTTATAGCCATTTTCGATACTTATACTTGAAATTTCAAATTCATTATTTGAAGTTAATTGAATCCATTCTCCCACACCATCTTTCTCTTTTCCTTCAACCCAAGCTGTTTTTATATTATTGTCTACAATTAATTCAGGAGAATATCCTTCTAAACTTGAAGAAGCTGTTATATTGCTCCATTTTGGAGAAATACATTTTTCTACAACATCATCATTAATTATATCCTCTTCATTTGTAATAATCCAATTTCCTTCTTCATTTTTACATAATTCATATTTAGTTTCAAAAATATTTAAGTCTACATCCATTTTTTGAACACTAACAACTTTTCTATTTTTTTCATTTATTAATAATTTGATTTTTGAATTTGGGATCACACGATTTATTTCACCAGTAGGTAATCCCATTATTTTTCCCGGTTCTCCATCAATACAAATAATTCCTAATCTTCTTAGCTCTCCTTTAATTACATTATCTGAATAATATTTTTTTAATTTCTCATTTAACTTTTTGAATTCTTTTCTTTTTTTAATCTGAGAAATGTCTATTTCATTAATAAAATAAGTTTTGTAAATCAATCCAATAGGTTTATTTGTAATTTTAAAAGAATAATTATTCCAATCATCTATCCAACTATCGGCTTTTAATAAAAATTCCTTTATTTCCTTTTCTCCAAATTCATTCCTAGAAATTTGATTTTCTAAATCTTGATTAGAACCTTCTGCAATCTCACATTTTGAGTTTTTAATATTATACTGAGTTTCAGAAATAGCGTTCGTTTTTGTGCATACACCCAATAGACTCATTAATAAAATCCCAATACATATCGGCGATAAAATTTTTTTCATATATATCCATTCCTTTCACTTTGTTCAATACACGGTGATATTATACCATAAAATAACTAAAATGATAACATATTCATCAAATTTGTATTGTATTGCGAAAAACTTTAGAAAAAGAAAGTTTTTGTAAAGTAATCAGATAATGTTTAATCACTCCTGGACTTGGTTCAAGTTTTCCCAACTATAGAAAATTTGTCAACTTAAAATGCACATTTATAGCTCTTATTACAAACCTTACAACAACTGTAAGTGTTAATTAGCAAGTTTTTATTATATGATATTAAAAGAAAAAAGTAAGGGAGGATACGAGATGAAAATTTCAGATAAACTGCTTGAAGTTCAAGAAGTACATAAGATATATGGTGGGGAGCAAAGTGAAACCGCTGCATTAAATGGAATCACTTTTGATGTTGTTCCAGGAGAGTTCCTTGGAATTATGGGTGCAAGCGGATCAGGCAAAACCACATTGCTTAATTGTATTGCAACCATGCTTAAGCCAACATCCGGACAAGTCCTGTTGGAAGGACAGAATATTTCTTCATTTAGAGGAACACAGTTAGCAAAATACCGGGGAAGTAAAATTGGATATTTGTTTCAAGAGTTTGAGTTATTAGATAATTTAACTGCTAGAGAAAATATCCTTTTACCATTGTTTATACATGGCGAAAATCCCAAAAATAAAGAGAAACGACTTCAAAAATTAGCTAAGCAATTTGATATTGAAAAAGTGTTAAATAAATTTCCTTACCAAATGTCAGGAGGGCAGAAACAGAGAGTTGCAGCAGCAAGAGCTTTAATTTCCAATCCAAGCATTGTATTAGCAGATGAACCAACTGGTGCTTTGGATACAAAAAATGCAAAAATTTTGATGGAAAAACTATCTTCTATCAATGAAACAGAGGGGACTACAATTTTGATGGTTACTCACGATGCCAATGCAGCAAGCTTTTGCTCAAGAATCTTATTTATCCAAGATGGTGTAATTTTTCATGAGCTTCGAAAAAAAGTGCCTGGAGGAACTCGCAATTCCTTTTATGAACGCATCTTAACTGTTATGGCACAGTTGGGAGGAGGCAGTACCAATGTTCTTTGAATTCATCAAACGAAATAGTCGTAAGGTTCGAAAAGAAAATGGAGTTTATTTTGCTTCGCTAATTATCTCTATTATTGCTTTTTATGTTATACTTTCTCTTGGTGAGCAGGATGTTATGATATATTTAAAGACTATTGAGAGTGATGCTGTAGCAAAACTTTTGTTAATGATTCCGGTGCTTTATGCTGTGTCGCTTTTCTTTGTATTTTTCTTAGTTTATTTTGCTAATAGATACCAATTACAATATCGTAGTCATGAATTTGGAATATATTTAATGATGGGTATGAAACCAAGTAAGTTGTTTGCAATGATTATGGGAGAAACATTGTGGAATGGTTTAGTAGCTTTGTTTATTGGAATTCCAGTTTCTCTATTTTTAACAGAACTAATTAGTTTAAGGCACATTAAAAAAATAAATAAGTCAGTTTACAATAATAGGAATTACCAATTATGAACTACTCAAAATGTATACCTAAATAATCTTAAACAACAGTGTAATTTAGTGTATTTTTCTATTTTGAGGCAAAAAGTATAGACTTCCCCCTTACCCCAAACTGAAATTT
>NZ_LTBA01000006.1 GCF_001594005.1 Clostridium tepidiprofundi DSM 19306 | reverse complement strand
ATTGGCATTTGGATTTTACGTTTAAAGATGATAAGAATACAACTATGAGCAAAAATGGAGCTAAGAACTTACAAATAGTAAAGAAAATTGCATTAGCAATTTTAAGAACAGTTCAGACTTTTTATAAAGTTAGTTTAAAAATGATAAGATTTAAACTCTCATTGGATTTTGAAAATGAAATTAGTACAATTTTTAAATTGCTGAATGTTGAAGATCTAAAAAAAGCATTGAATAAGTAAAAAAATTACAATGAAAACTTCCTAGCTGTAGGATAAAATTTTACTAGGTTATCGTGATAAAATTGACTTGTTATTTATTTTATTATTTAACTCAATAAATGCTTCTGGCTTAATATTTTGCCTAGCCTTTGAATAAGCTTGCTTTGTAGTAGGATTATCTTTGTCCAGAATTTTTTCAAAAAACTATTTAATGCTACTTGTAGAGATTTGTTAACCATATTTAGCTGATATTATAATGTATAATTATCTATATAAAGCGAACTTATTTTATTAATTCTACAAGAAAAGGTTGTGATTTTTCATTTGTAGAAGTAGGAGCAGTATAAAAAAGTTCACTGCTAACATATAAAGAAGGGAGTGAATACAAATTGAAAAAAAGAATTCCAATTGGAGTAAGCGATTTTAAGAGCATTATTGAAGAAAATTATTACTTTGTAGATAAAAGTTTATTTATAAAAGAGGTTATTGAGGATGGTTCAAAAGTCATTCTTATTCCAAGACCGAGAAGATTTGGAAAAACACTTAATCTGAGTATGTTGAAGTATTTTTATGAAAAAGAAAGTTGTGACAACAGATATCTTTTTAGTAATCTTAAAATAAATAAATTTAAGGAAGTTATGGATATTCAGGGGAAATATCCTGTTATATATATAACTTTTAAGGATGAAAAACATTCGCAGTGGGAAAGGTGCTTAAGCAGTCTTGAACGACTTATTAAAAGTGAATTTGGTAAGCATAGCTATATTTTAAAAAGTGATGTTCTAGCAGAATATGAAAAGGAAGAGGTATTGGATATTCTTTATGGTAGAGCATCTCATGATACTTATATAGATGGCTTAAAGTTATTAAGTGAATATCTATATAGATATTATAATAAAAAAGTTGTAATTTTGATTGACGAATATGATGTACCAATACAGAGTGGATTCTTATATGGGTATTATGATAAAGTTATTGAATTTATGAGGATATTTTTAAGTGGTGGATTGAAGGATAATGTTTATCTTGAAAAGTCTGTTTTAACGGGGATTTTAAGAGTGGCGAAAGAAAGCATATTTTCAGGACTTAATAATTTAGATGTTAGTACAATTTTATCCTATAATTTTGATAGTTGGTTTGGTTTCTTAGATGAAGAAGTAGAAGAGTTATTTAAATATTATAATATCGAATATGATATGGATAATGTTAGGAATTGGTATAATGGATATATATTTGGTGATAAAGTTATATATAATCCTTGGAGTGTATTAAAATATGCAAAGAGTTATAGAGAAGGTTTTAAACCATATTGGGTTAATACTAGCAGTAATGATTTGGTGAAAAGAATACTGTCAAGAGGTGGAGAAAAATTAAAAATTGAGTTAGAAAGTTTAATTAAAGGGGAGCCAATTGAGAAAATAGTAAATCAAGATATAGTAATTAAAGATATAGATAGCAGTTCAGAAAATACATGGAGTTTTTTACTTTTTAGTGGGTATTTAAAAGTGTGTGACAGAAAATGGAAAGAGGGAGACCTCTATTGCAAGCTTACAATACCAAATTTAGAGGTAAAGTATCTGTATAAACAAATTATTAAAAGTTGGTTTAATGAAAATGTAAGTAGTGATAATTTTAATATTATGTTAAAAAGTCTTATAACAGGAGATATAGAAACCTTCGATATATTGTTTAGTGAATATGTACTGAAAAGTTTGAGCTATTTTGATGTGGGTAGTACTGAAAGCGAAAAAGTATATCATGCCTTTGTTTTAGGTATGCTTGTATCTTTGAACAAGGATTATTATGTAAAATCAAATAGAGAAAGTGGATATGGCAGATATGATGTTATGATTATTCCTAAAGATATTAACAAAAAGGGAATAATTATAGAATTTAAAAAAGTTTTTGCAAAAGAAGACTTAGAAAAGGCAGCACTAAAAGCATTAAAGCAAATAAGAGAAAAGAAGTATAGACAGGAACTTATATATAGAGGTGTAAAAGATATTATAGAACTTGCAATAGTTTTTGAAGGTAAAAATGTTTTTATTAAAAAGAATATGCAATCCTTATGATAATATAATCAAAAGTGCATAATGTTGAATATTATATAACTCCCACTTATAAAAGTGAGAGTTAGGCATTTGAAAGAAAATAACAAGTCAAAGATGCGACGTATATTTTGTGAAATACAAAGAGTTGGGTTCCGCTGATAGTAGGTTCTATCAACGGGTTCCAACGATGAAGTAGTTCGCAAAATAGACTAGCATACTGACTAGTTATTTTTTTGAAAATGCCTTATATAATATAGCTTGATAAAACTAAGTATATAGTGTATTTATTTGCAAGAAAGAGCTTTAGCTTGATCGTGAAAAACTCTTACAAATTTAATGGAATACATATCGCACATTAGAGTATCAAGTGTTCCAGATTCTTTAATAACGATATAGTTAACTCCTACTTCTTCTAAAACACCTTCTCTGTCAATTAACATACTAGTTCCAATTAAAAATTCTATCTTAATGTATTTGCCTATTTGTTCTATTAACCAGTTCTGAAAATATTTTGGTGCGGGACTTGGTGGAATGACTGGTTTTTTTTCAAGATTTGGGGTGTTTGTTGTATTTGGAACCCTTTCATTAGTTGTACGCTCAAAATTTTTAGGATTTTGACCCATCTCGTTAGGGTACATTGTAAATTGATCATAACATTGATTTGGTATTCTACTAAACATAAAACAATCTCCTTATATATTACTATATTTTATTACATTAAAAAAATTACTGCTATATATTTAATCAAGTTGATTGAAGCTCAAATTCCAATTGATTAAGTTTTTGCATAAAGTTTTGTAGGGTTATAGAAACAATGGTTTCCAACTTTAACTTGGAATCTCCCTGTACGGTTACGTGGAAAATAATATGGACATGTTGGTTTATGAGGATTAAAGTACCATAAAGCATCGCCAGTTGTATACAATCTATTTCCAGATAAGGCCCAATCTGCGATTTCATAGTGTATTTTTTCTGGCGGACTTGCCCAAATTGTTTGAGGATTAGGCATGCCATTCAAAATTGAAGTAGCACAATCAAATTGACCCGGTTGGAAAATAACTTTTCTAAGATTACCTTGTCCTGTTCTTTGGTATTCACCATATGCCGCATTAACCCTATTCATGATTACCGAAGCTACGGCTTTCATACCATTTTCCCCTTCACCACCCGCCTCGCATTTTATTAATCTTGCTAATAATTCTCTATCACTGTAAGCCAATAAGTTCACCTCCTCAAGTTAATATTAAAAACTGAATTTCTTATTATTTCTTATTATTATTTATCGATTTCACAATTTTTCTACTTCTATAAATTGGAATATTGAAGCTTTTGTTTCAGCAGAACTAGTATTGCATAGCGTAACTAACGTCATATATTGCGGTAGATTTTTTCGTAGTGCAAGGTGGAGGAAATGAGAATACTAAATTGTATTCAAATTAACGACAACACAGCAACACGGGAAAATATGCAGTAAGATATATTTGGTAATTATGCTATGTAGCACTAGTTCACTTTTGCTACAATATTAGTATATTAATGAAGAAATAAAATGTTACAACGGTATATAAGGGAGAATGAAACTTTTGTTTTAACAAAACAAGTTTACTAAACATTCTAAAACTAAAATTTTCCCTTGGTTTAAAAATATGATATAATAATTTGAGCATTTCATTTCAAAACTAGAGGAAGGTGAATAAATGGATATACAATCAAACTTTAATGATAAATTATCGAAGCTCTTATTTTTACCAATAAATAAAGGTGCACAAATAGGAGAATACACAATACCTAAAGATATTTATTTGCCTATTAAAGCTGAACAAATAGTTGAAAAGGTTAAGCATGGAGAAACATTTGAGAAAATTCCATTTTTCTATTTTGTTGAGGGTATGGTATATGTGTTGGGATTAGATGAAAACTTTAAATACAATGATACTTATATTCAATTGTTAAGCAATATAGAAGAAAGTATAAAATACATTAAAGGCAATATATATAATGCAATAAATAATGAAATTTATGAAGATGCATATATTATGCTGAAAGGCTTAGTATTAATAGAAAGTAATATTGAAAATTTTGATAGGCTTTTGTTGGTATTGGATAAATTACGAACAATTGATAAAAATTATGAAGAAGAAGAATTAAAAATGATTGAAAAGGGTAAACTTATAGATGGATTTGCTACTCCGTACTTGTATGAAGCTTTAATATTCAGGGATAAAAAAGATTTTACTAGAGCTTTACATAGTTTAAATACGTATTTAAGCATGGGTGGAATAGAAACAGAGGATATTTCTGAGTTTAAGGAAAATCTCAAAAACATTAACGATTATGAAAAAGGTATTCAGTTGATATATGAGAATCCAAATGAGGCACTTAAGATTTTAATACCATTAGTAGATATTTATGGGGATTCTGCTGAGATATTTTATTACATTGCTATAGCTTACAGGAATTTAGGTATACATGAAAAAGCTATATATTATTTAAATGAGGCATCGGCTGTGGATTCTGCATTGATTGAAGTATTAAATGAGTATGGTATAAATTACGCTGCTATGGGTGAGCATAAAACGGCTATTGAATATTTGAAGAAGGCTTTTCAAGCAGCAAAGTCTGTAGAAATTTGCACAAATATTGTTATGTGTTATATAGATATGAAAAAATTTGATGAAGCCAAGAAGTATTTAGAGAAAGCTGAAAAGATTGATCCTAAAGATGATATAGTTATTCAATTGAAGAATATGCTTAAGGATATTTAAATTTTTATTAATTAAAAAGGGGGAATTTTTGATGAAGGTTAGAAAGGCGGTAATTCCTGCAGCAGGGCTTGGAACTAGGTTTTTGCCTGCAACAAAGGCTCAGCCAAAAGAAATGCTTCCTATTGTTGACAAACCAACAATACAGTATATTGTTGAAGAAGCAATAGCTTCGGGAATAGAGGAAATACTTATTGTAACTGGTAGGAATAAAAAATCTATTGAAGATCATTTTGATAAATCTGTTGAACTAGAGCTTAAATTAGAGAACAGTGGTAAAGTGGAATTATTAAAAGAGGTTCAGAAGATATCGAATTTGGCTGATATCCATTACATAAGACAGAAAGAGCCAAAAGGGCTAGGACATGCAATAAATTGTGCAAGAACATTTGTTGGAAATGAACCATTTGCAGTTATGCTTGGTGACGATATTGTTGATAGTGATATTCCTTGTTTGAAGCAGTTGATTGACTGTTATGATAAGTATAATACATCTATACTAGGTGTGCAGCAGGTTCCTAAAAAGGAAGTATCTAAATACGGTATTGTTAAAGGTAAAATGCTAGAAGATAGAGTTTATTGTGTTGAAGATTTAATTGAAAAGCCAAAAGTTGAGGAAGCACCTTCAAATGTTGCCATATTGGGCAGATATATAATTACTCCAGAAATATTTGATATTTTAAAGAATACAAAGCCAGGTAAGAACAATGAGATACAATTAACAGATGCCTTAAAGAAACTTATTGACATTCAAAGCATGCATGCTTATGATTTTATTGGAAGAAGATATGATGTTGGTGATAAGCTTGGATTCTTAAAGGCAACTGTTGAATTTGGGCTTAAAGATGAAAATTTAAGAGAAGACTTTGCAAAATATATTAAGGACTTGAGTTCTAATACTAAATTTGATAAACTTTAAGATAAAGTTATGAATGCTTAATATATTAATTGCTTGTTTGCAATAACACACAAAAGAACATATAATTGTATGTTCTTTTTGTGCGTATTTAGGCATTTAAAAAAAATAACTAATGCAGATTTCACTAGTAAATAAACTGGTTAATGTAGCTTATTTATAAATATACTTCGTTTAGATTTATGTATTAAAAAAAGTCATCACCAGTCAATATGTTATTATATTTGATTTGCCATTTTCTTTCAAATGCTTAAATTTAAAATATATCAGATTTGCTGACTTATTAGCTATAATGTGTTAAAATATTCATGACATAAAAAATAAAATTTTATTATAGGACGTGATAATGTGAAGAAGGACAGAGTGTTTTTTTTGTTTGATTCTATTTTGGTAGTATGTGCACTTTATTTTTCGTTGGTGTTGAGATTCGATTTTAATGTTGAACCTGAGTATATCAGATTTTTCAAGTTGTCAATTATACCTGTTATTTTAATTACTATATTTTTTAATAATGTTTTTAAATTGTATAGCAATGTGTGGAAATATGCGTCTATTGAAGAATTGCTTTCTATAGTGTTTTCTATTTCATTATCTAATATTGTATTTATGATTTATAGCTATTTTGTTACATATAAAATGCTAGAGACTCAGTATTATAGGTTTCCTTTTACTGTTCTTGTGATATTTTGGATATTGAGTTTAATCAGTTTTGGAGGTACGAGGTTTTTATCAAGGATACTTTCTCATAGCAGAAATTTATCTACAAATGATAAAGATAATATTAATATTTTAATAGTTGGTGCGGGAGATTTAGGTGTTACTCTTATGAAAGAAATCAATAAGCATAGTGAGCTTAATTACAATATAGTTGGATTTGTAGATGATAATGAGGATAAACAAGGTAAAATGATAAATAATGTAAAAGTTCTTGGAGGAAGAAATGATATTGTGAATATATGCAAAAAATATAATGTTAAAGAAATTATTATTTCAATTCCTTCAATGAATTTAGATACTAAAAAGGAAATAATGAATATATGCAAGAGTACTTCTTGTAAATTAAAGATAATTCCGGGTATTTATGAAATAATAGATGGTAAGGTTAATATAAGTCAAATTAGAGAAGTCAATATAGAAGATCTTTTAGGAAGAGAGCCAATTAAACTTGATAATGAAAATATACGTGGATATATTGAAGACAAGGTTGTATTAGTAACAGGAGGGGGCGGCTCTATAGGTTCAGAACTGTGCAGACAGATTGCAAAATTTAACCCTAGTAAATTGCTTATATTGGATATATATGAAAATAATGCATATAATCTTCAATTGGAATTGAAGTATGAATATCCAAAATTGTATACAGAGGTTTTAATTGCTTCTGTTAGAGAATTAGAAAGGATGAAGGAGATATTTAACAAATATAGACCGTATGTGGTTTTTCATGCTGCAGCACATAAGCATGTTCCTTTAATGGAAGATAATCCTGGAGAAGCTATAAAAAATAATATAATTGGAACTTATAATGTTGCACTTTGTAGTCATGATTTTGGTACAAAAAGGTTTGTTATGATAAGTACTGATAAAGCAGTAAATCCAACGAATATTATGGGAGCATCAAAAAGATTTTGTGAGATGATTATTCAGGCTTTTGATAAAATAAGCAATACTGAATATGTTGCAGTAAGATTTGGAAATGTACTTGGAAGCAATGGTTCTGTAATTCCTATATTTAAAAAACAGATTGCTCATGGAGGGCCTGTTACTGTCACTCATCCTGAAATAAATAGATTTTTTATGACAATACCAGAAGCTAGTCAATTGGTTATTCAAGCGGGTGCAATGGCTAGTGGAGGAGAAATATTTGTGTTGGATATGGGTAAACCTGTTAAAATTGTTGATTTGGCAAGGGATTTAATAAAACTATCAGGACTAGAACCTGATAAAGATGTAAAAATAGAATACACTGGGTTAAGACCTGGTGAAAAATTATATGAAGAACTATTAATGGATGAAATAGCTTTAACATCTACAGAACATAAAAAGATTTTTGTTGAAAAACCTATGAATATTGATATGGATTTTATAAATGAATCAATAGATGAATTTAAAAATGTCCTTAATGATGGTGATACAGAAAGGATATTTGAAGTAATGCAAAGAAAGGTTCCAACTTACACTAGAACTAAAAATGATAAAAAGAATGTTGATTTAGAGTTAAATAAAAGCCACAAAAATGCAAACAAATCAAAAAACGATATAAAGGAGTGTGCTTATGAAAATTAATTTGCTTGATTTAAAGGCACAGTATAGAACAATTGAGAATGAAATTAATGAAGCTATAAAGGAAGTATTGGAAACAACTCATTTTATAATGGGACCTAATGTAAAAGAATTAGAAAAAGAAATTGCAGCATTTACAGAAACAAAGCATGGTATATCAGTCGCAAGTGGTACAGATGCGTTGATGCTTACTTTAAAGGCAATGGGAATAGGATATGGAGATGAGGTTATTACAACTCCATTCACATTTTTCGCTTCAGCAGAAACAACATCTGTTTTAGGTGCTAAGCCTGTTTTTGCAGACATAGAAGAAGATACATTATGTATAGATACAAATAGCATTGAAAAACTTATAACTGAAAAAACAAAGGCTATTATACCTGTGCATATATTTGGAAATATGTGTGATATGGATAGAATAATGGAGATTGCTGATAAGCATAATTTATATGTTATAGAGGATGCTTGTCAAGCAATTGGAGCAGAGTATAAAGGAAGAAAAGCTGGTTCTATTGGTCATGTAGGATGTTTTTCATTTTATCCAACTAAGAATTTAGGTGCTTATGGCGATGGAGGAATGATTGTTACAAATGATGATGAATTGGCTGAAAAAATAAAATTAATAAGAGTGCATGGTAGTAAGAAAAAGTACAATCATGAAGCAATAGGATATAATTCAAGATTAGATGAAATTCAAGCTGCAATATTAAGAGTTAAGTTCAGATATATCAATAAATGGAATGATGCTAGATATGAAAAGGCTCATATTTATAATGAACTTTTGAAGGATTTAGATGATATAGTGCTTCCAACGGAAAGAGAAAATAGCAAGCATGTTTATCATTTATATACTATTCAATCAAAATATAGGGATGAAATAGTGGACTATTTAAAGAAAAACGATATTGCAACTGGAATATATTATCCTGTGCCAGTACATCTTCAAGATGTATATAAACATTTGAACTATAAAAAAGGAGATTTACCTAAAGCAGAGGAAGCATGTACTAAGACATTTGCAATTCCTTTATATCCAGAGATAAATTATGAACAGCAGAAATATGTGTGCGATAAAATAAAAGAATTCTTTTTATAAAGATAATTATGAGGTGATTGATATGAAAAATATTTTAATAGATAAGATAAATAATAAGACAGCAAAACTTGGAGTTGTTGGACTAGGATATGTGGGATTACCACTTGCAGTTGAAAAAGCAAAAGCAGGATATGAAGTTATAGGATTCGATGTTCAAGATAAAAAGGTTGATATGGTGAATGAAGGGCACAATTATATTGGAGATGTTGTTGATTCTGAGCTTGAGAGTTTGGTGAAAGAAGGAAAATTAAAGGCTACATCTGATTATAGTTTTGTATCAGAAGTTGATGCGGTTGCAATATGTGTTCCAACGCCACTAGATAAATTTAAACAACCAGATGTATCATATGTTATTAGTTCTACTAAAAGTGTAGCTGAATATTTACATAAAGGTATGCTTATTGTACTAGAGAGTACTACTTATCCAGGAACAACAGAAGAGATAGTTAAACCTATATTAGAAGAAAGTGGATTGAAGTGTGGAGTGGATTTCTTTTTAGCATTTTCACCAGAAAGAGTGGATCCAGGTAACAAGTACTACAATACTAAAAATACTCCTAAAGTTGTAGGGGGATGTACTAAAGAGTGTACAGAAGTAGCAGCAGAGTTATATAGAAACGTATTAGAAGGTGAAGTGTACCCTGTTTCATCACCTGCCGTTGCTGAGATGGAAAAGATACTTGAAAATACATTCAGACATATAAATATTGGATTAGCAAATGAAATGGCTATATTATGCAAAAAGATGGGAATAGATATTTGGGAAGTAATAGAAGCAGCTAAAACAAAACCATATGGATTTATGGCATTTTATCCAGGTCCAGGATTAGGAGGACATTGTATTCCACTAGATCCGTTTTATTTGACATATAAGGCTAGAGAATATGATTATCATACTAGATTAATTGAAACAGCAGGAGAAATAAATGATTTTATGCCTGAATTTGTTGTGGATAATGCTATGAAACTATTAAATAATCATAAAAAAGCTTTAAATGGTTCAAAAGTATTATTAATGGGAGTTGCATATAAAAAGGATATTGATGATATGAGAGAATCACCTACATTAAAGGTAATAGAACACCTAGAAAGAAATGGTGCGGATATTTATTATAATGATCCTTATGTATCTGAATTTAAGCATAATGGTAAACAATATAAATCTGTTGATTATAGAGAATTTATAGATAAAGCGGATATTGTAATTATAACAACTGACCACAGCTGTTACGATTATGAATTTGTGGTTAATAATGCGAAAATATTATATGATACTAGAAATGCCACTAAAGACGTTAAGGAGAATAGATTAAAAATAAATAAACTGTAAGTGTAAATCAACAAGGATGAGGTGAACAAAGTGGGAAAATTGAAGTTTGCTATTATTGGCTGTGGAAGGATATCTTATAAACACATAGAAGGTATTATAAATAATGATAAAGAAGCCGTTTTAGTGGCGGTTTGTGATATTGATGAAAACAAAGCTATTACGAGAAAGAATGAGTATTTGGATAATAAGAATGAATCTGTCAGTGTGAATGTTTATACGGATTACAAAGAAATGCTTGATAAAGAGAGCATTGATGTTGTAACGATTGCAACTGAGAGCGGATATCATACTGATATTGCAATATATTGCATGAATAATGGTAAGCATGTAATATGTGAAAAGCCCATGGCACTCTCTATTGAAGATGCAGATAAAATGATAGAAACAGCAAGAAAAAATAATGTTAAATTAGCTGTAAGTCATCAAAACAGATTTAATCCACCTATACAAAAATTAAGAAATGCTATAGAAAACAATAGATTTGGGAAGCTTGTAAATGGAACTGCAAGAATACTTTGGAATAGAAACATGAATTACTATAAACAGGCACCATGGAGGGGAACATGGGAATTAGATGGCGGTACCCTAATGAATCAGTGTATACATAATATAGATTTACTCCAATGGATGATGGGAGGAGAAATAGATACTGTATATGCTCAGTGTGATACTTTTTTAAGAGACATTGAGGGAGAAGATTTTGGTGCAATAATAATAAGATTTAAGAATGGAGCTATTGGAATAGTAGAAGGCAGTGCATGTGTTTATCCTAAAAATTTAGAAGAAACTTTGAGTGTTTTTGGGGAAAAAGGCACTGTGTGTATTGGAGGACTTGCTGTTAATAAAATAGAAACATGGAGATTTTACGATCAATTAGATTCAGAGGAAGAAATATTGAAAGCTCAAGAGGAAGATCCTGATTCAGTATATGGATTTGGACATACGCCTCTTTTCAAGAATTTCATAGATGCAGTAAATAATGACTATGAACCACTTATAAATGGTGAAGAAGGTAAAAAAGCAATGAGTATTATACTTGCAGCTTATAAATCTAGACTAACTGGTATGCCTGTGAAATTCCCATTAGAGAATTTTTCAACTTTGGATATGAAAAGGAAGGGAAATTAGTATATGAAGTACATTTCTGAAAAAAGTACAATAGGAGATAATGTTAATATTGGTCATTTTGTTGTAATTGAAGATAATGTTGTTATAGGAGATAATTGTGTAATAGGCAGTAATGTTGTTATTTATGAAGGAACTAAAATAGGAAATAATGTGAGAATTGATGATAATACCGTTATAGGAAAGCAGCCAATGAGATCAGTTAATAGTGTTTTTAAGGATGAAGAAAAATTACCTCCAGCGATAATTGGAAATGATTGTTTAATTGGGGCTGGTGTTGTGATTTATTGTGGATGTAAAATAGGAAATAAAACTTTAATTGCTGATTTGGCAACTATAAGAGAAAATGTAACTGTTGGTGAAAAAACAATAGTAGGTAGAGGAGTTGCAATCGAAAATTTCTGTGAGGTAGGTTCGTATTGTAAACTTGAAACAAATGCGTATATTACTGCTTATTCTACATTAGAGGATTATGTGTTTATAGCACCAGGAGTTGTTACATCAAATGATAATTTTGCTGCACGATCTAAAGAAAGATTTAAGCACTTTAAAGGTGTTACTGTTAAAAAAGGTGGAAGAATAGGTGCACAGGCTACTATTTTGCCTGGTAAGGTTATTGAAAAAGATGGATTTGCAGCAGCGGGAAGTGTTGTAACCAAAAATATTGAAGAAGCTAAAATTGTTGCTGGTAATCCTGCAAAAGTTATAAGAGATGTACCAGAAGATCAATTGTTAGAAAATCAATAGGTGATATTATGATTAATGGTAAGAGAATTATTGCAATCATACCAGCTAGAGGAGGCTCAAAAGGTATACCAAATAAAAATATTATTGATTTATGTGGGAAGCCTCTTATAGCGTATTCTGTTGAAGAAGCAAAGAAATCTAAATATATAGATAGAGTTATTGTTTCGACTGATAGTTTAAAGATAAAGGAAGTTTCATTGAATTATGGTGCTGAAGTTCCTTTTATAAGAAGTGAAGAACTATCGAGCGATAGTGCAAAATCAATTGATGTTGTTATAGACTGTTTGCAGCGTTTAGAAGATACTTATGATTTGTACGATTATGTGGTGCTTCTTCAACCAACATCACCACTTAGAATGTGTGAAGATATTGATAGCGCCATTGAGAGGATTGTTGAATTTAAGAGTAAATCATTAGTAAGTATGTGTGAAGCTTATCAAAATCCTATTCTTATGAGAACAATTGAAAAAGATAGAATGTTTAAAATAGTAGATTGTAATAAAAGCAATTTGAGAAGGCAAGAGCTACCAAAATTTTATATATTCAATGGCGCTATTTATATAAGTTCAGTTGAAATGATATATAGTGAGAGGGCTTTTGTGAATGATGATACTATACCATTTATAATGGATAAAGAGAGATCAATAGATATTGATGAGCCAAAGGACATAGTTTTAGCGGAATATTTTTTAAAAAGAAGGAGTTATATATGATTTATATAGATAGGCATTTTATAGAAAACGGAAATCCAACATTTATTATTGCAGAGGCTGGAGTGAATCATAATGGAGATATAAATACAGCTAAAAAGTTGATTGATGCTGCTATTTATGCTGGTGCTGATGCTGTAAAATTTCAAACGTTTAAAGCTGAAAACTTGGTAACAGAGTATGCTGATATGGCAGAATATCAAAAAAATAATATTGGCAGAGAATATACTCAGTTTAATATGCTTAAAAGACTTGAACTGAGTTTTTCTGATTTTATGGAATTGAAGGAATATTGTAAAATGAATAATATGATTTTTTTGTCTACTCCTTTTGATTTTGAAAGTGCCGATTTTTTGAATAAAATAGGTATTGATGCATTTAAAATAGGTTCAAGTGATTTGACTAATGTTCCATTTATTGAACATATAGCTAAATATAATAAACCTATAATACTTTCATGTGGTATGGCTAATTTATCTGACATTGAAGATGCTGTTTTTGCTATAAAACAGAATAATAATGATAAAATAATATTACTTCATTGTACATCAAATTATCCTGCTGATACGGATAGCGTTAATTTGCGTGCAATTGATACGATTAGGTCAGCATTTAAAGTTATTACTGGTTATTCAGACCATACGGAAGGGATAACAATACCTTTAATTGCAGCTGCGAGAGGAGCAGCTGTTATTGAAAAACATTTAACGTTGGATAGAGATATGGAAGGGCCAGATCATAGTGCTTCATTAGAGCCATTTGAATTTAAATTTATGGTTGAAAAAATACGGGAAGTTGAAAGAGCATTAGGCGATGGAATTAAGGTATGTAGAGAAAGTGAGATAGATACCATGAAGGCAGCAAGAAAAAGTATTGTTGCTTCTCGTAACATTAAAGCAGGGGAAGTTATAACATTTAATGATTTGGATTTTAAACGTCCAGGAACAGGTCTTATGCCAAAATTTTATAAAGAAATCGTTGGCAAGAAGGCAAGAAAAGACATTAATAAGGATGAACAGATTGATTTTGGAGTGATACAATGAAAAGAAAAATTGCTGTTTTAACTGGTACACGTGCAGATTATGGAATTTATTATAGTGTTCTTAAAGAGATAGAAAAAAGAGAAGAATTAGAGCTTAATATTATGGTATGCGGCATGCATCTTGAAGCTAAATATGGTATGACAGTTAATGAAATAATTAAGGATGGTTTTGATATAGCTGATAAGTTTGAAACTATTTTACATGAGGATACTGGATGTTCTATGGCAAAGTCAGTAGGAATTGCATTAGTGAAAATTGCTGAAAGCTTGAATAGAATAAAGCCAGACATTCTTTTGATATTAGGGGATAGAGGGGAAATGCTAGCAGCAGCAACGGCAGCTGTTCACATGAACATACCTGTCGCACATATTCATGGTGGAGAGGTTACAGGTACTGTTGATGAATCTATTAGGCATGCAATAACGAAATTATCTCATATTCATTTTCCTGCTACAAGGGATAGTGAAAAAAGAATAATTAAACTTGGGGAAAAAGCAGAGAATGTATATGTAGTTGGTGCTCCGGGTATAGATTATATAAAAAATACTAAGTATTTAACAAAAGAGGAATTTATAAAGAGATTTGATTTGAATAGTGATAGAATGTTTTTATTGACACAGCACCCTGTAACAACAGAAAGAGAATATGTTGAGTGGCAGATAAGAGAAACAATGGAAGCTGTTGTTTCGTTTGGAGTTCCAACTATTATTACATATCCCAATAGCGATAATGGTGGTAGTGAAATAATTAAAGTTATTGAGGAATATAGAGAAAGACATTCTTTTATAAGAGTATTTAAGAATTTAAGTCAGATTGAATATTTGAGTTTATTAAAATATGCTGATGTTATGATTGGGAATTCTTCTTCAGGAATAATAGAAGCACCGAGCTTTAAACTTCCTGTGGTTAATGTAGGGACAAGACAAAATGGTAGGCTTAGAGCTTGTAATGTTATTGATGTTGATTATGGCAGAGAAAATGTTATATATGGTATAAAAAAAGCTATGTATGATGAAAAATTTAGAAACCAATTAAATAAATGCGAAAATCCATATGGAGATGGTAATGCAGGTAGTAGGATTGCTGATATTTTGAGCAGAATTAAAATAGATAACAATTTAATACAGAAGAGGATTACTTATTAGAAATTCTCTTAGATATTTTATTTTTAAATATGTTTTATGTGTATTAATGTAAAGGGTGAATATATGAAAAAAATAGTTTTAATTGGTGCAGGTGGACACTGTAAAGTTATTATTGATATAATAAAGAGCATAAATGAATTTGAAATTGTGGGTATAACAGATAAAGCTGGTTCGTATTTACAAAATGAAAATAGGAATTTAGGATATGTTATTGATGTTCCTATTATTGGTGATGATAATATACTTGATAGTTTGTACATGCAAGGAGTTGAATATGCTTTTGTATGCATTGGAGCATTAACAAATATAGAAGTAAGATATAAATTATTCAAGAAATTAAAGAAAGTCGGTTTTATAATACCTGTTCTTGTGCACAAAAATGCTACTGTATCTTCATATGCTGAAATAAAAGAAGGAACATGCATTATGGCTGGTGCTGTTATAAATGCAGGAGCAATAATTGGTGAGAATTGCATTGTAAATACTGGAGCAGTTATAGAACATGATTGTAATATAGATAGCAACACTCATATATCACCGAAAGCTTGTTTGTGTGGAGGAGTTACAATAGGATATAATACTCATATAGGTGCTGGAAGCACAGTTTTACAGGGAATTGATATAGGAAATAACGTTATAATAGGTGCTGGAGCAGTTGTTGTAAATGATATAGAGGATGGTGCAAAAGCTGTTGGTGTACCAGCAAAAATCATTGATTGTAGGTGAAAAAATGAAAAGAGCTATTAAAAAATGTTATTTAATAGATTCTAATGCTACCATAAAAAAGGCTATGGAAAATATAGATAGAAATCGCATTGGAGCGGTATTTGTGATTAACGAAGAGAAAGTGCTTTTAGGAACTATTACTGATGGAGATATACGTAGAGCACTTCTTAAAGGGTATAAATTGGAAGATAGCATAAAGAGTATTTACAATAAAAATTTTAAATACATAACACACATGTACGATAAAAAGAAAGTTAAAGAGTACATGTTGAGATATGGTATAAGGCAATTGCCTCTTGTTGATGAGAATAAAAAGATATTGGATTTGATTTTCTTTAATGATATTATATGTTATGATAAAAAGGAAAATTATGTTTTTATACTTGCTGGAGGGCTTGGCACTAGATTAAGACCTTTAACAGATAAAATACCTAAGCCAATGTTAACAGTAGGAGATAAACCCATATTGGAACTGATTATAGAGCAGTTTAGAGAATATGGATATACGAATTTTATTATTTCTTTAAACTATAAAGGAGAAATAATTGAAAACTATTTTAAGGATGGAAGCAACTTTAATGTTAATATAGAGTATGTAAAAGAAAATAAGAAGTTAGGTACGGCTGGTTCAATAAGTCTGGCAAAGGATAAATTGAATAAGCCGTTTATAGTAATAAATGGTGATATTTTAACAGGAATAGATTTTGACGCATTTTTAAATTATCATATTAGTAATGATTTTGATATCACTGTTGGAGCACGAAATTATGAGGTAAAGATACCTTATGGTGTAATGACCACAGAGAATGCTATTATAAAATCATTACAAGAGAAGCCTATATATAGTTATCATATAAATGGAGGAATTTATGTTATCAATCCATATATATTAAAATTCCTACCATATAATGAGTATTACAACATGACAGATTTTATTGAAAATGTAATTACTAGAGGGTACAGAGCAGGAATATATAATATAACAGATTATTGGGTTGATATAGGTCAAATGAAGGATTATAAAACCGTAAGCGAGAATTTTTCTAAAATATAGAAGTGAGGAGAAATAAAAATGAATCTAAAAGGCAAAAATGTTTTAGTTACAGGTTCAGAAGGATTTATTGGAAGCCATTTAACAGAAAAATTAGTTGAAATTGGGGCGAAAGTTACTGCACTCGTGCAATATAATTCATTTAATAGCTGGGGATGGATTGATACATTTGATAAAAATATTAAGGAGAATATAAATATTGTAACAGGTGATGTTAGAGAGTATGATTCAGTAAAGAGAATAGTTAAAGGACAAGATGTTGTATTTCATTTAGCAGCATTAATCGCAATACCATATTCATATTTATCTCCTATGGCTTACGTAAAGACAAATGTACAAGGTACTACAAATGTACTTGAAGCTTGTAGAGAATATGATGTGGAAAAAATTATTCACACATCTACAAGTGAAACATATGGTACAGCTTTGTATGTTCCAATAGATGAAAAACATCCTCTGCAAGGTCAATCACCTTATTCAGCTTCAAAAATAGCAGCGGATAAAATGGCTGAAAGCTACTACAGGAGTTTTAATTTACCTATAGCTACTATTAGACCATTTAATACATATGGTCCTAGGCAGTCAGCAAGAGCAGTTATACCTACTATTATTTCACAAGTGTTGGCTGGAAAAAGAGAGATAAAGCTAGGAAGCTTATCACCAACAAGAGATTTTAATTATGTTAAGGATACTGCGGAAGCATTTATTAAAATAGCTGAAAGCGATAAAACTATTGGTGAAGTTATAAATGCAGGTTCAAATAGTGAGATAAGTATAGGGGACTTAGCTCATAAAATAATAAGAATAATTGGAGAAGATGTTAAAATTATTTGTGATAAAGAAAGAATAAGACCTGAAAAAAGCGAAGTAAATAGATTATGGGCAGACAATACAAAAATAAAACAATTAACGGAGTGGACGCCTAAATACAGTCTTGAAGAAGGACTTACTGAAACAGTTGATTGGATTAAAAATAACATGGAATATTTTAAAACGGATATTTACAATGTGTAATATAATTAATATCGATATACAAGGGATGTGAAAAGTACAATGATACCATTGTGTATACCAGAGATTAAAGGCAATGAGTGGAAATATATAAAAGAGTGCATTGACACTAATTGGGTTTCATCAGCAGGGAGCTATGTGAATTTATTTGAAGATAGATTCAATGAGTATATAGGAAGTAAAGAAGCAGTTGTAACGGTTAATGGAACTGCAGCATTGCATTTGGCATTGGTTTCTTTGGGAATTGGCAAAGGTGATGAAGTAATAGTACC
This sequence comes from Clostridium tepidiprofundi DSM 19306, assembly GCF_001594005.1. Classification (GTDB taxonomy): domain Bacteria; phylum Bacillota; class Clostridia; order Clostridiales; family Clostridiaceae; genus Clostridium_AC; species Clostridium_AC tepidiprofundi. The sequence goes on along the minus strand of NZ_LTBA01000006.1, from coordinate 78,693 downwards.
TTCAATGACTTTTATTTCACCTGTTAATGCTATTAAATATGCAGGAGCAGAACCGGTTTTTGTAGACATTTGTAGAGATACTTTTGTGATGGATACAACTAAAATAGAGGAAATGATATCTAGTAATACAAAAGCTATTATGCCAGTACATATCTATGGCCATCCTGTTGATATGGATGATATTATGCGTATAGCTAAAAAGTATGATTTGTACGTTATTGAAGATGCAACTGAGGCACTGGGTTCAGAATATAAAGGCAATAAAGTGGGAACAATAGGAAATATTGGGTGTTTTAGTTTCAATGGGAATAAGTTGATAACTACAGGTGCAGGTGGTATGCTAATCACAAATGATGACAGAATTGGTGAAAGGGCAAAATTTTTATCTACACAGACAAAAGTGGTAAATGACAATAAATCTTTTTATCACCCTGAAATAGGGTATAATTATAGGATGCCTAATCTTCTTGCAGCATTTGGAGTAGCGCAATTAGAAAATATTGAAATGTATATAGATATTAAAAGAAAAAATGCGCAGTATTATTCAGAAAAATTAAGTGATGTTAGTGGTATAACATTGCCTGTACAAAAGGAGTGGGCTGTTAACTGCCACTGGTTGTATTCAATAGTTATTGAAGACGAATATGGTATTTCAAGAGATGAATTGATAAAGATATTGGAATATGAAGGTATAGAATCGAGACCGTTTTTTATGCCTGTTCATGAAATGCCACCTTATAAGGGGTGCAAACATGGTAAAATGGATATTACATTTGAGCTTTCAAAAAAAGGAATTAATCTACCTAGTTCTGTAGGAATTAAAAAATGTGAAATAGATAAAATATGCAGCATTATTAAAGAATACTCAAAGTAAATTTTGACTATTAGTGCTGTACTAAGGAGCAGTTTTATGGTACAAACAACTGATATTGTGATAGATATTGAGAAGCAGTTTGATCTGTTTGATTTTAAAATAAGAGGATTTAATGTATGGTGGATGAGTAGACTAAAAACATTTGAGGTACTTGAGTTTTCAAGAAAAGTTTTTAATAATGATAGTTACAAAAAATCATCTAAATTGGTATCAAAACTTTCTTATTTTAAATTCATAAAAAATATAAATATTATTCCTCAAAAGTTTAATAAAACGGATATTTTATGTATTTCTAATACTAATTTGAGAAGAGATTGTGTTGATGGAAAATATTTTGATATTATTTTTGATTATATAGGAAAGTATGATGATAAACATTCTTATGCAGTATTGAATACACTGAGCGGTAGAGGATTTATTAAGAATTATTATTCAAATCAATGCTATAATATGAGCAATATTGCACTCTATATAAATTTATGCAGAAAAATGTATAAGTTTATATTAAAAAAAGAAGAAGTTAAATTGATTGTAAATAAATTCATGCCTGTCCAAAGGTATATTTATGATAAGTACAGTTTGAATATTAATTTAGTTGAAATAGTTCTACAAAATACAGCAGTTATTATTAAAGGATATAAAAAAGCACTAAAAATTATAAAGAGTATTCAACCATCAGTGATTTATGTGGAATGTGCGTATAGTCCTACGCATTTGCTTTTTGTGTATGCGGCTAAGACGTTAGGTATAAATGTTGTAGAATTTCAGCATGGTATGATAAGTGAGGAACATTTAGGATACAGATATAATAAAAAAATTGACATAAATGATCCAGTACCAGATTATTTATGTGTGTTTGGTTCTCATTTTAAGAGAATAATAAGTGGAATGAATATAGAGAATGAATTAAAAATAATTGAGTATGGATATCCTTATTTATTTGAAAAAATTATTGACAATAAGAATATGCAGAAAAAAAATAATAAATATGACTTCGTTATAACTACACAGGGAGAACTTTATGCTAATTATTGGTGTGAATTCGTAAAAAAGCTTTTAGAATATGATGAAAATATCAATATTTTGGTGAAAATTCATCCAAATGAAGTTATGAACTATAAGGAACTCTATGGACAAATTCTAAACTTAGATAGAGTTGAATTTTCGATATTTGAAAGTGTTTATGAGTGCCTTAGTATAAGTAAAATTCACTTGTCTTGCTATTCTACATGTCATTATGAAGCATTGATTTATGATGTGCCAACCTTTGTTGTTAAATTTCCGGGTTGGTGGTATATTGATTGCTTAATAGAATATAAAGTACCATTTGTTAGTAATGTGGGAGAATTGTTCAATAGACTTAAATGCAAAAACGATATCATGTTTAAGGAGTTTAAAAAGGATTTTTTTAACTTAAAAAATGAAGATTTAAATATTGAAGTATTGAAAAACAGAATAAAGGAAACGAATGATTTTTTTGTTAAAGAATAATTATTTTGTGGTTTGGAGGATTAATTATGTCGATTAAGGTTTGTCATATTTCAACAGTTCATAGGGCATTTGACATTAGAATTTTTCATAAAGAGTGCAAAACCTTATCAAAATATGGCTATGATGTGAGCTTTATAGTTACACATGATAAGAATGAAAGTGTAGATGGTGTTAATATTATACCATTGTCCCAAAATCAGAATAGATTTGTAAGAATATTTAAGAAGACTTTTGAAGCATATAAAAAAGCTAAAAAGATAAATGCTGATATATATCATTTCCATGATCCAGAGTTGATTTTTATAGGTCTTTTACTTAAATTGAAAGGCAAAAAAGTAATTTATGATGTGCATGAGGATGTTCCAATGCAGATTCTCACAAAAGAATGGTTAGGCTGGAAGGGGTTTAGAAAAGCTATTTCATTTTTATATTCTGGTATTGAAAAGTTAACAACTAAAGCGTTTGATGGAATCATTACTGTTACTCCTGGTATAAGTAAAAAGTTTCCAAGTGATAAAGTTGAAGTGATAAGGAATTTACCTATAATATCAATAATAGATAGAGCTAAAAAAATTGATATCGAGCATGATAAACCTGTTATTGTTTATGCGGGTGGATTGACAGAAATAAGAGGAATAAAAGAGATAATAAAGGCAGTTGGAATTTTAAAGGGTGAAATAGAGTTATGGTTGCTTGGAACTTGGGAAGATTCAAAATACGAGAGTGAATGTATGCAGCTTGAAGGATGGAACTATACTAGATATTTTGGACATAAAAAGCAAGAAGATGTGTATTCATATATTAAAGCTTCCGATATTGGAATAATTAATTTCTTGCCTGTACCAAATCACGTAGGCGCACTTCCAAATAAAGTATTTGAATACATGGCTTGCGGTGTTCCTATAATCATGTCGAATTTTCCTTACTGGAAAAATGAATTCGGTAAGTTTGGTATTATGGCTGATCCAGAGGAACCAGTTGATATTGCAGAGAAGATAATTTATTTGATTAATGATTATGACAAATTAAATGAATTGGGTGAAATAGGAAGAAAAGAAATTGAGGATAAGTATTCATGGGAAGCTGAGAGCAAAAAATTGATAAAAGTCTATGAGAAAATCGGAGGAAAAAATGACTAAAGTTAAGAATATGGCGAAATACAGTGCAATGATTACCATTGTACTTATATTAAGCAAGACTGTGGGAGTATTAAGAGATATATTGATTGCAGGATATTTTGGTGCAACCAGAATAACTGATATGTATACTACTGCAACCAATATTCCACAGCTGTTTTATGGATGCATTGGTGCTGCATTGACTGTGAGTTTTATACCAGTATTTTCAAATGTGAAGAAAGATAAAGAAAAAGCTAATATGTTTTTTAATAATATTTTAAACATAGTGTTTTTGATATGCTTGGCTTTGACCTTAGTGGGTACTCTGTTTTCAACTCAATTAACTGAACTCATGGCGAGTGGATTTACACCAGAACAGATAGCAAAAACCTCTTTTTTGACTAAGATAGTAATGCCTTCGATAATATTTTTTGCTATAAACGGTCTTTATACAGGCTACTTGCAGTCTTATGATATATTTTTGCAACCAGCATTTACCAGCATAGTTGCAAATATGGCTATCATTGTAGGTGTGGTTATATTCTATAAATATGGTGTGGTAGCTGCTATTATAGCTTATTTGATAGGATCAATCATTCAGCTTTTTATACAAAGACCATTTATGAAAGAATACAAATATAAACCTTATATAAATTTTAAAGATACAAATATTAGAAAAATGCTTATACTATCAGTACCTATTATTATCAGTACTGCTGTTGGCAGAATTAATGTTATGGTTGCTAATAATTATGCATCGACACTTCCAGCAGGGAGTGTTGCCATAGTAAGTTACGCTACGCGACTTACTTCTTTAATAAATCAGGTTTTTATTGTATCCATCACAACAGTATTTTACCCAAAGCTTACGGAAAAATTCACAGAAAATGCTACTGAAGAATTTAATGCTTTGATAGTAAAAGCATTAAATATAATAGTCATAATTGTTATTCCGCTAGTGCTAGGGCTATTTATATTGAGTGAACCAGTAGTTAAATTGGTTTTTGAACATGGAAAATTTACGAGTGAAGCTACAAGAGTGACTTCACAGTGTTTGAGATATTTGGTGTTTTCTGCAATAGGATATTCTTTTATGGATATTTTAGGAAAAGTATTTTTCTCCTCAAAGGATACACTTACACCAATGATAAATGGATTTATACAGATTGGATTGAATATTTTGCTAGTAATTATTTTGACACCAATTTATGGCATTAATGGTTTGGTAACTGCTACAACAATCTCAGTAAGTGTTGTTGCTATTATAATGTTTATTGAACTTAATATAAAACTAAAAGGAATAAATTATAATAAATCAATAATTACATTTTTAAAGTCGCTCATATCGAGTGTTATTATGGCAGCAGTGGTTTATGTAGCATACAAATATCTAAATATAATTTTTATAAAAAATAGTGTTGCATTTTTGGCTCTTAAAATTTGTTTATCAACATTTGTTGGTATAATAAGTTATGCTCTTTTACTTAAATTGCTAAAAGTAAAGGAGTTAAGTGAAGTTTTACCGATTAGAAGCATTAGAACTAAAAATAAATAGTTAACTCGTTTTGCTAAAGCAAAACATAGAGGCTTCAGGAGTGAACTCTGCTTCACCTGAGCCAAAAGCAAGTGAGAGTATTATAAAATTAATAAAAGGGTGATAAAATGAGAAGTATGATGAAAAATTATAGATTATATATTTGGATTGTTATAGTATTTTTAACATTATCTACATTAGTAAAAGTTAAGGCTTATTCAGATAACAAAGAACTTCAAGCAAAACGAGATGAACTTTTAAAGGGCAAAGAAATAGTAACTATTTGGCTTAAGGATGATTATGATTCAGAGACAAGAAAATTTCAAGTGAGGGAATATAATAAATACAATAAAGATAATATTTACATAAATCTTCAAGTTTATGGTGATGACTATATAAATATGTTGAGAACTGCTGTTGCGAACAACAATAAAGTTGATATATTTCAATATGGTTTTTATCAATTGTTCAGATATGATAGAATTATGCCTATGAAAGAGTTGGGAATTGATGTAGATAAAATAGGAAAAAATAATTTTTTATATTATAAAAAGGAACCTATGGGAGTTAAGGTATTAGGAAATGACGTTAAATTCGTTTGGAATAAGGAAATATTAAAAGGAGCGGGAATCGATACTAATATTCAACCTAAAACATGGCAAGATGTGATTGAATATGCAAAAAAAATAAAGAAGGCTTACCCTGATATTGTCCCATTTGAATTTCCAGCATACTATCTTGAGGAGCTTAGAATTTCAATAGGCGAAATGAGTGTAAATAAGGGAAGTATATATACTACATTTTGGGATTATAAAAATGGAAAGTTTAATTTTGATTATGCTAAAGATATATTGAATATTTATAGAAAGATGTACGCAGAGGGCTTAATAGATGTTGACTTTGACAAGAAAACAAAGATACATGTAAGAGAAGATTTTGCAAATAGAAAGACTGCTATGATACTTAGTACATTTGAAGATAAATATTTTTTTGAGGGCATAAGACCTTTAAAATTTGATATTGGAATAAGCGATTTACCTAAAATAAATATTGGTGATAGTAATAAGTATTATTATACAGGTACTTATAAATGCTTCATGGTTAATAAAAATGTTGATTTAAAAGAAGAAGAAAAAAACGATAATGAAAAAGTTGAAGAAAAGTTAAAGCATAAAGAAGCAGTTAAAAAAGTTTATGAGTGGCTTTTGAGTAAAAATGTAAATATGGATATACTAGCTGCTAAAAAAGGTTTACCTACTTGTTTTAAAGATAAGGTCGTAAAAAATGATATTTATGAAGAATACAATAAAGATGATAATTTTACCAATGAAATATATGATCCTACAATTTTCATCAATTACGATATTAATCTTACAAAAAATTTATTTTATGATTCTATAAGGGGAAACATTTCAGTTGAAGATGCTATTAATAAGCTAAATTATAGTTATGCAAAATACTGTAAAATTATGATTGATTACTATAATTTTGATTTTAGTAAGTTCATTGAGGATTAGTACAGTATGCAAATGAAATTAAGTGGCAGTATTGTTGATTGATAAATTTTAGAGAAGAGGGTAATTATGAGTATTAAGAGGATTATTAAAGATAATTTAAAGGCTATTTTAATTATATTAGCAATTTCAATGATTCCTGGAATTATTCTAAGAAAGAGTGTTGGAATAAAGGATGCAGGAATGTTTTCAATGGCTACAGCTTTTTTGCTATTTGAACTATACTATTCATTTATTGATATAAAAAAATCTATTATGTTATTCATAATATCATTTCCTATACTGGTAACTGCTAGGAAAATTTGCTATTTTGATTTTCTATTTTTCAAGTTTACGTATGAAGCTATATATATTCAGTTTGTCTTTATAGCTAATTTCAAAAGGATTATAGCTTATTTAAAGCGTCTATTGATATATAAAAATTCATTAAATGCAAAATTCATAGTGCTATCTATAATATTTATTATTTTTGCACTTAATTCAAGTATTTTTTCTGAAAACATTATGAAAAGCATAGGTGCTGCTTATTTAGGTGTATTAATTCCTATAATGTTTATGGTGACAGTTGTTGCTATATTTGAAAAAAATGAAATAGATAAAATACTTTATTCATTGATATTAAGTATTGATTTGAGTTGTTTATATGGATTTTCTCAAATATTTAAAAATCATATTCCTTTCAATATGATAGAGAGCAGAAGATATTTGATTACTTTTGGATACCATAATATAAATATTTTTGCAGGTATATTGATTACTGTTTTCCCAATATTATCTGAGAAAATTTTATATAATAAAAAGAATAAAAAAGAAAATATATTTTTGTATGTTTCTCTAGCGATTTATTTGAGTGCTTTATTTGTTACATATTCTAGGGGAGCTTGGATTAGTTCAATATTTGCGGTATTTATAATACTAATCAGTAAAAAATACAAGAAATTTGTGTATGCTTTTACAGCCTTAATTTTGGTGGGTTCTAGATGGATTATACCATTTATACTTCACAGAGGAAGAGTGCATGTAATATTTTTTAGTAATGAATCAATGGTGGCGAGGGTTCAGTCTATTTTTACAAGTGCAGCAATTTTATTTAAGAATCCATTTGGTATTGGTGGAGGAAATTTTGCATCAGCATATAATGAGTATGCACTTAAGGGGTACCTTATTATGCCTAAAGATTATAGAATAAGGATTCCTATTGCTAATTATCCACTTGAAATGGCTCACAATTTAGTTCTTCAAATTGCCGTTGAATTTGGTTTAGTGTGTGTAATTGTATTTTTGATTATAATAATCAATAGAATAGTTGCTATATTTAAAAATTATAGCTTGAATAGAGGAATATTTACTTCTATAATGGTATGGGCGATTTTTTCAATTACTACTGGTACAGAGTTTAATCATAAAGGTGTAATTACAGGAACATTAATAATGTGGTTGATTTTCGGATTAGTATCGTTGAATGGTAAGGAAGGAAATTCTTATGAAAAAGATTATTAAGAATATAATGTATTTCTTAGTAGATATAAAAATAAAATGTTTGAAGTTAGAAGCAAGATTATTAGGCGATTATGTTATTAATAAATATGTTGAAAAGTGCAGTGAAAGAAAATTGACATATGTGTTAAATAAATTGAATTGCAAAGTACATAGCAGTGCTAATATTAAATCGGGTATTGTTTTTGATAATACGTATTCTAATTATGATTACTTGTCTATAGGAGATAATTGTTATATAGGCAGAAAGGTTTTTTTCGATTTAGCAAATAAAATAACAATTGAAAAAGAAGCTGTTTTATCAGCAGGGGTAAGCATACTTACCCATCAAGATGTTGGAAACAGGTTGCTTAAAAGGTATTATCAAAGAAGAGAAGGAGAAGTTATTTTAAGGGAAGGGTGTTGGATAGGAGCAAATGCTATAATATTATGTGGTGTAACTGTTGGAAAATGTGCTGTGGTTGGTGCTGGAGCCGTTGTTACAAAAGATGTTCCTGACTACACAGTAGTTGGTGGAATTCCAGCTAAAACGATCAAGGTATTAGACATAAGTCATCTTCCAAAAAAATAACTAGTCAGTGTGCTAGTATATTTGATTTGTTATTTTCTTTTAAATGCCTAAAATAATAAAATCAGTTGTGAGGTATGTTATGAAAATATGTTATTTAGCAAATGCATCAAGTGTTCATACTCAGAAATGGGTAAAGCATTTTGTTGATATTGGACATGAGGTACATGTTATATCACATGTCAATTCAAATATTGAGGGTGCACATGTGCATTATATAGATTACAATATAAGAAATTTTTTATTTAAAAAAGGTGAAGTACACAATAAAATAAGGAGCATTAATCCAGATATTCTACATGCACATCAAGCAAATACATGTGGTTTATATGCTGTAACAATGAAGGGATATAGAACCGTTGTTTCAGCATGGGGTTCAGATATTTTACTTGCACCAGAGCAGTCATTTATAATGAAGAAAATTGTTCAATATGTGCTAAAAAAAGCAGATATTATAACATCAGATGCAGAATTTATGACCAAAAGAATCATTGAATTAGGTGGATATAGAAATAAAGTGTATACATTTCCAATGGGTATTGAAGATAATCTATTATCATACAAAAGGTCAATAAATACTGAATCAAATAGTTTAAGAATTATTACAAATAGAAAGCATGAACCTATATACAATATAGATGTTATAATAAAGGGATATTCAATGGCACTTAAGAGAAACAAAGATTTGTTTTTAACAATAGCTGCAGATGGTTCGTATAGGAATAAACTTGAGAATTTGGTTAAAGATTTAAATATTGAGAGTAAAGTTGTATTTACAGGGAAATACAACATGGAAGAACTTGGAGATATGCTTATCGATAATGATGTATTTATTTCAATACCAAATTCAGATTCGACATCTGTAAGCTTGCTTGAGAGCATGTGTTGTGGGTTGTTTCCTATTGTTAGCGATTTGCCTGGCAATAGAGAGTGGATTGATAATGGTAAAAATGGATTAGTATTAGAAAACATAGATCCAAAAGCAGTTGAACAAGCAATATTATGGTGTTCTAACAATAAAAATATCTTAAAGGAAGCGTCTTTTTATAATGCTGAATTAATAGAAAAAAAGGCTCTATGGAGAAATAATATTAAAATTGTTGAGGATATTTACAATAAACTACTCAGTAATAAATAGCGATAGGAAGAGAGGAATATATTATGAAGATTGTAACTATAATAGGTGCAAGGCCGCAATTTATTAAGGCTGCTGCGGTTTCAAAAAAGATTAGAAAAAAATTTGAAGAAATAACAATACATACAGGGCAGCATTATGATAAAAACATGTCAGATATATTTTTTGAGGAATTAGGTATACCCAAGCCAGAATATAATCTGAATATTGGTTCTGGAAGCCATGGATATCAAACAGGTAATATGTTGATTAAGATAGAAGAAGTTGTTATTAAAGAATCACCAGATATGATATTGGTTTATGGAGATACTAATTCCACTTTAGCAGGTGCACTTGTAGCATCGAAGCTTTTAATACCAGTGGCTCATATTGAAGCAGGTCTTAGAAGTTTTAATAAGAATATGCCTGAGGAACAGAACAGAATATTAACAGACCATGTATCCAAATTATTGTTTACTCCAACAGAAACAGCTGTAAAAAATTTAGAAAATGAAGGTATCAGAGACGGTGTTTATAATGTTGGTGATGTTATGTATGATGCAATACTTCATTTTGGAAAAATTGCTGAGGAAAAGAGTGATATTTTAAATAGAATTGATGTTGATAAGAATAAATATATTCTTGCAACTATTCATAGAGCAGAAAATACGAATTATGAATATAGATTGAGAAACATTGTTGAAGCATTAAATGAAAGTAAAGAGCAAATTGTGCTGCCGCTTCATCCAAGAACTCAAAAGTATTTGAATGAGTATAATTTAAAATTCAATGATAATATAAAAATAATAGAACCAGTTGGGTATTTGGATATGGTTATGCTTGAGAAAAATTCATCCAAAATAGTAACAGATAGCGGCGGAGTTCAGAAAGAAGCATTTTTCTTAAATAAACCTTGTATAACGCTTAGGGATGAAACAGAATGGGTTGAAACAGTTGAAAATGGATGGAATATGATTGTCGGAGCAGATAAAGATAAAATTTTAGAGGGAGTTTGTAATTTTAAACCTACTGCTGAAAAGTTAAATTATTTTGGATATGGAAATTCAGCAGAAAAAATATTAAATATAATAGACAAAATGTAATTGTATGGTGGGTGAATACGAATGAAGATATTATTTTTAACTCAATACTGTCCTCCAGAGGTTGGTGCTCCACAGAATAGAATATTTGAGTTTGCAAAGCAATTAAAGAAATTTGGTCATGAGGTATCTATTTTAACTGCAATGCCTAATTATCCAAAAGGTGAAATATTTGAAGGGTATAAGGGCAAAAAAGTTGTTCAAGAAGAGATTGATGGAATTAAAATTATTAGAACAAGTATTTATGTCTCTAAGGAAAAAACTTTTACAAAGCGTCTTAAGAATTATTTGTCATTTACATTTTCATCAGTGTTTACAGGAACTAAGTATATTGAAAATCAGGACGTAGTAATAACAGAATCTCCACCATTATTCTTAGGATGGTCTGGTTATTATATTTCTAAAAAGAAAAAAGCAAAATATGTTTTTAATATATCTGATTTATGGCCTGAGTCTGCTGTTAAGTTAGGTATGCTTCACAATAAAGCACTTATAAAAATGTCTACTTGGCTTGAAGAGTTCTGTTATAAAAAGGCAGATGCTGTTACGTGTCAAACAAGAGGCATTGTAGATAACATTGTTGAAAGAGGATTTGAAAAATCAAAAGTACATTTGATTACAAATGGTGTTGATACTGAATTTTTCAATAAGAAATTTAGAGATAATGATTTCAGAAAAGAAATTGGAGTGGAAAATAAATTTGCTGTATGTTATGCAGGTATACATGGATTAGCTCAGGGACTTGAAGTAATAATAGATACAGCTGAAAAATTAAGGAATTATGATGATATTCAATTTGTATTCGTAGGGGATGGCCCTGAGAAACAAAAACTTATGGATATGGTAGCTATAAAGGGATTGAAAAATGTAACTTTTCTACCAGTTCAGGCTAAAGTTAATATGCCGAGGATAATAGCTTCAATGGATGCAACTATAATTCCACTTAAAAAATTGGATTTATTCAAAGGAGCTCTTCCTTCTAAGATGTTTGAGGCACTTGCGTCGGAATTACCAATTATTTTAGCTGTAGAAGGAGAGGCGGAAAAGCTTATAAAGGATGCAAATGCAGGTATTACAGTTGAACCAGAGAATTCAGATGATATTGCAGAGGCTGTATTAAAACTCTATAAAGATATAGAGTATAGAGAATTTCTGGGGAAAAATGGTCGGAAATATGTAATAGAGAACTATTCAAGGGAAGCTATAACAAGAAAATTGGAAAATATACTAAAAAATTTATAATATATAAAAAGCAATATATTGTTTATCAATAAGGGCTATAAGTGCTGAAGTAGGTATTGCAAATAGAGTAGGTATTTCAAATAGAATTAAAAGCAATATATATTGTTGATTAATAAGGGAATGGGTTGATTTGTGGTGAAAAAAGAGAAGAAGAGTTTAATATACTATTTTATATGTTTATATGTGATTATGCTTCCTTTTAGCTTCAAAATACCAACTGCTGCGGGTAAAAACATCAATGCAGATTATATATTCATTTTAATAATTATAACTTATATGATTAGCTTGGTGTTCAATAAGGGTACAAGACAGAAATTTATTAAGGGATTATTTGATTTTTTTCATGAACCAGTAAGTATTTTTATGATGTTATTGCTGGCTAGCATGATATTTTCTATAAGTTATTCGCTTGAAAAGGTAACCGCATTAAAAGAGAGCATTAGATTTTGTACATATATAATTCTCTTTTTTATAATAAAATATGATGTTAATGAAAAAAATAAATATGTAAATATTATGATATGTGTTTTGCCTATAATTGTGTTTCAGGTAATATTGGGAATTATTCAGGGAACAACAGGGATTTTCTTGAATGAAAAATTTATATATAAAAGCGGAGAGTTTATTTCTAAATATAGAATAACTGGTACATTTGGGAATCCTAATACATACGGTGCTTATTTAATTCTTTTTATTTTTCCTTTAATTATGCTATTTATGAGTGAAAAGAATAAGAGAAATAAGTTATTATTAAGTATGATTGTTGTATTGATGTTTATCAATATTTTGCTTACTTTTTCACGTAATGCATGGTTGGGGTTTGCAATTGGAATTCTGATTTTAATAATACTGTACAGTTGGAAATTGATTTGGCTGTTATTGGGAGTTGGTTTGGGAGGATTATTTATTCCCAAAGTACATATGAGATTAGGAGAATTTGTAAATTATTCTCAGAATGATTTAAGATTTAAGTTATGGAAGATAGCAGCAAAAATAATAAAAAAGAACCCAATTAAAGGCATTGGAAATGGTAATTATGTTGCTTATTATGATATTTATACTAAAAAATATCCTGAATTGAAATGTATAGACCATTTTAGGTATCCTGTTCATAATTCATACTTAAAAGTACTAAGTGAATTAGGAGTTATTGGTTTTATTCCTTTCATGGGTATTATATTGAGTATATTTGTGAAACTGAAAAGTCTTATAAATAAAAGTAAAGAGCATAAAGTGATATTTATAGGTATATTGGCTTCACTTATTGTATTTATGATTATGAATTTATTTGACAATTTATTATTTGTACCAAAAGTTACAGCATATTTTTGGATTATAGTTGCTATTTGTGATGGATTTCAAACAAAACTGAGGTGAAGAATTTAAATGATGCAAAACAGTATTTTAATAGACAAGAAAAACGATTTGGATAAAAAAAAGGTACAATTTTTTATAAAAAGATTTTTTGATATTGTTTTATCACTAGTGGGTATAATCATATTGTTGCCATTATTTTCAGCTATATATATTGCAATTAAGCTTGATTCAAAAGGTCCTGCAATATTCAAACAAGTACGAATAGGTAAGGATGGTAAAGAGTTTATTATATATAAATTTAGAACCATGATTGTCGATGCAGAAAAGAAATTCAACTTGAATATTGATACTGATGATTTAAGCAATTTTGTATTTCAAAGTAAAAATGACAACAGGGTTACAAGAGTGGGGCGTTTTTTAAGGAAAAGCAGTTTAGATGAGTTACCACAACTTTTTAATGTTCTTTTTGGAAATATGAGTTTGGTTGGACCAAGACCTGAAATTCCAGAAGTAGTTAAACATTATCCGGAAAGTTATAGACAGAGGTTGATGGTATTGCCAGGTATTACAGGACTTGCTCAGGTAAGTGGCAGGGGAGAAATAGAACTTGGAAAAACAATTTATTATGACTTGAAATATATAAAGGAGTTTTCAATTCTATTGGATATTAAGATTTTATTTTTAACAGTAGTGTCAGTGGCTAGAAAAGAAGGAGCCTACTAATTAGGTGCTAGGTACTATTCTCCAATCTCCAATCTCTAGTCTCCAGTACAAATTTGTGACTTAACAACCAGTATCTTATTAGGAACTAGGCGCTAGGAAGGGAAAGAAGGTACTGGTGTTTATTCTATGACTAAGTCACAATATGTTTTGGCGACTGGTGATTGGCGATTAGTGACTTTGTTTTAGTCTCTAGTCTCCAGTACAAATTTGTGACTTAACAACCAGTATCTTATTAGGAACTAGGTGCTAGGAAGGGAAAGGAAGGTACTAGGAATTTACTGAATTAATTTAAGTTTGATATGGAAAGGAAATTTTATGTGTTTAGTAGAATATTAAATTACAAAATATTTAATGGTAATATGAGGAGTTTACTTGATTATATAGATAGATTTGATAAAGTAAATATTGTTTCGGGGAACCCTCAGGTGTTAAATAGTGGTTTGAAAAATGAAAAATTGTTTAAAAGCTTTACAGATAGTAATGCAGTTATTATTCCAGATGGTATTGGGACAGTTATTTGCTCAAAAATTGTAGGTGAACCTGTAGAGGAGAAAATTGCGGGTATTGAGCTTATGGATAATGTAATAAAACAATGTGAGTTAGATGGGAAAAGCATTTATTTAATTGGAGCAAAACAGGAAATTTTAGATAACTGTATCGTTAATTTGAGGGAGAAATATCCAAAACTTGATATTGTTGGAAGTCATAATGGATATTTTGATTTGAAGAAATGTGATGAAATTGTACAAGATATCATAAAAAAGGAACCATATGCTGTTTTTGTGGCTATGGGGTGTCCAAGACAGGAATTATTTATTGCAGATAATATTGATAGGCTAAATTGTAAGATTTTGATGGGTGTTGGTGGAAGCTTTGATGTTATAGCAGGCAAGGTAAATAGGGCACCCAAGTGGATGATAAAAATGGGACTTGAGTGGTTATATAGAACTGTAAAAGAACCTTTTAGAATTAAAAGACTTGGAGAAATACCAGTATTTATTATTAAAACATTGATTTATAACAAGAAAAGTTGAAGAATAGAAGGTGTTTACTATAAAAAGCATTACAAAAAACTTTTTATCAGTTGGTTTAGCAAATTTAATATCCCAATTTGTAACTTTTGTTACTGTTGCATATTATGCAAGAATTCTTAGTGTATCTTTATTTGGAAAATTAAGTCTTGCTCAATCAATTATGATTTATTTTACAATGATAACATTGTTTGGTTTTCAAACTTATGGTCAAAGAGAAATTGCAAAGAATAGTGATAAGGCTGAATGTATTGTTGGAAGTATTGTAAGCATAAGAATATTAATTTCTGTTATATGTTTTTTTATAGTAGCTTTAATAGCGTTTATTTTTAATGAAGACACGATATTTAAAAATATACTTTTGATGTATGGTATAACGTTATTTCCATTGGCTTTTAATATAGATTGGTTTTTTTCAGGATTAAAGCATATGGAGTATAATGCTATATATAGTATTATTAAAAATGTAATACCTTTTATATTAATAATTATTTTTCTGAAAACAGAAAAAGATGTATTATTTATACCTATATTTTATCTGGTAGGGCTTGTTATTGCAGTAGCATTTCAAGCTTATATATACAGGCATAAAAAAAAGCTTGGATATAAATTTTATTTGCCGAATAAGGAATTGGTTGTATATATTAAGTGTGCTGTCCCATTTTTGCTTTCAGGTATTCTATCAATGATTAATTGTAATGTTGATTCAATAATTATCGGATTTTTGAGGAGTGATAGAGAATTAGGTATTTACTCATCAGCATATAAAATAATATTTTTTATAACTAATTTGATGAATATTGTTTTTGTACCTATTTTCCCGCTTTTTATAAGTTATTTTAACAATAAGGATAAAAATTTATTAAAAGAGATTGTTGATAAAACATGTAAGATAGTTATTTTAGTTGCAATTCCTATTAGCGTTGGAGGTATAGCTTTATCAAAGGAAATAATAGTATTGCTATTTGGAGCAAAATATGAAGCAGCATATATTCCACTGAATATATTGCTTATTTATGCTTTAATACTTTTTATGAGGGAAACATATGGATATGGTTTGAATGCATTTAATATGGAGAAAAAATATTTGATTATTACAGCAATATCTTCATCGTTTAATTTGGTTTTTAATTTGATATTTATACCTATTTATGGTATAAATGCAGCAGCAATTGTTACTATTCTATCGGAAGTTATTAACTTTTTATTTATGAAGAAATTTTTTAATACTGTTACATATACTACATATGTAAGTAATATTAAGAAAGTTATTTTGCCAACATTATGTATGTTTGTTAGTATATTATTGTTTAAGCATTTTAATATAAATGTAATTATTAATATTTTATCTGCAATTGTAGTGTATTTTATAGGTGTTGTTTTATTTAAATATGTAACTATAGATGAATTGAAGAGTATTTTTAATAGCAAATAATTTTTGTGTTTTGGGGTGAAATTATGAGATACTGTGTATTATATCCGAATAGCAGGAATGTTAATTTAGTTAAGGAAATGGGAATGATGCCGTATAAGCTTCATAAACTTTTTGGTTATGATGCATGGTTAGCTTGTTATAAGCTTGGTGAATATGATTATTTAAAAGATGAAGTTAAAGGATTGAATATAGATTTTATTGATAATAAATTTAATAATTATACTTTAGATGGAATTAAGTATATAAAACAAAATGGACATAAAATAGATATACTCCAAATATTTCATATTACTTTGTATTCTTTTTTTTACGCACTTGTTTATAAAAAAACAAATCCAAATGGTAAAATATATTTAAAGTTAGATTGTAGCCACAAATTAATCGATAAAATAAAATCATTGGATTTTATTAGAAAAAAATTTCTTGAAATTTATTTGGATAAAGTTGATCTAATTAGTGTTGAGCAAAAGAGATTGTATAATCAGCTAATAGAATTGCTTCCTGAATATAAAAATAAAATGATAAATATACCTAATGGTGTTGATTTTGAATATTTGGAGAGAGAAAATATTCACTATGAATATAGTAAAAAAGAAAATATTATACTCAATGTAGCTAGATTGGGAGCGGAAGAAAAAAATACACGTATGCTTTTAGAGGCATTTGCTAAAATCAATGAAGTTGAAAATAGTGCATGGAAGCTTGTACTAGTTGGCAGCATTGAGAAAGAATTTAATGTATACATTGATAAATACTTTAAAGACAATCCTCATTTAAAGAATAAAGTTATTTTTAAAGGTGAGATTTCCGATAGAAAAAAACTATTTGAGGAATATAAAAAAGCTAAGATATTTTGTTTGACTTCAGATTTTGAGAGTTTTGCATTTGCACTCATTGAAGCTGCTTCATTAGGAGATGTTATTGTTTCTACTGATGTTGGTATTGTAAGAGAAATTATTATTGATGACAATGGCGAAATTGTTGAAAAAAATAATATTAAAGATTTAGCAAATAAACTTAAAAAGCTTATGCATGATAGAGAATTAGAAAGTAAGTCGAGAATAACGTATGATATATGCAGAGAAAGTTTTTCATGGGATAATATAATAACTGAATTAGATAAAAATTTAAGGAAATGCCTGTAGAGGAAGGGAGCAGAGTCTATACCTGAAGTCCCTATGTTTTGCTTTAGCGAAACGAGTTCACTGTTTATATTTATTCTATCATTGTTTAATTTTCCTGTAAATGTATTTGAAACAAATGTTAGTTTTACACTTTGTTTTTATACAATTTTACATAATACAAATTTGATGAATATGTTATCATTTTAGTTATTTTATGGTACAATATTTAGAAGATGATACTTTTTTCTTCAAGAAATATATATGTTACTGATGAACTTAATCAAAAGATACGATTTGGATGAAATCGAAACAGATTAAGGCTAATATTTGCTGGTAAAATGTTAAATAACAAAACAAGGACTATCGGAGAAAGGAGGAGAAGCTTTTGAGTATATCAATAGACATAGAAAAGATAAAATACTATGCTAAATGTACTATCAATATCTTAGGAAGTATTTTTATGATTTTTCATACTATAATAACTCCTGTTGTTGCTTTAGTTATAGGTTCTTTAATTAGTGATTTTGCAGAGTTTCATAAAATGCAATATCCTAAAGAAAGCGTTATTGCTTTTATTTTTCTTGCATTTTTATTTTTTCAAAATTTTCCTGAAAAACAAAAAGGATTATTTAAAGGTTTGGTATACATAAACATATTTCCGGGAATTGCTCTTGTTGTAGTAATGTTAAGTGATACAAGACATTTTGGATTAAATGGATTATTTTTGATAGCAATTCAGATAGGACTTTACGCAATATATTGGAATAAGTTTTATAAGAAAAAAGAAAAAAGGTCATATCAATAGATACGACCTTTTTGTCGCAGATAAGACAAGAATAGTGTATTGTAAAGATGATGATATAAAAGGAAATTATACTAGTTATTTTCAGATGCATTAGCAAAACAAGTTTACTTTATACTATACCTTGTGCTCTCATCGCATTAGCTACTTTTAAGAAACCTGCAATATTAGCCCCTGCTACATAATTACCTGGCATACCATATTCCTTGGCTGCCTTATCAGCAGCTTTAAATATGCTTTTCATTATTTCATGCAATTTGTTATCAACTTCTTCAAATGTCCAACATATTCTCATGCTATCTTGAGACATTTCCAATGCTGATGTGGCAACTCCACCTGCATTAGCTGCCTTTGCTGGTGCTAATAATATGTTATTTTCTAAGAAAAATTTTATTGCTTCATTTGTACAAGGCATATTTGCACCTTCACCAATGGCAATAACACCATTCTTAATCAAAACTTGTGCTTGATTTATATCAATATCATTTTGAGTAGCACAAGGTAAAGCAATATCACACTTAATTGACCAAATATCCTTTTGACATTCATGATATTTCGCTTCTGTATGATATTTTATATATTCGCTAATTCTTTTTCTTTCTACTTCTTTGATTTGTTTAATTGTATCAAGTTTAATACCGTTTTTGTCATAAATATAACCTTTAGAATCGCTCATTGCAACGACTTTTGCATCATATTGTTGTGCTTTTTCACATGCATATATTGCAACATTTCCTGATCCAGAAATGACAATAGTTTTATTTTTAAGTGTTTGATTATTAGCTTCTAGCATTTCTTTTACAAAATAAATTAGTCCATATCCAGTTGCTTCTTTTCTAGCGAAAGAACCTCCATAAGTTAAGCCTTTGCCTGTTAATACTCCAGCATCAAATGAATTTTTAATTCTTTTGTATTGACCATATAAATATCCAATTTCTCTACTGCCAACTCCAATGTCGCCTGCGGGTATGTCTATATCTTTACCTATGTGTCTATATAATTCAGTCATGAAACTTTGACAGAATTTCATTATTTCACCATTGGATTTTCCTTTAGGGTCAAAGTCAGATCCACCTTTACCTCCGCCTATGGGCAGTCCAGTTAGGGAATTTTTGAATATTTGTTCGAAACCTAAGAACTTTATTATTCCTAGGTATACAGAAGGATGAAACCTTAAGCCACCTTTGTATGGACCTATAGCACTATTAAATTGAACTCTAAATCCTCTATTAAGTTGTGGTTCGCCGTTATCATCTACCCAGGGTACTCTAAATATTATTTGTCTTTCGGGTTCAACTAATCTGTCTATAATGCCTTCTTCTAAAAATTCAGGATGCTTTTTTATTACTGGTTCTAGAGAACTTAAAACTTCTTCAACTGCTTGATGGAATTCCTTTTCTCCAGGATTTTTTTCAATAACTTTCTGTAAAATTTTCTCTAGAGTTTTCATGTTATTCCTCCTTAAAATATTTCCTTAATAAATTATATAGAAGAATTTTGCAATTATGTTATACAATTTATTGACAGATGTTAATATTTTGGTTAGAATAGATATGAAAACAATGCAATCGATTGCACAGATTGAATAAACATTGTTAAAGACTACAAAGGAGGAAAAAATGAATAAGCAAGCTATATTTCACCAACCTAAAAGCAATTATTGCTATGCATATAATAAAGACACAATACATATAAGGTTAAGGGCTGCAAAAGGAGATTTGGATAGTGTTATATTAGTATATGGAGATAAGTATGATTGGGCTAATAATAGAGAAAGTTCTATGGAAATAACTTATTCAGATAAGTTGTTTGATTATTTCACAGTATCAATAAAAGCTCCAAATAACAGATTATCTTACTATTTTATACTAAAAAAAGGAAATGAGACAGGTTATTATACTGAGATAGGTTTTTTTGAAAACCTAGATAATGAAGATATATATATTCATTTCTTTAATTATCCATATGTTAATGAGGGAGATATTCATACTGTGCCAGAATGGGTTAAAGATGCTGTGTTTTATCAAATATTTCCTGAAAGATTTAGTAATGGTGATAAAAGTAATGATACTTGCGTAACTGAAGAATGGGGTTCATTACCTAAAAGTGATAGTTTTTTTGGTGGAGATTTAAGAGGAATAATTGATAATATAGATCATATTGTTGATTTAGGTATAAATGCTATATATTTAAATCCAGTCTTTGAATCAGATTCAAATCATAAATATGATACTACAGATTACTACAAAATCGATCCACATTTTGGAGATTTAGAAACTATGAAGGAATTAGTTGATAAGTGCCATTCAAAAGGAATAAAAGTAATATTTGATGCTGTTTTTAATCACAGTGGCTATAATTTCAAACCATTTCAACATGTGTTAGAGAATGGCGATAAATCACACTATTATAATTGGTTTCACATAAATAAATTACCTATTGAAATTGAACCTCCAAGTTATGAAACATTTGCTTTTACTCACAAAATGCCTAAATTTAATGTTTCAAATGATGAAGTAAAGGAATATTTACTTGGTGTAGCTAAGTACTGGATAAAGGAAGTTGGAATTGATGGTTGGAGATTAGATGTTGCTGATGAAGTAGAACATGATTTTTGGAGGGATTTTAGAAAGGTTGTTAAGAAAGCTAATAAAGATGCATATATTGTGGGTGAAATATGGCATGATTCATTACCATGGCTTATGGGTGATCAATTTGATGGAATAATGAATTACCCAGTAACACGAGTTTGTTTAAAATATTTTGCACAGAATAGTATCAAAGATATAGACTTTATGGAATCAATTGATAATGCTTTTATCAAAAATACATATCAGGTAAATGAAGTAATGTTGAATTTACTTGACAGCCATGATACGCCTAGATTTTTAACAGAATGTAATGGAAATTATAAAAAATTATTATTAGCTATTTCATTTTTGATGACTTATATTGGAGCACCGTGTATTTATTATGGTACTGAAATAGGGTTAGAGGGAGGAAAGGATCCAGATTGTAGAAGAACTATGATATGGGATAGGAGCAAGTGGAACAATGATATTTATAGTTCAATTAAAAAACTTATCAGTTTAAGAAGAGAGCATGAAGCATTGAGAAGAGGAAAATTTAAGTGGCTTAAAGACTTAAATGGAGTTTTAGGTTATACTCGTGAAAGTGATAATGAAAAAGTGCTTGTTTTAATTAATAATAGCAATCAAACAAAAAATGTTAATTTAATTGAATATTTTAATGAATGTGTTGATTTGTTAAATAGTAAGAAAGTAGTTTCTAAAGAAGGCAAAATGGATATTATTATGGCTGAATACTCATATAAAATATTTTCAGTATTGTAGAAATTGTTTGACAATGACCATTGTAGATTGTATAATTTAATTGTGCAAACGATTGCAATAAAACATTAGGGGGGTTTAATGTGAAAAAGATTTTAAGTTTTTTATTAGCATTAGTATTAACGTTTTCATTAGCGGCTTGTGGTAGCCCTAAAAATGGAGATTCTAAGGAAGATGTTTCTAAAACAACTGAGAACAATTCAAGTCAAGCATCAACTCAAAATAAAGACCAAGCATCATCAAGTGAATTAAAACCAGAGGAAGGTGCTTCTTTACTTGTTTGGGAAAGCAAGGGAAAAGAAGGAGATTTTATAAAATATGTTGCTAAAGAATTTGAAAAGAAGTATGGCGTACCTGTAAAATATGAAGAAGTTGGGACTGTTGATGCTGAAGGAAGATTGGCTCAAGATGGACCTGCTGGTACAGGTGCAGACGTATTTGCAGCTCCTCATGACCATACAGGAGGGTTAGTTTCTTCTGGTTTAATAGTACCAAACAGTGTTTATGGAGACAGAATAAAGAAAGAATTCATGAAAGCAGCAGTTGATGGTGTTAGTTATGGTGGAAAATTGTATGGATATCCTACAGCTATAGAAACTTATGCATTATTCTATAATAAGGATATTTTTCCAGAAGCACCAAAAACTTTTGATGAAATAATTGCAAAAGCAAAAGAATTTAACGATACTGATAATAACAAGTATACATTCATGTGGGATGTAGCTAATGCATATTTTTCACATTGCTTTATAGCTGGTGAAGGTGGATATATATTCGGTAAAGGTGGAACAGATAAGAATGATATTGGAATCGATTCAAAGAGTGCAATTGCAGGTGCTAAAGAAATGCTTAAGCTTAAAGGAATATTGCCTGTAAATTCTGGAGATTCTAGTAGCCAAATAGTTGAAGGATTATTCCAAGAGGGTAGCGTAGGTGCAATGATTAATGGACCTTGGGCTGTAGCAGCTACTAAAAAATCAGGTGTTAATTTTGGTGTAGCAACACTACCATTATTATCAGATGGAAAACATCCAACAGGTTTTTCTGGAATAAGAACATTATTTGTTAGTGCATATACAAAATATCCAAAAGCAGCACAATTATTTGCTAATTTTGCTACATCAAAGGAAATGTTGTTGAAGAGATATGAAATTACTCATCAAATACCACCAGTAAAAGCTTTAATGGATGAACCTACTATCAAAAATGATGAGTATGTTGCACCATTTTTAGAACAAGCACAATATGCTGTTCCAATGCCATCTATTCCTCAGATGCAACTTGTTTGGGAACCATATGGAGCTGCATTTGCAGCATTTTGGAATGGTGAATCAACTCCTGAGGATGCTCTTAAGAATGCAGCTGAAACAGTGAGAGAAGCAATAAAATCACAAGAATAAAAAATAAAACAATATTGTGTGGAGAATTTAGTTGTTTATACCAAATGCAGCTAAATTCTCTTGTGTTGAGTAATATATAGTTTGCTTCACATGTTTCAGGAGGGATAATATGAAAAGAGCACATAAATCGGCTGCTTTATCGGCAGTTTTTATGGGAGCAGGACAGTTATATAATAAAGAAATACTTAAAGGTTGTATATTTGCAATAATAGAATTGATAGCAATACTTAAGTTTAATTATTTTACAAAGGCTATACATGGATTAATTACATTAGGAGATACTCCTCAATATTTTGAAAATGGTATATCAAAAGGAGATCACTCAATTTTTCTTTTGATTGAAGGACTAATAGCATTAATAATATTAATTGTAATTTTGACTTTATACATAATTAATATTGTCAATGCATATAAGTATGGAAAGTTTATTGAAGAAGGAAATAAACCTTTATCGACAAAGGAAGCAATCAAAGCTTCTTGGGAAAAGTACTTTCCACATATAATGTTAACTCCTGCATTTTTATTTACAATATTTTTTATTTTATTGCCAATAATTTTTACTTTTGCAGTTGCATTTACTAATTATTCTAGCCCTAATCATTTACCACCAAGGCACTTAGTAGATTGGGTTGGATTTAGAAACTTTAAGAATTTAGTTAAATTAAAGATATGGAATAACACATTACTGCATGTAGGATTATGGACTGTAGTGTTTGCCACAATTACTACTATATTTAATTATTTTGGTGGATTGGTTTTAGCATTGCTTACAAATGCTAAAAAGATTAAATTCAAAAAACTATGGAGAACTATTTTTATTCTTCCTTATGCTATTCCTGCATTTATATCTTTATTGATAATGAGATTGGTATTCAGTGGACCTGGTCCAGTTAATCATTTGTTGGTTACACTTGGCTTGGGTAAAGTACCTTTTTTTACAAATGCAGCACATGCTAAGGTTATGATATTGTTAATTAATATGTGGCTTGGAGCACCTTATTTTATGATTTTAATGGCAGGTGTACTCACAAATATACCTAATTCTTTATTTGAAGCTGCTGAGATTGATGGTGCTTCGAAATGGCAACAATTTTGGAAAATAACATTGCCTATGGTTCTTTTCCAAACAATGCCACTTTTGATAATGACATTTGCTTATAACTTTAATAATTTTGGTGTTATATATTTATTAACAGATGGTAACCCTGTCAATGGTTCATTTAAATATGCTGGTTCAACAGACATATTGATATCATGGATATATAAAATGACAAAAGATCAAAATCAATTCCACATGGCAGCTGTTGTTACAATTTTATTGTTCTTAATTGTTGCTGGAGTTTCTACATTCAGTTTTATTAAGACTAAATCCTTCAAAGAGGAGGACATGATGTGATGAAAGCAAATACAGTAATAGATAACAGTTTAGAACCAAAAGTCAATAAAAAATTTAATTTTATGGGTTTGATACAGAAGATTGTATTATATGTTTTGTTAATAAGTATAAGTATAATTATAATAACTCCTGTAATTTGGATAATACTTTCTTCATTTAATAGTGGTACGAGTTTATTCAGTTCCACGTTAATTCCAAAGCATCCAACATTGATACACTATAAAGAATTGTTCACACAGACTGATTTTCCTATATGGTATAAAAATACGCTTAAAATTGCCACTATAAACATGATTATTTCAGTCATTTTAACTACTCTTTCAGCATATGCATTTTCAAGATTTAGATTTATAGGTAGAAAATTTGGGCTTATGGCGTTGATGATATTACAGATGTTTCCAGGTTTTTTAGCTATGACAGCAATATACATATTATTGATGAAAATGCATTTATTGAATACACATTGGGGATTAATACTTGTTTATGCAGGAGGACAAATCCCATATAATACATGGTTGTGTAAAGGATATTATGATGGTATACCTAGAAGTTTAGATGAGGCAGCTAGAATTGATGGTGCATCAAATTTAACTATATTTGCAAAAATAATTTTTCCATTAGCAAAGCCCATAATTACTTTAGTTGCATTGACTAATTTTATGGGACCATGGTTTGATTTTATATTCCCACAAATTATTTTAAGAAGTGCTGATAAAAAGACATTAGCTATGGGATTGTTTGAGTGGATTCAAAAACAACAAAATACTGAATTTACTAGATTTGCAGCGGGAGCTATTTTGGTTGCAATACCTATAACTTTGCTATTTGTTTTCTTACAAAAATATATAGTAGAAGGATTGGCAGCTGGTGCAACAAAAGGATAGATAAAAAACATAACTCTACTCGTGTAGAGTTGTTTTTTTGGTATAGGGGGTTTATATATGAAGAAGATTACCTTGGCATTAATAATTATTTTTGTAATGCAGATTTTCACAGGATGTACAAATACCAATAAAATAGGTGTAGATGATAAATCAAAAAATACAAATCAAAAAATTATTGGTAGTAACGATAACAAGAGTACTGGCTCAAAATTAGTAATACACTACTTTAGATATGACGGTGATTATAAAGATTGGAATTTTTGGATTTGGCAAGAAGGTAAAGATGGAAAAGAATATGATTTTACAGGACAAGATAACTTTGGAAAAATTGCGGAGATCCAATTTGATAAAAAAATAAAAAGGGTTGGTATAATTTCAAGGTTAGGAGAATGGGAAGATAAGGATATTGATAAAGATAGATTTATCGATCTAAAAGATGGTGTTACAGAGGTATGGATGGTTCAAGATACAGAAAAAATTGCTTACAGTAGAGATGAAGCAGATAATAAACCTAAAATAAAAGCAGCTTTGCTGGAAAGCAGAAAAAAAATTCATGTTATTTTGTCTAATGAATTGAAAGTTACGGGTAAAAACAATGAAGATTTTATTGTAAAGGTTGATGAAAAGGATATACCGATAGAAAAGGTATATGCTAAAAATGGTAATAAAGTATCATCAAATTCATTTTATATTATATTAAAAGAAGATGTTGATTTTACAAGAAAGATAGAGGTATATAATAAAAACTTTAATAAGAGGAGAGTTGATATGGGCAAGATTTTAGAGACTTCAGAATTTACTTATACGGGTGATGATTTAGGAGCAAATTATACTAAGCAATATACTCTATTCAAGGTATGGTCGCCAGTTGCGCAGAATATGAAGCTTGTTATTTATAATGATTATAATGATAAAGTAGGAAAAGTTTATGACATGAAAAAAGGAGAAAAAGGAGTTTGGGAATATAAACTTGCTGGTGACAACAAGAATAAATACTATAATTACAGGGTAACTATTAATGGGGTGGAAAAGGAAACTCCAGATCCATATGCAAAAGGTGCGACTGTAAATGGACAGAAGGGCATGATTGTTGATTTTTCATCTCTTAATCCTGATGGATGGGATAGCCAAAGAATTCCTGAACCAATTAAGACAACAGAAGCAGTTGCTTATGAAATGCATGTTAGAGATTTTTCAATTTCTAAAGATTCTGGAATGAAAAATAAAGGAAAGTATTTAGCTTTCACTGAAAAGGGGACAAAAATTTCGGATAGAGTGGTTACAGGACTTGATCATATTAAAGAATTAGGAATAACTCATTTGCATTTGATGCCAGTATATGATTTCGCTAGTGTAGATGAAACTAAAGAAGGATATAATTGGGGATATGATCCATATCTATATAATGTACCTGAAGGATCTTATTCAACTAATCCATATGATGGCAGGGTAAGAATTAAAGAATTTAAGCAAATGGTTCAATCGCTTCATGAGAATGATATAAGAGTAGTAATGGATGTTGTTTTTAACCATACATTTTCAACGGGAGATTCTCCATTTGACATACTTGTACCAAAATATTATTATAGGACAAATTCAAATGGAGAATATACAAATGGCTCAGGATGCGGAAATGAAACTGCATCTGAGAAACCTATGATGAGAAAATTTATTGTGGATTCAGTAAAATTTTGGGCAACTGAATATAAGATTGATGGATTTAGATTTGATTTGATGGCATTACATGATATTGATACTATGAAGGAAGTAAAAAGAGAGCTTATGAAGATAAATCCTAATATTTTGATTTATGGTGAACCTTGGACAGGTGGAACATCATCATTATCACCAACTAAGCAATTTAGAAAAGGAAGTCAAAAAGGATTAGATATTGCTGTGTTTAATGATGATTTTAGAAATGCAATTAAGGGTGATAATGATGGTGCAGGCTTAGGTTTTGTGAATGGTGGATTTGGTTTTGAAAAAGCTATTAAAAAGGGTATTGCTGGTAGTATAAAGTATAGCAATAGCTTACAAGGTTTTACTCAGGAGCCAGGAGAAACTATTAATTATGTAAGCTCGCATGATAACCTTTGCTTATTTGATAAATTTGAAAAGAGCAATCCAAAGAGTACTCCAGAGGAAAGAGAAAAAATGAATAGATTAGCATTATCAATTGTTCTTACATCGGAGGGAATACCATTCATTCAAGGTGGAACGGAGATATTAAGGACAAAACAGGGTGTTCATAATAGCTATAATTCTGGAGACAATATAAACGAAATTGAATGGAACAGAAAGGAAAAATATTACAAAACATATGAGTATATAAAAGGACTTATAGAATTAAGGAAGAGTCAAAAAGTTATGACTTTAGATAGTGCTGAAGAAATTAGAAAGTCACTTAAATTTATTGATTCGCCTAAAAATACAGTTGCGTATTTACTTAAATCATCACATAAAGGAGATTTCAAAAATATATTCATAATTCATAACGCTAACAAAAGTGAAGTTAGTGTAAAACTTCCATCAGATGGAGAATGGAAAGTTATTGCTAATGAATATCAGGCAAACAAAGATGGCGTAACAAAAGGAGTAAAGGAATTTAGTGGCGAGGTTAAAGTAGCACCGCTGTCGACATATATACTATTTAAATAAGGAGCAGGGGCTAGAAAAATGCTAGGGTTTAATTTCTAGTTAAGTAACAATTTGGTTTGGAGACTGGTGACTTTGTTTTAGTTTCCAATCTCTAATCTCCAGTCTCCAGTACAAATTTGCAACTTGAAAACCAGTATCTTATTAGGTGCTAGGTACTAGGAGGAAAAAGAAGGTACTGGGGTTGCTCTGACTAGGTCACAATATGTTTTGGCGACTAGTGATTGGTGACTAGTGACTTTGTTTAGTCTCCAATCTCTAATCCCCAGTCTCCAGTACAAATTTGCAACTTGAAAACCAGTATCTTATTAGGTACTAGGTGCTAGGGAAAAAGAAGGTGCTAGGGTTGCTCTGACTAGGTCACAATATGTTTTGGCGACTAGTGATTGGTGATTAGTGACTTTGTTTAGTCTCCAATCTCTAATCCCCAGTCTCCAGTACAAATTTGCAACTTGAAAACCAGTATCTTATTAGGTACTAGGTGCTAGGGAAAAAGAAGGTGCTAGGGTTGCTCTGACTAGGTCACAATACGTTTTGGCGACTAGTGATTGGTGATTAGTGACTTTGTTTAGTCTCCAATCTCTAATCTCCAGTCTCCAGTACAAATTTGTGACTTGAAAACCAGTATCTTATTAGGTACTAGGTGCTAGGGAAAAAGAAGGTGCTAGGGTTGCTCTGACTAGGTCACAATATGTTTTGGCGACTAGTGATTGGTGATTAGTGACTTTGTTTTGGTCTCCAATCTCTAATCTCTAGTACAGATTTGTAACTTGAAAACCAGTATATTATTAGATGCTAGGTGCTAGGGAAAACAAGTTTGCTAGGTTGCCAGAGGGCTAGACTGCTAGCACAGATTCACAACTTGATTGTTAAATACTTATAGCCGACTGAAAAACTGGTAGTCTTGTTTTTAAGAAATTACGAAGTAATTTCAACACTAACTGGTCGCTAGCCAACTGGTCAACTAGCAATCTTATTAATTTAAAGAAATTGTGAAACAATTTCAACCTATACTATTCTTTATTCACTATTCATTAATTAATGTTTCCAAGGTGCTAGAAATTAGGGAGTATAAAGGAGCTGTTGCTAATGGACTTTAGATCTGTTAGCAACAGCTCCTTTTAAGGGGAAATATTAATGAAATCGTTTTGCTTAAAGCAAAACATCAGTGTTTCAGGTAGAAAATTTGTCTGCCTGAAATAAAAAATTTTAATCTTTCACCTATAGAAGTGAAGTATTATTAAATTGATAAATATCAATTTAATTTGACTCTAGAATAATTAAATCTAGAGGTTTTAACATTAATTGTAGCTTATTGTGTTCTAGAGTGTAAGTTTTATTTGTAAGCAAATCTTTAAACTTTGTATTGTTTTGAGGAACATTGATTGTTACATTCTTATTTTTGTTTTGCAGATTCATAACTACTATCACAGAACTATTATTATGCTTTCTCATATATGATAGAAAATATGAATCGTAATCTAATAATTTAAAATCACCTGTTTGTAATGCTGGATTTGTATTTCTAAAATCAACTATCTTTCTGTAAAAGTCTAATATGTCAGATTTCTTGGTTTTATTCCATTCCATATCCCTTCTGTTATCTGGATCAGATTTACCTTGCATGCCAATTTCAGTACCATAGTATATAATTGGTATAGAAGGATAGGTTAATTCAAAAGTTAAAGCTTGTTTTAAATATTCTTTTCCGTGTTTTCCAGCCATAGAGATTAATCTCATATTGTCATGATTATCTATAAATATTCCATTTATTTCTGGATTTGAAAAATTAGTTTCTTGTTTTATAGCATTAATTAATGAATCTGTTTGTCCAAATCTAGTAAATGCATTTTTAATGCCATTATAC
Source organism: Clostridium tepidiprofundi DSM 19306 (assembly GCF_001594005.1). Classification (GTDB taxonomy): domain Bacteria; phylum Bacillota; class Clostridia; order Clostridiales; family Clostridiaceae; genus Clostridium_AC; species Clostridium_AC tepidiprofundi. Next base: position 48,657 of record NZ_LTBA01000006.1, on the reverse strand, counting down.
ATAGAATAATTTGTTAAACCATCTATACCTAATTTATGATATTGTTCAAGGTAATGTGTGCTTTCATTCCATACTTCTCCAAGCAGATAAAAGTTTGGGTACTTTTCTTTGATTGCATGTGCAAATTCATTCCAAAATTCTTTTGGAACATGACGTACTGTGTCTAGTCTCATACCATCTATATTTGTTTTGCTAATCCACCATAATGCGTTTTCAATAAAATATTTTCTAACTTCAGGATTTTCTTGATTTAAATCAGGAAGACCTGATAACCAACCATTTTCTACTTGTTTTTGATCACTCCAATTGGTAATGTTTAATTTTGTATGAAACCAGTCCTTTTTTGTATCATCTTTTAACCAAGGTGAATTATATCCGGTGTGATTAACAACATAATCCATTATGACTTTTATATTTCTCTTATGAGCTTCATCAACCAAATTCTTAAAATCATCCATAGTTCCAATATGAGGATCTACCTTGTAAAAGTCGTATGCCCAATAACCGTGATATCCTTTAGGCTCATTTTTAACTACTGGTGTAATCCATATAGCTGTTGTACCAAGAGATTTTATGTAATCTAGTTTTTTGATAATTCCTTTTAAATCACCACCATGGTATGCTTTAGCATCTTTCTTATTTACATCAGGGAAATTATCATTTGAAGTATCACCATCATAAAAACGATCTGTCATTATAAAATAAATTAAATCGTGGTTACTAAAATTGCCACCTGTGTTTGAAACATTGTACTTAGGAATATAACTTTTTTTAATTTTTTTTGTTTGAAAACCATTAGCAGATGTTTGACAACTCTTATTAGTATGATTAGAAATACTTTGAGTAGGAGTACTCTTATTTAAAGTACATCCTGATGATAACATTAGTGCTATCGTAATTAATATAAGTATTTTTTGCTTCATTATGAATACCTCCTCAGGTACTATTTTATAGTATTTTTACACTCAACGCAATCGTTTGCATAGATTTTAATAAAAATATTTGGAAACAATATTTAACTAGTATTTTTACTATTTTTGTGTAATAATGGTTTTGTGTTTAAATATAGATTATAGAGGGGATATATATGGATAGAAGTATTAAGGGTATATTTTATATAATATTGTCAGCCGTAGCATTTGGTATTATGCCTATTTTAGCTAAAATAGCATATATTTATGGTTCAAATAGTGTTAGTGTTTTATTTTTTAGATTTGCATTTGCTTCAATTATGCTATTAGCATATATAAAATATAAAAATTTCTCATTAAAATTGAATAAAAAGCAAATTATATTGATTTTAATTTTGGGATTAATAGGATATACAGGATGTTCTATAATAATTTTCACATCATACAATTACATTTCGGTAGGACTTGCAACAATGATATTATATATTCATCCAGCAATTGTTGTTATTTTTACAGCATTATTTTGCAATGAAAATATAACCCTAAGGAAAATAGTCAGTTTGATTATGACATTAGTGGGTTTAGTTATTTTAGTTGATATAAAAGGTTGTCATTTAAATTTATTTGGGATTTTACTTGCATTTATTTCTGCAATATGCTATTCGATATATGTTATCGGCATTTCTAATAAAGAATTTGAGAAATTAAATAGTTATGTTATGACGTTTTATTTTTCTATATTATCGGCTAGTGCAATGTTTGTTTTGGGATTAATTTCAAATGATTTAAATATCAGAATGTCATTAGTTAGTTTAATTTGTATTTTGGTATTAGCATTCATTTCTACAATAATAGCTTTAATGACTTTCTTAGAGGGTGTTAAACTAATTGGGCCATCAAATGCAACTATATTGAGTACATTAGAACCAGTAGTATCTTTAGTTTTAGGAGCTATTATATTGAAGGAAGTTATCACATTTAAGATTATTATAGGAAGTGTTCTTATTTTATCAGCCGTAATAGTGTTGATTAGAGGAAAACGATAATATTAGAGTTGAATACATAAGTTATATGTGCTAAAATATTTATTGTTTATGCAAATGAAATGCAATATCATTCAAGGAGGAATTATGTGTATATGAAGAAAATTTATGCTATTTTAATAATGATTTTCTTAATTGGGACTTTATCAGCATGTTCTAACAGAACAATTAAATCTGAAAAAGAAAATATAAAAACAAGCAAAATTATAATTGCATCATCTATTGTACCAGAAAGTACTTTTATTAAGGCTGTAGGAGGAGATTTAGTTCAAGTTATTACTATGATACCCCCAGGAAATAGCCCAACTAATTATCAGCCAACTCCAAAACTTATGGAGCAATTTAGTAAGGCAAAATTGTATTTTTCAATAGGTGTACCAACTGAAAAAGCTAATATTTTACCAAAAGCAGAAGAATTATCCGATTCTATGAAGATAGTACATTTAGAGGATGAGGTCAGAAAGGTTTATAAGGATAGGGAGTTTAGTGAGGGTAAAAGAGATCCTCATATATGGTTGTCACCTAAAAGGGTTATTGTTATGATAAATACTATTGAAAAAAACTTATCTGATTTAGATCCTAAACATAAAGATACATACGAAAAAAACGCTAATGAATACATTGATAAATTGAAAAAATTAGATAGTGAAATAAGAGATTCATTAAAAAATTTACCCAACAAAACTTTTATAGTATATCATCCTTCTTTTGGATATTTTGCTGATGACTATGGTCTTAATATGATAGCACTTGAGAGAAATGGTAAGAAAGCTACACCCAAAGTCATAGAAGAGACTATTGAATTAGCTAAAAAGAATAACATAAAGGTTATTTTCTATCAGGCAGAAATAGATAGTAGTCAGACTAAAATTATAGCAAATGAAATTAAAGGCAAATCAGAGATGATTGAGCCTTTGGCACCAAATTATATTGAGAATTTAGAGAAAACAGCTAAAATATTTAAGCAAGTATTGGGTATTGAGAAAAAATAATAACGCTATAACAAGAATTAAAGAAAATTTGTTTAAGAGAATAAAAAGAGCCTACTTTTAGTGGACTCTTTTTTTATATAAAAAACAATGATTTTTTCAGAATAGTATTAATATCGAACAAATAGGTTTTAATATTCACTACATTGCAAATACTATTGTAGAAGTGCTTTATACAAAACAAAAGAAGAAAGTGGGTTGAATACTTTGATTACTGTATTGATGTTTATTTTAGGAATATTGACTTTGTGGTTTGCTAGTATATTTATTAGAGACTTTATGAAACATAAAAATAGACTTGAGGACAACTCATGGATTAAAACCGGTGTTATAGGCTTTATAACAAATTTTTTTGATACATTAGGAATTGGTTCTTTCGCACCAACTACGGCACTTTTAAAAGGATTTAAACAAACGCATGATAGAGTTATACCAGGGACATTAAATGTATCTTGTACAATTCCAGTTATAATGGAAGCATTTATATTTATGAGAGTTATAAAAGTCGAAGCAGTAACATTAGTTGCAATGTTAGTAGCGGCTGTATTAGGTGCTTGGATAGGTGCTGGTATTGTTGCAAGATTACCTGAAAGGAAAATACAAGTTGTAATGGGGATAGCACTACTTGCAACCGCATTCTTAATGTTTGCAAGTGAAATGGGGTGGTTTCCAAGCGGCGGAAATTCAATTGGACTAACTGGAGGTAAGCTAGTATTTGCAGTTATTGCAAATTTTGTATTAGGTTCACTAATGACTGCTGGTATAGGACTATATGCTCCATGCATGGCATTGATATTCTTTTTAGGAATGTCTCCAAAGGCTGCTTTTCCAATAATGATGGGTTCATGTGCATTTTTAATGCCTGTTGCATCAGTCAAATTTATTAAGGAAGGTGCATATGATAGGAAGGCTTCAATGGCAATTACAATAGGAGGTAGTGTAGGTGTAATCATAGCAGCATACATTGTTAAATCACTTCCTTTAGAGGTATTGAAGTGGATAGTGATTTGTGTAATCCTTTATACTGCTATAGTTATGCTGATGTCTGCGAGTAGGGCTATAACAAAAAAATAACAAGTCGATTTTCAGAAAAATAAAAATATCCCTTCAAAATGTGTTTTAATTGTAATCACTAGAAAACAAAAATAAACACAAAAGGGATATTAATAACATGATACATAATTTATTTGGAAAATGCAAAAATATTTTTATAAAAAGCGTAAATAAACTGAAAGGTTCAGATAAAAGAATAGTATTAGCAGAATTATCTAAAATGAAAGGAAAAGGTGGACAATCATTTATTGCTAAAGAATTTAGAGTTAGTAGGGACACTATAAGAAAGGGAACTTTTGAGTTAAAAAGTAAACAGAAAATAGTTGATAAGTTCAATGAGAGAGGGCGTAAGCCAATTGAAGAAAAGCTTACTAATCTATTGATAGATATAAAAGAGATAGTAGATTTTCAAAGTCAAACAGACCCTAGTTTCAAAACAGCAAGGCTATATACAAGACTTTCAGTTGCAGAAATAAGGAAGCAACTTATTGTACAGAAAAAATATTGTGATGAAGAATTGCCAACAAATCAGACACTAAACAATAAAATTAATGCATTGAGATATACACTTAGAAAGGTACAAAAAACAAAACCTTTAAAGAAAATACCAGAAACAGATGCAATTTTTGATAATCTCAAATAAATTCATAATGAAATTAAAAACCATGATAACATTTTAAGAATGATGGAACTTTCTGCAAAATTGGAAAGTGGTTTGTTACATTGACACCAAGCAAATGTAAAAAGGTGGTTTTATTGTAAAATAAACCATAGGAAATTATTTTTGGGGAAAGGGGGAATTATACTTAAATTCAGTTGAAATTAATTTCAAAGTTACATTTATGTGTAATTATGTTAAATATCAATTTATAAATTATAAGTAAAATGGTATAATTTAAAATAAATGATAGCAATTTAAAATTGACTTGTTATTTATTTTAAATTGCCTAAGTAATGGTATTATACCAAATTTTCTATCAGAACTATATCATAATTGGTTAGATGAAGAAGTAATATATAGCGGATGGAAAAAAGTATATAATAATTATTTTATTTTAGATATCCACTCTAATAATAATATAGATGAAAGTGGTATTAAAATGGGGGGACAAGGGAAACTTATATCGGTATTGATGTATTAAGAATGTTAATAATTATATTCCTAATTTAATAGATATTTATAAAGAATACTATAAAGAAAAAATGATTGATTTAAATTATAGACTTAAAGTTTTTGAAGTATTTACAAGTAGAAAGCTATTAAACAAAAGTTTGATGAGACTTAGTGCTGAAGATAGAAACAATGAATTTTTATATCTTATAGAAAATCAGAAATTTTATTAAAGGAATGGTATAAATTAAGCTTTTTAATTGTTAAAGCGCTTATTCTAAAAAAGAAGATAATTTAAATGCTATTTATAATAAAATCAATATTCTAATACATAATGAAGAAGAGTTGTTTAAAAGAATTATTGAAAAACTATAAATATGGATATTTATATAATTGTTATAAACTTAAATATAATTAGATAGAAGTCTATGCAAGTGCGAGGTGGGTGATATTTTGAAAATAGATAAGGAAGTATTTTTTAACTTTTAGCAACAAAAACTGCAGTCCAGTTTTTGTAAGGTGCCTGACCTCTTACAAAGATTGGAAGTGAAACGAACAATCTTTGTAGCTATTGGCGTGTTTCTACTGATAGCGATGAATAGCTAGTAGTTATGATGTACAGATTGCTTATTATACAGAGTTCATCAAAAAGAAGCAAGATCATTTACATCCAGACAACAGATTTAATGTCAGCAAACCGATAACTGTTAGCATGGAAGAGTGGAAAAGATGGCGTGGAATGCGTAATTGTCTACCTAGTTTACATTTACTTGAAGGTAGAAGTAATGGTAATAAAAATGATATGGCCTCGTGGATTATTATAATTATATGAATGACGAGCAAAAGGTTGAATTTTGTAAACAGGCTATGATTCCGCAAGGCGAATCACTTGAAATAGAAAACTTTGAAAAATTCTATGAGACAAGAAAATTCATACTTACGGAAAAGATACGTGAGTTGTTGGGATGATACTGTTTATGGATTATTGGCTTCATGATATGGAAGGTGATAATGATTATTGGTAAGAGTAGTTAGTGTCGCTTTTACCAACTTTGAAAAAGCAATAAATATTTGAATATTAGATGGGGTGAAAAAATGGATGATAAAGAAATAATTCTTTCAAAAATTGCAGAAATTGTTAGCAGACCAGGCTTTTTTATAAGGAAAAATTCAGAATTTAAGTCAAGATTAAAATGTGTAGGACTTAATGATCTTTACAAAAAATATATAGACTACCTAGTGCCGTGTTTCTACAATCAAGGCTATGCGCAGAAATTTGAGAATGATAACGAGGAATACGATGTATTTCTAGGTTTAGATAGTATTTTTTCGGATTTATATAAGGAAAAAAGGCGTGAGGATATTATTAATCTTCTAAAAGAAATAACTAAATCTTTTAATGTAAGATATATTTCTGAATATAGCGATCAAGACTTTGAAGAGTTAGCTAAACTATACAAGATTTTAGGGTTAAGTATAGCCATTGAATGTAATAAAGTTAAAGTTTCTGCTTGCATGGAAAGTGATTTTGCCAGAGTAAGTGAGATGTTTTCTGTTGAGTCATGGATAAAAAGTAACCATATAGAAGTATATGATGCTTACAAATCTGCAATTGATGCTTATACACAAGGCCATTCAGGGGCTTGTATTGAATCATGTAGGACATGTATTGTAAGTATATTTTCAAAATATAAGGGGAGTGAAAATTTCGCAAAGTGGATGAGGGGTGTCTTTAATACTAGCGGAGACAATGCAACTGCATCAGTCGCTGACTTGGATAGGGCACTTAAGTCAGATCTGAAAAAAGAAGATTTAGCAGATTTTTTCAATGAAAATAAAGATGGAAAGCTGACTAAGACAAAGACAATTTATATGATTTACTCGATGATGTCTGATTATGGGACCCATAGGAATGAGAATACTATTGAATTGCCAACAGTTGAAGATGCGTTGTTTTGTTTAAGACTAACAGATAGTATTCTGTTTTGGGTTTATTCGAAAAATAAATAGTAATTTTTTAAGCGGTGATAGGAACCAATACGATGATTCTGTTTTTAGTTTATTCAAGAAAGGTAGGATAACTTTATGAATGATTATAAGTAAAAAAAGCAACAAAAATTGTTTATTTCATTTCCAATTTTTGAAAGGGGTCAGGTGCCTTACATAAGGTGCCTTACATAGATTGGTAATTTTATTGCCAATCTATGATGCTTTTAATAACTGCAAATTTTTATGACCAAAGTACTATATTTGCTGCAAACTTTCTTGTCTTACATGTTGCTATTTAGGCTGTCTTATAACAATAATGTTAGCTGAAATAGTGAGGCGTGAGTTAACTGTTTGAAACTTAGTTTACTAATATTAAACGAAAAAAATTTACAATATAAGTGAAATGAAAATTATATGAGAGTGATTGATTATAAGAAATTATTTGCAATTAAGTTGCAATGTACATAGAAATTTTAAAGAGGTGGGATAAAGATAATGGATTATAGTAAAATGAGAGATAATGAAATTCTTAAGAGACAGTATAAAGATACTTCTAAGCTAGATATACACAAAACATTTCATGAAAAGTATAGTACAAATAAACAAGGCTTTACTGAATGGATGTTTGAAAAGTATATGTTTTTTAATGGATGTAGAATTCTGGAACTAGGTAGTGGAAAGGGTGATTTATGGGATGGAAGAATAGAATACATTGGAAAAAATTCTTCGCTAGTTTTGTCTGATTTCTCAGATGGAATGATCACATATATGCAAGATAGATATTTTAATCAAAAAAGAGTAGAGATAATGAAAATTGATGCTCAAAATATTCCGTTTTTAGAGGAGACATTTGACATAGTTATTGCTAATTCTATGCTGTATCATGTTCCAGATTTGAAGAAAGCTATATCAGAAATATGGCGTGTTTTAAAGAAAAATGGAGTTTTTTATGCAGCGACATTTGGTGAAAATGGATTTTCCAAATATATAAATTCAACGCTTAGGGAGATGGAATTAACCACGAATGACATAGGTAACATCTCATTTACCTTACAAAATGGTAAAAAAACTTTATCTACATTTTTTCCGACAGTAAAGCGGATAGATTATGAAGATTCTTTTGAAGTAAGTAATACGGAGGATCTGGTTGATTATATATATTCTATGGCATCTATGGCAAATTTGGATATTAGTCATCGACCAAATATGATAGCTTTTTATGATAAACATAGGAATGCTGAGAGTATCATAAAAATCAAAAAGGAATATGGTATTTTTATTGCAAAGAAATTATAAACTGATATTAGTATATTAGAAAATTTTTGTGGAATTTTTGGTTTAAGGATTATGCTGGCAATACTATATCCACGAATTCATTACAATCGACATATGATATAGAAAGTTAAGAAACAATGCAAGTATAATTCCCTTTTATAAAATCAGATTGCGATAAATGACCTAATAAAAAGGATTCATGCAATAGTACGCACATTTATTAATAATTAAGTTAATAGTATAAGTAAATACTATTAGAGTATTTAGGCAAAAGTAACTATTATTTAAGGCGTTTTACCTTAATATCCCACACGTTTTAATTTAAATATGAATGATTATTAAAATTAATAAAGATATTTTCTTTATTACCAGATTATAAGAGAACACAGTATATGAAAAATTAATGGATATCAATGTTAATTTAAATTATAGATTAAACAGAAATGTTTATGAGTATAAAAGTGAAAGGTGCGTTTATAGTGGAGAGTTTTGTGATAAAGCATAAAAAATCAAACTTTGATTGCATTCATTCATCGTTGTCTTTAATATGTGAAAAGTATGGCATTATGAGCTCATTAATGTCTGCTGCGTGTTTTGGATTGGAATATAGAGACGATGAGAACTTTATAGGCAATAGAATTAGGCCAAAATACAAGGGCAATCGCATACGAAATGTTAATCTAAAACCCTTTACAGTCAAGGGCTTTAGAGATATTATGTAAGAGTAATTCATATCAATGAAATAAAAACACGTCAAAAATAATCATATCTTGGTGACAAACAAATAAATATTATGATAATATTGAAAGCATATCTGACAAAAGGAGAAATATTATCATGAAAAGTTTAGTAGAAAATTTAGAAGAAGTAAAAGATTATAGAAAAGGTAATGCAATAGATCATAAATTAATAGATATATTGGTAATTGCAGTACTAGAAACATTATGTGGTTGCGAGGGCTGGAAGTATATAGAACAATTCGGAAATGCTAAAAAAGAATGGCTTAAAACATTTTTAGAATTGCCTAACGGAATACCATCACATGATACATTTGGAAGAGTATTTTCAAATATAAACCCTAAGGAGTTCCACAAGACATTTATAGATTGGGTCAATGGTATACGTGAGTTTATAGACAAAGATATTGTAGCATTAGATGGAAAAACATTAAGAAGATCACACGATAAAATAAATGAAAAGAAACCAATTCATGTAGTTAGTGCCTGGTCAAACCTAAATTCTTTAGCACTAGGACAAATTAAAGTTGATGAAAAATCAAATGAGATAATAGCAATTCCAGAGCTACTTAAATTACTTGAGTTGAAAAATTGTACATAATGATGTAGAGCTTTATTTTCAAGAAACTGTTTTAAAAGAAGATAAAAATAAGTTAAAAAATGAAAATAAGTATCATGTTACTTATGATAAAGGACATGGAAGAATAGAAAAACGTGAATGTTATATAGAAAACAATATTGAATGGTTAAAGGAAAAGGATAAGTGGAAAAACTTAAGCAGTATAGCTATGATTAAATCCGAAAGAACAATTGGTGAAAAAACATTAAAGTTAGGTATTAAAGGTAAAATGATTAATTGTGCTTTAGATACTAAGTATTTAGAGAAGGTACTAGGAATGAAATAAGAACTTCATTTTCAAAAAATTGATATGATTTTTCTGGTCTTTTACATCTAATTGTTTAAATATTTTGAAGAGTAACACAATGCAAACATAAATAAACCTATTTATGAATTAAATGTGTTCAAATTAGAAAATTATACAATTAATTTATAAATAGGTATTATATTGATGCGATTGCCCTTTTTAAAACCCAGCCCACTTAGGTCACTATTCTTTAAATTTTTTAAAACTTCTTCATCAAATTTTAGTCCTGCTTTAAGTAAAAAATAGATTGTATATGGCTTTGAATTCCTAGTACCTTTTTTTAGCACCTAGTACCTAGTACCTCAAATAGATACTGGCATACAAATGTCAAATCTGTACTAGCAGTCTAGCCCTCTGGCAACCTAGCAATCTTGTTTTTCCTAGCACCTAATAAGATACTGGCTATCAAGTTACAAATTTGTACTGGAGACTGGAGATTGGAGATTGGAGACTAAAACAAAGTCACTAATCGCCAATCACTAGTCGCCAAAACATATTGTGACCTAGTCAGAGCAACCCTAGTACCTTCTTTTTCCCTAGCACTTAGTACCTAATAAGATACTGGTTTTCAAGTTACAAATTTGTACTAGAGACTGGAGATTGGAGACTGGAGACTAAACAAAGTCACTAATCACCAATCACTAGTCGCCAAAACATATTGTGACCTAGTCAGAGCAACCCTAGTACCTTCTTTTTCCTCCTAGTACCTAGTACCTAATAAGATACTGGTTTTCAAGTTACAAATTTGTACTAGAGACTGGAGATTGGAGACTGGAGACTAAACAAAGTCACTAATCACCAATCACTAGTCGCCAAAACATATTGTGACCTAGTCAGAGCAACCCTAGTACATTTTCTCCTAGTCCCTTCTACTTACAGTTGGCTTACTATTTGTTCTGCAGCATGGACAAGCAAATTATTAGCAGGGAAGAATGATTGATAAGGTTGAGAAGAATAACTAAATTGAGTCAACTTATCAATTGTTATTCCAAATTGAACAGCCATAGTAATTTGGTCAACTTTATCTGTAACAGGTTCACCGCTTACAACTTGACCACCCAATATTTTCTTTGTATTTTTATCAACTATAAGTTTAATTTCAACGTCTTTTGCAAAAGGCATTATTGGGAATGTAGTTGTGAATTTTGCTTTTCCAACTACAATATCATATCCTTTATCTTTAGCAGCTTTTTCTGATAATCCTGTGCTACCAACAAAATAATCAACAACTTTTGTTGCAGCTCCATTGTAAAAACCAGAGTATGTTCTGTTTTCTCCTAATAAGTTCTTAGCTAATAATCTTCCCATAGGAACAGCATTTGTAGCAAGTTTACCTAATATGACATCACCTGTGATAGCACTTTTGTATTCTGTACAATCACCAACAGCATACACATCAGGAATATTTGTTTCCATTTTGTTATTTATTACAATACCACTTTTAGATAATTCTAATTTAGTATTTTTGAATATATCAATATTTGGTTTCATTCCAACAGCGAAAACAACCAAAGGTTCAGATTCAAATTTAATATTACCTTTTTCGAGTATAATTTCTTCAACGTAGTTTGAACCCTTTAAAGAAGATACTTTATTATCTAAGTACAACAATACTCCAGATTCGGCTAATTGCTTTTGAGCTGAAACAATCATATCTTCATCCATCATATTTGGTAAAATTGTAGAAGCCATATCTATTAAGTAAGTTTTCACATTGACTTTGTTAAGTGCTTGTGCTAATTCAATTCCTATAGCTCCAGCGCCGATTACAACAGCTTCTTTTAATCCATTATCAACAATGCTTTTAATATATCTTAAATCGCTTTCAGTTTTGAATGTCATTACATTTTTTAGATTTGTTCCTTCAATAGGAGGCAAAATAGGATTAGCACCAGTTGAAATAATAAGTTTTTCATATCCATAAGAGTTACCTTTTTCAGTTGTTACAGTTTTTGATTCAAAATCAACTTTAGTAACACTATCTCTTATTAGTGTTGCACCAGCATCTGTAACGAGTTTATCTTTTTTCAATGTTTTTTCTAAAGATAGAATACCTTCTATTGCATAAGGCATTGCACAATAAATCATAGAATGATCTTCTGGTCTTATTATAGCAGTTTTCTTTTTGCCCTTAAGATTTTTAACTATTGTTATTGCGGCAGGACCGCCACCTATTATCAAAATTTCGTAAGTTTCCATATGGCATATCTCCTTTGTAAAAATATTTATTACTAATATTAGTTTTTACATAAATAGAATTTAATATTTGAAGAACAGAGAATATAAAACAATAAATAGATAATACTACAACTAGAAAATTTGAATCATAAACTGCAATTGTAAATACAACACTAGAATATACCCATAAGAGGTATTTGTCAACATCTTTTTTGACATATGCTCAAAAATCATGGTATAATTGCACAAATGTTTATTTAAGTAAAGTGCTAAAACATTAAATAAATTCTAAATATTCAGATTGTTTTAAAAGAAGGTTATTATGAAAAAATAAAGAATATATAGAATATTGGGGTTATTAGATATGTATGAGGAGGGAAAGAATTGGAAGATAAGTATATTGAAATTAATGGTAATAGTTTAACTTTGGATGATTTGATTAATGTAGTGAGAAACGGTTATAAAGTGGTACTTGATGAAGAAGCAGAAGAAAGGGTTAAAAGATCTAGAAAAATTGTTGACGATATAGTTGAAAATGATAGGGTTGTTTATGGTATAACAACTGGTTTTGGAAAATTTGCAGATGTTACAATTTCTCAAGATGATTGTAAAACGCTTCAGAGGAATCTTATTGTGTCTCATGCCTGTGGTACAGGAGAGGTATTTCCAATTGATATTACAAGGACTATTATGTTGCTCAGAATAAATAACCTTGCAAAAGGATATTCAGGAATAAGACTAAGTACATTGAATACGTTAATAGAAATGCTTAATAGAGGAGTACATCCTATAATTCCAGAGAAAGGCTCATTGGGAGCATCGGGAGATTTAGCACCTCTAGCACACATGGTTTTACCTATGATAGGTGAGGGTGAGGCAGAATATGAAGGGGAAAGAGTTAGTGGATTAGAAGCAATGAAAAGAGCTGGAATCGGTATTGTTGAACTGACTTCAAAAGAAGGATTAGCACTTATAAATGGTACACAAGTAATGACAGCTGTAGGAGCATTAGCTTTATATGATAGTATTAATCTAATTAAAATTTCTGATATTGCAGCTTCTTTAACATTAGAAGCACTTAGGGGAATTAAGGATGCATATGATTTAAGAACACATGTAGTAAGACCACATAAAGGACAGATTGATACAGCTAAGAACATATTGAATTTAATCGAAGGAAGTAGTTTTATAACAAGGCAGGGAGAATTAAGGGTTCAAGATGCATATACTTTAAGATGTGTACCTCAAGTACATGGAGCAAGTAAGGATGCAATTAATTATGTTAAAGAAAAAGTAGAAATTGAAATAAATTCAGTAACTGATAATCCAATAATTACTGAAGAAGGTGATGTAATATCAGGTGGTAATTTTCATGGTCAGCCTATGGCAATTTCATTTGATTTTCTTGGAATTGCTGCTGCTGAAATAGCTAATATTTCGGAAAGAAGATTAGAGAGATTGATTAATTTTCAATTAAATGATTTACCTCCTTTTTTAGTAAAGCATGGAGGGCTTAATTCTGGTTTTATGATTACTCAGTATGCTGCTGCAGCTTTAGTATCTGAAAATAAAGTTCTTGCGCATCCTGCTTCTGTTGATTCTATACCATCTTCTGCTAATCAGGAAGATCATGTTAGTATGGGAACGATTGCAGCTAGAAAGGCTAGAGATATTGTTGAAAATGCAACAAGAGTTTTGGCAACAGAATTGATGGCAGCATGTCAAGCAATAGATTTTCGTGAGGGATTTAATCTTGGATGTGGTACACAAGAAGCTTATAATGTAATAAGAGAAGAAGTTGAATTCATAGAAAATGATAAAATTATGTATAAAGAATTAGATAAATGTACCGAGCTAATTAAAAGTGGTAAACTATTAAATAATGTGGAGCAAAAAGTTAGATTATTATTTTGATAAATATTTAAGAAGGGAGATTTTATTATGGCTAAATTAGTTGAATGTATTCCAAATTTTAGCGAAGGAAGGAATTTGGAAGTTGTAGAGAAAATAGTTGATACATTAAGAGGAAGGGAAGGCGTTAAGTTGCTTGACTATTCTTCAGATGCTGATCACAATAGATCAGTTGTAACAGTTATAGGTGAACCGGAAAAATTACAGGAAGCAATTATTGATATGGCTGAAAAAGTATATAAAAATATCGATATGACTAAGCATGAAGGCGGTCATCCAAGGATGGGTGCATTGGATGTTGTTCCTTTTGTACCAATTAGTGATGTTACAATGGAAGAATGTATTGAAATAGCAAATAAAGTTGGTAAAGCTATAGGTGATAGATTTAATATTCCTGTTTATTTGTACGAAAAGGCTGCAAAAAAGAAAACTAGAGAAAACTTGGCAAAAGTTAGAAAGGGACAATATGAAGGTTTCTTTGAAAAGATAAAAGATCCCGATTGGAAACCAGATTATGGTCCGGAAGAAGTTAATGTAAAAGGTGGATGTGTTGCAGTTGGTGCTAGAGTGCCATTAGTTGCATTTAATGTAAATCTAGGTACGGATAATATTGAAATTGCAGATAAAATAGCTAAAATTGTAAGACATATTGGTGGTGGATTGAGATTTGTAAAGGCAATGGGGGTAAAATTAGAGGATAGAAATATTGTTCAAGTTTCAATGAATTTGGTGAATTATGAAAAGACAGCTGTTTATAGAGCATTTGAAATGATAAAAATGGAAGCAAAAAGATATGGTGTACCTGTAATTGGAAGTGAAGTTATAGGGCTTGTGCCAATGGCATCATTAATACAATGTGCTGAATACTATCTCCAAATAGAGAATTTTTCAATGGATCAAATTCTTGAAAAAAGAATAATGGAATAAGAAAAGTGGTGGGGTTATGTCATTAATTATAAAAAACATAGATTGCTTGGTAACTTGTAAAGGAAGCCACCTCAAAAAAGGAAAAGAAATGCAGAATGCCGGAATTATTGAGAATGGATATATAGTAATTAAAGATGATACAATTTTTGAGGTGGGTAATGGAGATGGCTATAAAAAATATGTTGATGACAATATTGAAGTAATCGATGGAAAAGGTAAAACGGTAACACCGGGGCTTATTGATTGTCATACGCATGTTGTTTATGGTGGTTCAAGGGAAAAAGAGTTATCCATGAAACTTAAGAATGTAAGTTATATAGATATATTGAATAATGGAGGGGGAATACTTAGTACTGTTAGAGAAACAAGAAAAGCTTCATTTGAATCTTTGGTGAGTTCTGCCAAAAACAGATTGGATATAATGCTAGAACACGGTACTACTACTGTTGAGAGCAAGTCAGGATATGGATTAAATATTGAAACTGAATTAAAGATGCTTAAAGTAAATAAGTATTTGAATAAGATTCATAAAATAGATATTGTATCTACTTTTTTAGGAGCTCATGCTATACCTGAGGAATATAAGAACGATAGAAAGAAATATATTGATACAATAATAAATGAAATGATACCTGCTGTTAAAGATGAAAACTTGGCAGAATTCATAGATTGTTTTTGCGAGGAAGGCGTTTATTCAGTTGATGAAGCAAAAAAAATTCTAGTTGCTGGTAACAAAATGGGATTAGATATAAAAATACATGCTGATGAAGTTGAATCGATTAAAGGTGCTGAATTAGCAGGAGAAATTAATGCCGTATCGGCTGAACATTTGGTAGCAGCTTCTGATGAGGGGATTAAGGCTTTAGCAGATAATAATGTGGTGGCAGTGTTACTTCCGAGTACATCGTTTTATCTTATGCTTAATAACTTTGCAAGGGCAAGAAAAATGATAGATGAAGGAGTGGGAATTGCATTAGCGACTGATTGTAATCCAGGTACTTCACCAACAGAATCACTACAAACTGTAATGACATTTGCTTGTTTTGGGATGAAGATGTTTCCAGAGGAAATAATAAATGCAATGACTATTAATGCAGCATGTGCTATCAAAAGAGAAAATGTAATTGGAAGTATTGAAGCTGGTAAAAAGGCAGATATATGTGTTTTTGATAGTAAGAATTTAGACTATTTAATATATCATTTTGGTATAAATGCTATACGCTATGTTATTAAGAATGGAAATGTTGTAGTTAATAAAGAAAATTAGAAATATTCTGTTGACATTTATACTTTGATAGTAAATAATTAGATGGGAACTATATAGTTCCCATCTAATTTTAATATAATCTAAGTAAAAATTTAAGTAGGGGGTTTGTATATGTTGGATAAAAAAACGGTTAGAGAATTTACTGATGAGCTTGCTTCAAAGGCTCCAGCACCAGGAGGTGGAAGTGTAGCAGCTTTATCTGCATCTATTGCGAGTGCATTAAGTTCAATGGTGTTTAATTTGACTATTGGAAAAAAGAAATATGATACATATAGTGAAGAGGATAAAAACAATGTTATTGCCTCTCAGAAAAGCAGTGAAATTGCAAAAGATGATTTTTTAGAATTAATGAATAGGGATACAGAAGTATTCTTGAAGGTAATGGAAGCATTTAAACTTCCAAAATCAACAGATGAGGAAAAGAAGATTAGAAGCTTAAAAATACAGGAATCATATAAAGCAGCATTGGAAGTACCTTTTGAAGTAGCTGAGAAGGCATTTGGTATGTATAAGCATATTTATACTGCAGTTAAATTAGGAAACAAAAATGCTATTTCGGATGCAGGTGTAGCTGCATTAATGTTACAAGCTGCAATAGAGGGGGCTGTATTAAACGTAAATATTAATTTAACAAGCATTAAGGATGAAGAATATAAAATGAGTATTAAGAATAAATGTAAAAATTATATTACTGAGGGACGAAGAATGAGAGATGAAATTCTTACTCTTGTAAATGAGTTAATCTAAGCCGGAGGATTTGTCATGAGTAATAGAAAGAACATAAAAAAAGCGATTAGCATAGAAGGATTTATTTGTTTAATACTATTTGTTGGATTTTTTGTAGTACTTGGTAGTAAAATGGGAACGGTTAATATGTTTAACACTCTAATGAATACAGCTCATGATTTGCTTTTGAATACAGTCTTTTTTATAATGGCTATAGCTGTTATAGCAGGAGCTATTGCAGCGCTTTTATCTGAATTTGGTGTTATTTCAATAATAAACAAAGTATTGTCATATTTAATGAAACCATTGTATGATTTGCCAGGCTCTGCTGTTTTAGGAATAGTTACGACATATTTATCTGATAATCCTACAATAATAACATTGGCTCAAGATAAAGGGTTTAGAAAGTATTTTAAAAAATATCAGCTTCCAGCATTAACTAATTTAGGAACGGCATTTGGAATGGGACTTATAGTGACTACATTTATGATTGCTCAAAAATCACCTATTGGTGAAAGTTTTGTTGTTCCAGCTCTTATAGGAAATTTAGGAGCTATTGTTGGTAGTATTGTTAGTGTAAGATTAATGTTAAGATATACTAAGAAGGAATATGGTACAGAAGCAAAAGCTTGTGAAGAGAGTGATAATGATTTTGATATAATAAAGTACAGGGAAATTAGAGAAGGAAATATAGGAGCAAGATTGCTTGAATCGCTGCTTGAAGGTGGAAAGACAGGAGTTGAAATGGGACTAGCTATTATTCCAGGAGTTTTGATAATTTGTACATTTGTATTGATGCTTACAAAGGGACCTTCGGTGGATGGAACGTATACTGGGGCGGCATATGAAGGCGTAAAAGCACTTCCATGGTTAGGTAATAAGCTTTCATTTATTTTAAAACCTCTATTTGGATTTAAACATGCTGAGGCAATAGCGTTTCCTATAACTGCTTTAGGTGCTGTTGGTGCTGCTATTAGCTTGGTACCACAATTTTTACAGCAAGGTTTGATTGGCGGAAATGAAATAGCAGTTTTCACAGCAATGGGTATGTGTTGGAGTGGATATTTAAGCACCCATGTTGCAATGATGGATACATTAGGTTGCAGAAAATTAACAGGAAAAGCTATATTAAGTCACACAATAGGCGGACTGTCCGCAGGTATTTTTGCACATTTATTATATGTTATAATATTTTAGATTAGTTTAATTAAATATATATTAATAGGAACATCTATAGTAAAATTTTTATTATAGATGTTTTTACTTTTAACGTTTGCACAATGTTGATATAATGTGCTTGATAGCGAATTAGCTTTGCTAAACAAATTGATAAAATGAATGGATTGATAATATGATGAAATTATTTTTGAAGAAAATTGAAGAAATACGAGATTTATTTGCTTTTAATATTGATTATAGATTTATATTATACGCAATAGAAAATAACAAAAAAGAACTAGGTATTAGTGAAAAAAGCTTTGGAGAATATTATTTTGAATTAATAAAAAATGAAAACAGGAAGGGAACGGTGTATACTCCTATTGAATTAACAGACTATTTAATTATGAATACAATTTCGAAAGAGAATATTATTGAAAATCCATTTTTAAAAATATGTGATCCTGCGTGTGGTGTTGGAAATATAATAATTCCATGTTATAGATACTTAAAAAATATATATACTGATAATCTAGAGATTATAAATAAAAAACACAATTTAAAATTGAATAAAGACAATATTAATTTCCATATAGTAAAGAATAATATATATGGATTTGATGTTGATGGAATAGCGTTACATATTTTAATGATAGATTTATTTGTTGAGAGCGGAGTTGTTTCAGATAATTTCAAAAATATAGATTTCTTACTATATGTTAAAAACGAATCTTTTGATATTATTCTAGGAAATCCTCCTTATATTGGTCATAAGCTAATTGATAAAGAATATTCTTTAACATTAAAAAAGAAATATAATAATGTTTTCAAAGATAAAGGAGATATTTCATATTGTTTCTTTCAAAAAGGTCTAAAAATATTGAGATATGGGGGAAAACTAAGCTTTATAACATCACGGTATTTTATAGAAGCACAGAGTGGAATAGAACTTAGAAAATATATAAAAGAAAATAGTAGTATAAGCAAAATTGTTGATTTTTATGGTGTAAGACCATTTAAAGGTTTTGGAATAGACATTGTTATAGTATTTTTAGAAAAAGAGAAAATAAAAAATGAGATTATTGAAATAATTAAACCATCACATAATAAAGCAAAGAAGAAAGAGTTTTTTAAACACATAAATATTGAGGGTGATGATAGTTGCAAACGATTTTATATTAAAAGTGATGAATTAAACAGTAAAGCATGGCTTCTTATTGATGAAAATGAGAGAAATATCATAAAAAAGATAGAAAATAAATGTTCATTTACGTTAAATGATATATGTATGAGTTATCAAGGAATAATTACGGGTTGTGATAAAATATTCATAGTTGATTATGAAATAATATCAGAAAATAACATTGAGAAGGAATTAATTAAACCGTGGATAAAAAGCAGTAACATAAAAAAGTATAACATAACTGCTTCATCAAAATATTTGATTTATTCTAATATGATTGATGAAGAGGAAAAGTTTCCAAAAGCAATTAAATATATAGAACGTATGAGACATAGGTTAGAGAATAGGCGAGAATGCATAAGAGGATATAGAAAATGGTATGAATTACAGTGGGGAAGAGATATGAATATTTTCGAACAGAACAAGATTATTTTCCCATATAAATCAGATACTAATAGATTTGCGATGGATAAAAGGAATTATTTTAGTGCAGATGTTTATTCATTAGTTTTAAAGGAAGAAAGTAATTATTCATATGATTTTTTATTGTTTTTATTGAACAGTAGATTATATGAGTTTTATTTTAAAACATTTGCAAAGAAGCTTGGAGAAAGTTTATTTGAATACTACCCTAATAATTTGATGAAGCTTTTTTTACCTGATATGTTTACTCAAAACTATGAAAATGAGAATGAAATATATGAGTATTTTTCACTAAGCGATAGAGAAATAGAGTTAATACAGAAGAGAATTGATAATTATCAAAATAAATTGTGATTTTGATGAGTATTAGGCATTTTCAAAAAAATAACTAGTCAGTATGCTAGTCTATTTTGCGAACTACTTCATCGTCGGAACCCGTTGATAGGACCTACTATCAGCGGAACCCAACTCTTTGTATTTCACAAAATATACGTCGCATCTTTGACTTGTTATTTTCTTTCAAATGCCTTAGAAACTGAAAATTGTATGTATTAATGCTGATAAAATTTTTGCAATAATTATGTTTAATATTATAAAAGTTGGATAATATACAAATAAGTATGCTTATTTAAGAAGGAAAAACTTAGAATGCATAGAATAGATTATATAGTAATGAAAATATATACATGTGATTGTTGCACTTATATCCTGAAAATAATTGTTATAAGGGGGCATAACGATATGTACTTAGATTTTGAAAAGATAGATGATAAGCTTATTGTACATTTAAATGGTGAACTAGATCATCATAGTGCACAGGAGGTCAGAAACAGAATAGATGACAGGTTAGAAAGGGAAAAAATAAAGAAGTTAATAATGGATTTTTCTGGAGTAACATTTATGGATAGTTCGGGTATAGGTGTTGTAATAGGAAGATACAAGAAACTTTCTTCAGATGGAGGTAAGGTGTGTGTTGTAAATGTAAGGGGAACTGTGAATAGGGTATTTGAATTATCAGGTATGTATAAAATTATTAGTTCTTATAACAGTTTTGAACAAGCAGTTAACAATATTTAGTGGGGGGATAGGCATGTATCAGAACATGATGAAATTAGAATTTTTAAGCGTATCGGAAAATGAGAGTTTTGCGAGAGTAGCTGTTGCGGCTTTTGCCACACAATTAGATCCTACATTAGAAGAAATTTCAGATATTAAAACAGCAGTATCAGAAGCTGTTACAAATGCTATTATTCATGGATATAGCAATAATAAAGGAATCGTTAAAATAGAAGCAGAGATTAATAAAAATCAGATAAAAATTGTTATATCAGATAAAGGAAAAGGAATAGAAAATGTTGAATTAGCAATGCAGCCATTATATACTTCAAGACCAGATTTAGAAAGGTCAGGTATGGGATTTACTGTAATGGAAACGTTTATGGATGATGTTGAGGTTGAGTCTGAGAGTGGAAGTGGAACTACTGTTACTTTAATAAAAACTATAGGACAGTGAGTTGGGTGAGTAATTATGGAGAAAAATTCAGAACAAAAATGTAGTATTAAATATGAGGATAACTTAGAACTTATTAATATGGCGAAAAATGGAGATAAAGATGCTCTTAATAAAATTACAGAAAAAAATTTGCCTTTAGTTACGTCTATTTGTAAAAAATTTTTAAATAGAGGATACGAATATGAGGATCTTTTTCAAATAGGGTGTATTGGACTTGTAAAAGCGGTTAATAATTTTGACCCAAAGTTTAATGTTAAGTTTTCAACTTATGCGGTTCCAATGATTATGGGTGAAATTAGGCGTTTTATAAGAGATGATGGTATTATAAAAGTTAGTAGAAGCGTTAAAAATACTGCAAAAAAGTTATATTATATGAAAGAAGATTTAAGAAATAAATTTGGGAGGGAGCCTACAATTGAAGAATTATCTAAATACTCAAAAATAGATAAAGAGGATATAGTACTTGCTTTAGAAGCAGCACTTGGTCCACAGTATTTATATGATACAATTCATCAAGATGACGGTTCTCCTGTATTACTAATTGATAAGATAAGCAATAATGCTGATACAGATGAAGATATGACTGATAAAATAGCATTAAAAGAAATACTGAAAGATTTAGATTTAAGATCAAGGCAGATAATAATTTTAAGGTATTTTAAAGACAAGACTCAGGTTCAGGTAGCAGATTTTTTAGGTATAAGCCAAGTACAAGTTTCTAGGATAGAAAAGAAAGTTTTAAAAGAGATGAGGGATATGTTAAGTGGATAGGATACTGAATGTATCCTTTTTTTATGTGTTTAAAAATTTTTTTTTTGCAGAAAATACTACAAGGAGAATAAATAAAGTTAAAGTACTATGGAGGAAATAAAAAATTGAATATTAATGAGAATAAGTTAAAAAAAGAATTTAAGAGATTGACAGAAAATGATAAACCTAAACCACAATTATTAATACACTGTGTAAGAGCTTTTATTGTTGGTGGAATCATATGTGATATAGGTCAAATGTTTAATAATCTATATTGTAAACTAGGAGTACCAAATGATTTGTTAGGAGCTTACGTATCAATTACTATGGTTTTCATTGGCGCGTTTCTAACAGGAATAGGTATATATGACAAGATAGCAGAATATGCAGGTGCAGGAACTGTTGTACCAATAACTGGTTTTGCAAATTCTATTGTTTCACCGGCTATGGAATTCAAAAAAGAAGGTTTTGTTTTTGGAGTTGCAGCGAAAATGTTTATAATTGCTGGACCTGTATTAGTTTATGGAGTAACTTCTTCCGTTATTGTTGGGATAGTTTACTATTTTATTTCTTAAGGTTAGTTGTAAAGTAAATTAGCAAGGATGTGTGAGTTTATGATTAAAAGAGTTGGAAAGCAAACTATTTGCACAGAAAATAAGCCTAAAATAATTTCAACAATGAGTGTAGTTGGACCTAAGGAAGGTGAAGGACCATTAAAAGATTATTTTGATATAATTTTACAAGATGATACAGATGGACAAAAAAGTTATGAGAAAGCTGAGAGCAGTATAGCTAATAGAGCTATAAATGAATGCATAAAGAAAGCCAATTTAAAGGAAGATGATATAAATTATCTTATAGCAGGAGATTTATTAAATCAGCTGACTGCTTCAAATTTTGCAGTTAGATCATTGAGTATACCATATATTGGAGTTTATGGTGCTTGTTCTACAATGGCATTATCATTAGGGTTAGCTGCTATGATTATAGCTGGAGATTTTGCCAATTATGCTTTGGCGGCTACTTCTTCACATTTTTCAACAGCCGAGAGACAGTTTAGAACACCACTTGAAATGGGAAGTCAAAGATCTCCCACATCGCAGTGGACTGTAACAGGAGCTGGTGCAATGCTTCTAGGGAGAAATGGAAATTTCCCATACATATCTTATGTTACAACAGGAAAAGTTAAAGATTATGGTGAATCAGATCCAAATAATATGGGAGCAGCGATGGCACCAGCAGCAGTTGATACTATTAAGCAGCACCTTCAAGATACGGGGCGTAAGCCAAGTGATTATGATATAATTGCTACTGGCGATTTAGGCAAACATGGTAAAGAAATTACTGAAAAGCTATTATTAGAATATAATTATGATATTAAGAACAGATATATTGATTGTGGTGTAGAAATATATGACTTAAAAAAACAAAATGTGAATTGTGGTGGAAGTGGATGTGGATGCTCGGCTGTAGTAACGAGTGGATATATTTATAAGAATATGCTTAAGGGTAAATTCAAAAGAGTACTTTTGGTTTCAACTGGTGCTCTCATGAGCACTACATCGTATCAACAGGGTGAAACTATTCCAGGAATAGCACATGCAGTTTCTATAGAGTTTGGAGGTCAGAGTAGATGATGGATTATTTATCGGCATTTATAATAGGGGGTATGATTTGTGTTATTGCTCAAATATTAATGGATAAGACAACGCTAACACCTGCGAGAATACTCGTCAGTTTTGTTACAATTGGTGTTATATTAGGCGCATTTGGTTTATATGACAAATTAATAGATATTGGTAAGGCAGGTGCAACAATACCATTGCCTGGATTTGGGAACACACTAGCTGTTAGTGTAAAGAAGGAAGTTGATGAGCTAGGACTGATAGGAGCATTTACTGGAGGTATAAAAGGAGCGGCTGGAGGTATTACTGCTGCAATAGTATTTGGCTATAGCATGGCCTTGATTTTTAATCCAAAAACAAAGGAATAGTATATAAAATGCTGTGGGTATTTTCCACAGCATTTTATATACATCAATCATTATTTGTAGTATCAAATTTTTCTTTTTTTGTATTTTTGTTTTCTGTTTTAGAATCTTTTATATGATCTTTAGTATTATTTTTTTTGTTCTTATCTAAATCTGAATTGAACAGATAATCGAAAAAATCATTTACGAGTTTATTATCTTTGTCCTTAATATCGTCTATTGGGGTAGCATCATCATATTCAGTTGGTAGAACATACTTTTGATCAACCAAGTAAGCTTTAGGAGTATAGTCTCTTTTGATAAATACTCTTTCTTCAATTTTAGTAGGATCACTATATTCGGTTGCTAATACGTATTTTACATGTCCGTTTTTGTCAACTTTTTTTACAACTTTTGCTTTTACATGAACATCATCAAATGTATGAGGTTCAGTACCTTCAATAAATAGTTCAGTATATACTCTATTTCCTCTAGGATCTTCATATGATATTTGTCTTGGAAGTGTACCAGAATCCTTGCAAACTTTAATTCTAACAATTCCAGCTGGTTCTTCGATTTCTTTATCTTTTAATCCTTTGTGAGCTACTTTCATTATTTCTCTCCAGATTCTAGCTACACTATTACTTGAAAATGCACCTTTTATTTTTGAATAGTCATCATTACCAACCCATACTGAAGCTGAATAGTAAGGAGTTAAACCTGTAAACCATAAATTTTTCATGTCACTTGCGGTACCTGTTTTACCTCTAACGCTCATACCTTTGAATCTAGCATTTCGACCAGTTGCACCTGGCTCACTGCTTACAGGACCTTTTAGTAAGTCATACATTATGTATGCAGCCTGAGGAGAAATTACTTGTTTTACTTCGTATTTAGTTTCTAAAATAACATTTCCATTTCTATCCAGTACTTTTGTGTAAAGCCTTGGCTTAGCCATCATACCGTTATTACCGAAAGTACCATAAGCTGTTGCTAAAGTTAAAGGGTTTGTTCCACGGATACTTCCACCATCTAATTGACCCAAAGCTATTGCAGCCATACTATGTTCGTCTGTTTCATCAATTTGGAGTCCGTATTTTCTGCCATATGATACACCTGTAGTAAGTCCTATTTTATCTTCTATTTTTACAGCAACCTTATTAATAGAACGACGTAAACCTTCTCTTAAAGTTACATATCCTCGGCATGGCATAGGGCAATTTCTAGGATCATAAGGTTTTTGACCAGGAGCAACATATTTTTTACCTATTTCTGGAGGAATGGGTGAATCTTCAATTACTGTTGCAGCTGTAAAAATTTTAGTGTCTATTGCAGGAGAATATACAGTTAATGGTTTAATACATGAACCTGGTGAACGCAGAAATTTATCAGAAGCTGCTCTATTATATGACATAGGACCTTGCTCTCCACGTCCTCCAATTATAACCTTTACTTCTCCAGTATGGTAGTCCATAATTACAGTTGAAGCTTGCAATTTTGGTTGAACTGGTTTTAAATTATTGTATCTTGGGAATAAATAATCAGATGCTTTTTCTTTAGTTGGTTCAGTTCTATCATCAAGTATTTTTTGAACTGCATTTTGAAGCTCAGTATTCATTGTAGTATATATCTTTAATCCTCCAAATGCCAATAGGTTATTTATATCCCTTTCAGTATATTTATTTTTATATTTAGCTTTTAAATCTTTTTTTACTTGTGCTATTACAGGTCTAGAAAACCATTCATAAGCCATTTTGTTTTGATTTTTAGTATTAAATGAAAATACTAAAGGTGTATTTATTGCTTTATCATATTCTTCTTTAGATATAAAATTATTTTTCAACATATTTGAAAGAACAGCTTTTGTTCTAGGAGAGTCTAAAGGCTTTTTATTTGTAAAGGCTTTTCTTGCTACTGCGTAAGATACCGACGGATTTTGAGCAGTACTAGCTAAAAAAGCACATTCTTTCAAATTTAATTTATTAACATCTTTATCAAAGTATTGGTGAGCAGCTGCCTCAATACCGTAGGCGTTACCACCAAGCAGAATTGTATTCATATATGATTCTAATATTTGATCCTTTGAAAGAACTTTTTCTAATTTGATTGCTAAATACATTTCCTGAACTTTTCTTTGAATACTTAATCTGTGCTTTAAAGAATCTTGTAGAAACATTTTTTGTTTTATAAGTTGTTGAGTAATTGTAGAAGCCCCCTGTAGACTACCAGATTTTGTTATGATGTTTTTGATATTATAAAACGTTGATCCAACAAGTCTTTTAAAATCTACGCCAGGATGTTTTCTAAATCTTTCATCTTCAATAGCAATAAAAGCATTTTGAAGATTTTTAGGCACATCTTTTATAGATACGGGAATTCTACGTTCAATTGTTTTATACTCGTCTATTAGATTTCCTTTATCATCATATAGTGTTGTAGGTGAGTTCAATGATAATATTTGATTTACATCCAATTTAGGAGCTGTTTTAATCATACCATATGTTATTGCTCCTAATACTGCTCCAGAAATCAGAATAACAACTAATAATGTAATGAAAATAGCTTTTATGATTTTACGTGTAGTGCTTTTTTTCTTTATATTCTTTTTATTGTTTTTATCGTGCATAAGAATCCTCCTTAAGACAAACTTCAAATCTTAACCTAACATATTATATCACAATAATTTATTAATAACAAAATATATGTATACATATAATATTCTATAGTACTAAATATGAAGAAGGGATATACAATAAGAATAAAATATAAGATTATATTCAGTTTTATTATAATTATATCCATATTTGCCATTTTTATATATGAATTCGATAAAACTGTAATGCCGACTGTAATAGCTGTTTCTGAAGCGGAAATGAGGGCAAAAGCAATTGAAATAATGAATAAAACTATAATTGATGAATTTATGAAGCAGTTCAACTATAATGATGTTATTAAAATTGACAAGGATAAAAATGGAAATATTGTTCTATTAAAAGCTGATACATTGAGATTGAATAAAATAGCATGTGATGTTGCGATTAAAGCTCAAAAAGCATTAAGTGATTTGGGAAATGTAGGGATTCAACTTCCTATTGGGTATATTACGAGAAACAATGTATTATCGTATTTTGGACCAAGCATAAAGATAAAAATGCAGCCTATAGGATTTATAGAGACAAGATATTCTTCTGAATTTGAAAGTGCGGGTATAAATCAAACTAGACATAAGATTTATATAAATATGAAAACAAAGATAAGAATAATTATACCTCTTAAAAGTAGTGATGTCGAAGTGAGTAATGAAATTCCTATTGCTGAAACAATTATAGTTGGAAAGATTCCTAAAACGGCAATTCAGATGGATCTTAATGATGCTGGATTTAGGTTAAAAAATTTCTCGGATTAAGTATATAATATTTTTGCTAAATCAAAATTTATTAAAACTTCAATTCGTAATTTAGATTTTTAGCATATTATAAATTTATAAAATAGGCTGTTGCTAGCGGAGTTTAGTATCCGTTAATACAACAGCCTATTTTACTATTCAGTTTCCCAATTGAAAACATATGGAACATTTCTATAATAATCACCATAATTTAAACCGTATCCAACAACAAATACATCTGGAATTTCAAAGCAACAGTAATCAGGTTTAATATCAATTTTTCTTCTTTCAGGTTTATCAAGAAGAACGCATGATTTTACTGAAGCAGCCTTTAAAGATTTGACGTGTTTTATGACAAAATCCATAGTAATACCACTATCAACTATATCATCAACTACTAGAACGTCATATCCTTCAATATCATCAGGAATATCGTTAACAACTTTAACATTACCAGATGAAGTTTCAGAATGACCATAGCTTGATGTTGTCATAAATCCAATTTTAGTTGGAACATTAATAAATCGAACTAAGTCAGCAGTAAAAATAAAACTTCCTCTGAGTAAAGACAATACATAGAGTTTTTTGCCTTCATAATCTTTAGATATTTCTTTTCCTAACTCAGCAATTCTTTCTCTGATTTTTTCTTCACTTATTAATATGTTTCTTTTTTTCTCTTCCAATCTAAATCCCGCCTTCTGCTATATTTACATTATTGTATTTATACTGTTATAATAACTTATAAGCATTGTAAATTCAAGCTTCTTTTTTAAAAACGTCATAAACTTAATAAAATAAAGTATGACATGACAATAATTCTTAATAATATATAATGGAGATGATTTTATGATATATGGAAACACAGATGGTATAAGGAAAACAATATTAAATGAATTAGAAAATATATATGAATACAAAATTCCTAGAGAATCTATATTAACAGACGAGTTAGCAAGTATAATTGTTGATATTTCAGAGAGTATCAATAGAGAAATAAGTATTGCAGTAGATAGAAAAGGAAATATTGTAAGTGTATCCATTGGTGATTCAAACACAGTTGAAATATCGGGAATTTTCTATAGTGAAAATAAGCTTTCTGGTGTTAGAATTATTCATACTCATTTGAATGGAAATCCTAAATTATCAAATATGGATATTTCTGCATTAATAAAATTGAAATTAGATTGCATTGCATCTATAGCAGTTGATTATAATGATGGTGGTCATATTATAGATTTAGGATTTTGCAATATAGAAGATAACACTATAAAGAGCGTAGAAATAGGACCATTATCTATAGAAGAAACATTGGAATTTGATTTTTTAGGTAAAATAAATGTTGTTGAAGATTGCTTAAAAAATGTTTGCATTGAAGAGAAATATTCTGAAAGGGCTATACTTGTAGGAATAGAAAGTGAAGAAAGCATAGATGAATTAGAAGAACTTGCAAAGGCGTGTAATGTGCAAACTTTAAAGAAAGTTCTTCAAGTAAGAAGCCATATTGATTCTGCGTATTTTGTTGGAAAAGGTAAAATGATTGAAATTCAGATGTTGGTTCAAACATTAAATGCTAATGTAGTTATTTTTGATGATGAATTATCTGCGTCTCAAGTGAGAAATTTAGAAGAGAATATAGGAGTTAAGGTTATTGATAGAACAACATTGATATTAGAAATATTCGCAAGAAGAGCTAAGAGTTCAGAGGCAAAACTGCAAGTGGAATTAGCTCAACTTAGATATAGGTTGCCAAGGCTTATTGGACTAGGAGCAGTATTGTCAAGGACTGGTGCTGGGATAGGTACGAGAGGACCAGGAGAAAAAAAATTAGAAGTTGATAAAAGACATATTAGAGAAAGAATAAATGATATAAAAAAAGAATTACACAAGCATAAAAAGAATAGAAACATTCAAAGAGAAAAGAGAATTAAAAGAAATATTCCTCAGGTTTCATTGGTTGGCTATACGAATGCAGGAAAATCTACATTAAGGAATAAATTATGTGATATTGCAACATACAAAGAAGCATCAATAAAGGAAAAGGTATTTGAGGCTGATATGCTTTTTGCTACTTTAGATACGACAACTAGAGCGATTGTGCTTCCAGATAATAGGATTATAACCATTTCAGATACTGTTGGATTTATTAGAAAATTACCTCATGATTTAGTGGAAGCTTTCAAATCAACGCTTGAAGAAGTTATTAATTCTGATGTTCTTCTTCATGTTATAGATGTATCATCTGATAGCTTTTTTGAAGAATTAAATGTTGTTAACAAAGTTTTAGAACAGTTAGGTGCTGATGATAAGAAAATTATTTTAGTTTTAAACAAGATAGATAAAATTGAAGAAGACAAATTATCAGAAATAAGACATGAGTTACAAAACATAACAGAAAATGAATGTATTGAAATATCTGCAGCTAAGAATGTGAATTTGGATTTGCTATTATATAAGATTTCAAAGTCTATTCCTGAAAAATTGTGTAAAAAAGAATTTATAATTCCGTACTCACATCAGGAATATGTAGCATACATTTATAGAAATGGTAAGGTTTTGGCTGAAGAATACAAAAATACAGGTACTTATATAGAAGCTTTGGTAGACGAGGAAACATACAACAAGTGTAAAAAATTTAAAATGTGATTATGTGTATAGAAAAAATTCAACTAATAGTGTATAATACACAAAAAGAAGTTTACGGAATTGTCGAAAGAGAGGTATATGCTAAATGAATATTATAATTAAGGATGTTTCTATTGTTACAATGAATGAAAATAATGATATAATAAAAAATGGATACATTGTAATAAATCAGGAAAAAATAAAAGAAGTAGGGTATGGAGAGTACAATGGTGATTGTAAAGATTATAAAATTATTAATGGAAAGAATTCATGTGTTATGCCAGGATTGGTTAATTGTCATACTCATGCAGCTATGACTTTATTAAGAGGGTATGGAGAAGGGCTCCCTCTTATGAAATGGTTAAATGAAAAGATATGGCCTATGGAAGCAAAATTTAGAGAAGAGCATATAAGAGTTGGAGCAAAGTTAGCAATTATTGAAATGATTAGAACAGGTACTACAACATTCAATGATATGTATTTTTTTCAGAAAGAAGTGTTAGAAGTTGCTCAGGAATTTAATATTAGAGCTGTGTTAGGTACGCCTATAATTGGTGATGCATGGGAAGAACAGTTAAAAAGTGCAGTTCAATTAAATGATTTTGTAAAGGAATATTCAAAAAACGAAGATATGATAAAGACTATGATTGCACCTCATGCACCGTATACTTTGAGTAAAGAAGCATTAATAAGGGTTGCTGAAATAGCAAAACAGCAATATATAGGTGTGCATATACATATATCAGAAACACAAGATGAAGTGGATATGATTAAAAGCAAATATGATTTGACACCAACAGAATTCCTTTTAAGCACTGGAATACTTGATAATAAGGTGGTTGGAGCTCATTGTGTTCATATGACTGATAATGATATTGACATTTTAAGAGATAAAGAAGTTAGTGTTGCATATAATCCTCAAAGCAATATGAAACTTGCTAGTGGTGTTGCAAGAATTGCAGAAATGTTAGATAATGGAGTTAATGTTTGTTTAGGAACAGATGGTACTTCAAGCAATAATAATTTAAATATGTTTGAAGAAATGGAAACAGGAGCTCTTCTTCAGAAATTATGGTATAAAGATACCACAAAATTAAATGGTTCTGATATGTTAAATATAGGAACTATAAATGGTGCAAAAGCATTAGGATTTCAAAAGTTAGGAAGAATAGAAGAGGGATATAAAGCTGATTTGGTTATGATTGATATGAATAGACCGAATATGATTCCAAGATATGATATTGACTCGAATATTGTATTTGCAGCTTCTGGAAATGAAGTTCATACTGTTATAATAAATGGAGAGATAGTATTATACAATGGCGAGTTTTTAAATATTGATGAAGAAAAGGTTCTTTATGAAAGTAATAAATTTTGCGAAAATCTTATATAAATACTATATATTAATGAATTTGTAGGTATTTCATGAATGATAAAGATATAGAAAAGTTATTAGAACAACTTTCTAAAATGAATTCAAAAGAAAATGTTAAAAATAATGTTTATAAAATATTAAATGATTGTAGTGGAGAAACGAATAGTGAATTATATATTCCTGAGGAGTTAAAAAAGGTTTCAGCTAGTATTGCTGAAATCAACATATTAAGACAAGAATTGGCTAAGCTCGACCTAAATTTAACTGAAAGATTATATTATGATACAGAAGTTTTTCCACTACTCAATTCTTTGCATATTTTAGGATTTGCATCTGAAAATTATGCCTCATCAGCAAGAAATATTGCTCAAACAAATTTTGGGAAAAGTTCAAAGATTAAAGATGCATTGGATTTGGTGTATGATGTAAATGACTTGTCTGATGAAGTGCTTAAAGCTCTTAAATGTAAGTTAAGGATAATGATAAATATAGGTAAAAAATATAAATGAATTATTAGCACAGGAGGTGTCTAGTTTATGAATACAGTAATGCAATATCAAAAAGCGTTTAATACAATAGTTGATAGAATGAAAGAGGATAAAAATGTACTTGCTGTTTTGGTATTTGGTTCAATGGTGTCTGGGGATTTTTGGGAAGAATCGGATATTGATATGTTTGTTGTAATAGAAGGTGAATTAGATTATATTAAAAATGTTTATACCAATATAAATGATATACCTATACATTTTAGATTCATAAATAAGAGTGATTTTATGAAATTACATATTAAGAGTATGGATAAGGGCTATAGTAATAGATTAATAGCATCATCTAAATTGGTTTTTTCAAAGGATATGGATATTACAACTAAGTATGATCAAGGTAGATTTTATACTGATAAATACAGAGGAATTAAAAATTTGGTTTATCTTGGAAGGGTTCTTGCGTACATATCTGAATGTAAAAAATATATATCAAATGATGTTTTACCAACAGCATATAATCTTGCAATAAAATGCGTAAATGACTTTTCAAAACTATATGTTAACTTTAATGGATATACTGTAACAAGAGATGTGCTTACAATGTGTATAAATACAAATAGTGAATTCTATAACATCGTAAATGAATTATTCTTTGAGAGCAAAGATGTTAAGGAAGCAATAGAAAATACATTAAAGTATATAGAAAATGAGATAGATAATAATTTGAGAAATATTTGCTATATGCTTTTAGATTATATGAAAGAAAAAGATGAACTATTGAGTTCAGATGAAATAAGGAGAGATAGTCAATTTTATGGTTTTGATATCAAAGCTGAATTGATATTAGATAGACTCTTTAAAAAGCAAATAATAAAAAAGGTGAAAAGGAGTTTTTATTTAGATAGTAGTAATGAGTTGTTTAAAGAAAATGTATATACAATATAGCTGGTGAACTGTATGGATAAGTATTATATTGATTTTGATTTTGAAAGACCATTATATATACAAATATCGAAACACATTAAGTGTCTTATAGAAAAAAATGATATAAAGGAAGGTGAAAAATTACCTTCTATAAGGAAATTATCGAGTTTTTTAGATGTTAATAAGGATACTATAATAAAGGCATATAATAAACTTCAAACAGAGGGGTTTGCTGTACAAAAAATAGGTAGTGGCACATATGCAAAAAAGAGAGATATTAATTTAAAATTTAAAAATGAATACAGCAAAATGTTCAAAAATCTGTCACCTGATTTGCTTAAAGATTATATAGATTTTACTGGTGAAACGGCTTGTAGTACATATTTTCCAGTAAAGATATTCAAGAAAGTATTAAATGAGGTTTTAGACAAGTATGGTGCAGAGGCATTCGTTTACAAAGAGGGATTAGGTTTTGAAGGCTTAAGAAAGAGTATAAGCTATTGTTTTTGGGATGAAAAATTAGATAAAGATGATATTTTGATTGTTTCAGGTGCTCAGCAGGGAATAGATATTGCCTCTAAAGCTCTAATAAATGTTAATGACAATATTATTGTAGAAAGGCCTACTTATATAGGGGCTTTATCTGTTTTTAGATGGAGAAGAGCTAATATTTTTGAAGTTGAAATTAAGAATGATGGAATTGATATCAATGCATTAGAAGAGATACTAAAGAAAAACAGGATAAAATGTTTTTATACAATGAGTTATTTCCAAAATCCTACAGGGTTCAGCTATAGTTTAGAGAAAAAAATTAAAATATTGGAATTAGCACAAAAATACGATTTTTACATAATAGAGGATGATTATTTATCTGAATTGATTTATGATGATAAAATAGAGTATTGTAGTTTTAAGAGCTTAGATACTAATGATAGAGTTATATATATAAAGAGTTTTTCTAAGATATTTCTTCCAGGAATAAGGCTTGGATATTTGGTATCACCAAAAAAGTTTAAAGAAAATATGCAGAAATCCAAAATAAACACAGATATATCAACTTCGAGTTTAATGCAAAGAGCATTGGATTTATATATCAATAAAGGATTATGGGATGAACATGTAAATTTTTTAAATAAAATATATTATGATAAATATACCTATATGATTAAAATGATAAATCATAATATTAAAGATTATGTTGAATTTTATGAACCTGGAGGGGGGTTCAATATTTACTTTAAAATATTGAATGATGATTTTGATTCTGTTAAATTGTTTTATGAATGTAGAAGAAGAAAAGTATTAATTACCCCTGGGGTGTTGTTTTATAAAAATAGCTCAGATGGTAATAAGTTCTTTAGGTTGGGTTTTTCGCAGCTTGATGATAATAAAATAGAAGAAGGTATTAAAATTATAGCGGATATTTTAAAATGTTAATTTTCCACAAATATTGGTTTAAGAGAATGGAGAAGTGATATGGGATATTTTACTGTTAGGTATGATGCTAGTTCAAAATTTGAAGAAAAAAAATCAGTTTTTATTGGAACTGTTAAGAGAGTTGACAGTGAAGAAGAAGCAAAAGATTTTATAAATACTATTAAAGGTCAACATAGGGAAGCTAGACATAATGTGTATGCATACGTTATAGGTAATAATATGGGAGTACAGAGGTATAGTGATGATGGAGAGCCTAAGGGTACAGGCGGAATGCCTGTTTTAGATGTTATTAAGAAGAATAATTTAACAGATGTTGTTATTGTAGTTACAAGATATTTTGGAGGAGTATTGTTAGGGGCAGGGGGACTAACTAGAGCTTATTCTAAAGCAGCATCATTAGCAGTTAAAAAGGCTGAAATAGTTGAAAAGGTACTAGGTTGCCCTATTAATATTGAGATAGAGTATGAATTGTTAGGAAAGGTTCAATACTATTGTAATAAAAACAATTGGAATATAGAAAATATTAATTATTCTGATAAGGTTTCTATTTTGCTGTATTGTGAATTGTCAGAATTAGAGAAGCTAAAAAGTGAAATCGTAGAAGTTACAAATGGTAGAGTAGTTGTCTATGAAGGTGATGAAGAGTATTATTTTAAATCAGAAAATAGGCTATACTTGTGTTAGACTTGAGAGTTAGTATTGACCATGTTATAATAAGTTAGAAATTTACGAAGATATATTGGAAGGAGAGTTTTAGTATGTCAGGACACTCTAAATGGCATAATATACAGGCCAAGAAAAGCAAAGTTGATGCAAAAAGGGGAAAAATATTTACAAAAATAGGGAAAGAAATAGCTATCGCTGTTAAGAATGGTGGAGCAAATTTAGATGCTAATCCTAGATTAAGAGATGTTATTGCAAAAGCAAAGGCTAACAATATGCCTAAGGATTCTATAGAAAGAGCAATTAAAAAGGCTTCAGGGGATTTGGCTGGTGTTAATTATGAAGAGATAGTTTATGAAGGATATGGTCCAGCTGGAGTAGCTGTTATTGTTGAAGTACTTACGGATAATAAGAATAGAAGTGCTGGTAATGTTAGACATTTATTCGATAAATTTGGAGGCAATCTTGGTGCTAGTGGATGCGTAGGATGGATGTTTAATAAAAAAGGACAAATTGTTATTGAGAAAAAAGAAGACATAGATGAAGATGAGATTATGATGGCAGCTTTAGATGCGGGTGCAGAAGATTTTAGTGCAGAAGATGAAGTATATGAAATATATACTGAGCCAGCTGAATTCTCAACTGTCAGAGAAGAACTTGAAAAAGCAGGATATGAATTCCTATCAGCAGAGATAACTATGGTACCTGATAATTATGTGGAATTAGATATGGATAAGGCAACTAAGATGCAGAAACTTATTGATTCTCTTGAGGATGACGATGATGTGCAAAATGTGTATCACAATGCTGATTTTCCTGAAGAGTTTGAGGGATAAGTTATTTCAGTAGTTTTTACCAGAACTTCACAGTTGCGATGTTTGTGAGGAAAAGTTTATTTATTAAGGAATATATCAAATGTACTATTGTGTTGATTATGGTATTAATCACTCCTTACTGAATATGATTTGAATTATGTTCAGTAAGGAGTGATTTTTGTTTCGTCTGGAATAGAATCTCTAACTGAAGTTCTGAAGCTTTGCTTTAGCAAAATGAGTTTATAGTTTGCATACTGTTTAGGTCATAATCGTATTAGTGTTGTAGTATTATTATGTATTATTATATATATATATGAATTTATTAAAAATTCAACTTAGCATTGCGAATTATGGAATAAGATAGTATTATATGTATATAATAAGTTGTTTATAAATATTTATGGCGATTTTAATAAAAAATATATTTAAATTTAAAATAGCATTTAAATTTCACTGGATTTATTGTATAATAATTCTAGTACAATAGTAAATTTTGAAATTTATTAATATCAATATCAGTTTTAATTTTTTATTTAGTAAAGTTTAATTTAAAGCAGGAATTATTCTTTTTTTGTCAAATAATCTTGTAAAGGGGGAGATTTTTGTGAAAAATAGTTCAATAAGTCTAAATACATATAATCTTATCAGAAAAAGAATGAATGCTTCTGTGTTACAACAAAAAGTTATAGCACATAATATAGCTAATATTAACACAAAAGGGTATAAGAAATTTGATGTTGTTTTTGATGAAATGTTGAATGACAACAAGGATATTTCTATGAAGGTTACTGATAAAAAACATTTTTCATCTAGTGGATTTGATGATGATGTTAGAGTTGTTAGAGATGAAAGTTCGAGTATGAGAAAAGATGGGAATAATGTCGATATTGATAACGAAATGGTGAAACTTGCGTCTAATACTTTGATGTATAACGCATTAGTATCAGAGATAAGAAACAGATTTTCCATGAGAGATTTCGTAATAAAAGGGGGAAGATAGTATATTATGATTGAAGCATTTAGAACTATGAGAATTACTGCTAGTGGATTAGCAGCTGAAAGACTTAGGATGGATACTATTTCTTCAAATATTGCAAATGCAGAAACAACTAGAGGTGAAAATGGACAACCATATAGAAGAAAGGTTGCGGTATTTAAAGAAAATTTGCAAAATGAAATTGATAAATTAACAGGAGATACCAAAAAAGAAATGTTAGGTATTAAAGCTGTGAGTATTACTGAAGATAAATCACCACTGAGGAAAGTGTATGATCCAACACATCCAGATGCTGATAAGGATGGGTATGTTTTAATGCCTAATGTTAATATTTTAAATGAAATGGCGGATTTAATGGTTGCGTCAAGAGCTTATGAGGCTAATGTAACTGTAATGAATGAAGAAAAAAATATGTTTGCAAAGAGTTTAGAAATTGGTAGATAAAAAGGAGAGTAAACTATGAGAATAAATAGTACAGATGGTAGTTTTGCTAATGGGATTAGTAAAATCAAAAAAAATGAAAATTTTGATAAAAACGAGAACTTTTTGTCGGTATTTAAAGAAAAATTAGATGATGTAAATGAAAAACAGATACATGCAGAAAAAACTACTCAAGAATTTATAGAAGGTGGGAATGTAGATATTCATCAAGTTATGATTTCAACACAAGAAGCAAAGCTTTCATTGGAATTAGCTGTAGAAATTAGAAATAAATTGGTTGATGCATACAAAGAAATAAGCAGAATGCAAATATAGTAATTTGTTTATAGGTTAGGAGTGCTAAAAATGAATAAGCTTTCTTCGACAATTAAGAAAGTATCTGAAAAATTTAAAAGCTTGAGTAAAGGAAGAAAAATAGCTTTTGGGGTGCTTTTTGTAAGTTTTATTATAGCTATTATATATTTAACTATTACTGTTAATACAACCAAATATGAAGTGTTATTTTCTGATTTATCTGCTACTGATTCTGGAGCAGTTATAAAAAAGCTTGATGATGATAAAATAGATTACAAAATAGAAGGAAAAAGTATTTTAGTACCATATGAGCAGGTGGACTCGCTTAGAATGAAGATGTATTCTAATGTGCAGTTT
Source organism: Clostridium tepidiprofundi DSM 19306 (assembly GCF_001594005.1). Classification (GTDB taxonomy): domain Bacteria; phylum Bacillota; class Clostridia; order Clostridiales; family Clostridiaceae; genus Clostridium_AC; species Clostridium_AC tepidiprofundi. The sequence goes on along the minus strand of NZ_LTBA01000006.1, from coordinate 10,823 downwards.
ACTGATGGAAGTCCAGGGTGGGAATTATTTAATTCAAGCGGTATGGTGGCGACTGATTTTGAGAATAAGGTAAAATATCAAAGAGCCCTTCAAGGTCAAATGGAAAGGATGATTAAGTCGTTTGATGAAGTGAAGGATTGTATTGTAAATTTAGTTCTCCCAGAAGAAACAGCATTCGTTAGAGAAACAGCACCTGCGCAGGCTGCAGTAGCGATTAAACTTAAACCAGGTGTTAAAGAACTCAGTAAAAGTCAAGTGAAAGCTATAGTAGCATTGCTTACTGGGGGAGTTAAAAATTTACCTAAGGAAAATGTTCAAATTGCTGTTAATGATATGGTATTGGCGACAAAAGGGTTGTTTGGTGATGAAAAAGATGGAATAATATCCACCGATAAGCAATTGCAGATTAGAAAGCAGTATGAAGAAGATATAAAGAATAAAATATTATCTATTTTAGAGCCCACCTATAAAAATGGTTTTAGGGTAGCAGTTACTGTAGATATGAATTTTGATAAGAGAGAAGCTGAAAGTATTGATTACAAGGAAGGTGTTAAAGTTAGCGAGAAGCAGATATTAAATACATCAAATAGTGGCGATACGAGTGCTTCAAGCAGTCCTGTTGATAATAATTTTACACCAAGCATTGATGAAGGCAGTAACAATGTAACTAGTAAACATTCCGAAATTACATATAACTATGATGTGCCTAAGATAAGACAAACTAATATTCAGGCACCGGGTAGAATAGAAAAAATAAGTGTTTCTCTTACGGTAGATGAAAGTAAGGGCATTCTTGATGATAAAACAAAGAATAAGATAAGAAATACGGTTGCTTCTATTATAGGGTTTAATATGGATAGAGGCGATAGCATAAGCATTGAAGGATTTAATTTTACTGGACAGAGCAGTGAGTTAATAACAAATACCGTAAATAATTTAAAAGATATGCAAAAAAATGCAGATAAGCAAAAGATGGAAAAGAAGATTGCATATGGATTTGGTGCAGCATTAGTATTATTTTTAATATTTTTATTCATTAAAAAACTTGATAGGGTCAATTCCGATGAATTTGATGGATTGGATGTCGTTATTGGGGATAATATAGAACCCAAATTGGAACCGCGATTTGAACCAGTGAATTTAGAATTAGACGATGAGCAGGCATACATAGCTAAGGAAGTTAAAAAGTATGCGAAAGATAAACCAGAACAGGTGATTGATATTGTAAAATCATGGCTTACAGAGGATGAGGGGTGATGTATGATGGCTACGAAAAAAAGAGAATTAAGTGGTGTTCAGAAGGCTGCAATTTTATTTATAACTTTAGGACCGGAGACATCTGCTCCAATCATCAAAAAGCTTCCAGAAAGGGAAATTCAAAAAATAACATTTGAAATAGCGAATATGAGTTCGGTAAAAGCTGAGCAAAGACAAGAAATATTGAATGAATTTATAGAAATGAATAGAGCAAAGGATTACATAATAGAAGGTGGAATTGATTATGCTCGTGAGCTATTGGGCAAGGCATTGGGAAATCAAAGGGCAGAGGAAATTTTAGAAAAGGTAACAGAGGCTACACAACAGTTTAGGCCATTTTCTATTGCTAGGAAGGCTGATGCAAATCAATTGTTAAATGTTATTTCTAATGAGCATCCACAGACAATTGCATTAATACTGTGCTATTTGCAACCTGATAAAAGTGCTCAAATTTTGTCAGCTTTGCCTGAGGAATTGCAAGGTGAAGTTGCATTTAGAATAGCAACTATGAATACTACTTCACCTATGATTATAAAAGAGGTTGAGAAAGTGCTAGATACTAAGTTGTCTTCTGTTATTAGAACAGAATCTACAATAATTGGTGGCATTCAGTCTCTTGTTGATATTCTTAACCAAGTTGATAGAACAACTGAAAAGAATATTACTGAAAGCCTTGAAAGAGAAGATGCTGAACTTGCAGAAAAAGTTAGTGAATCTATGTTTGTATTTGAAGATATTATCACTCTTGATGATGTTTCAATACAGAGAATTTTGAGAGAAGTAGATGTGAAAGAATTGTCATTAGCTCTTAAAGGATGTTCTGAAGAAGTTCAAGATGCTATATTTAGAAATCAGTCAAAGAGAGCTGCTGCTTCATTGAAGGAAGATATGGAATTCTTAGGACCAGTACGTCTTATGGATGTTGAGAAGGCTCAACAAAAAATTGTTAACATAATAAGAAGATTAGATGATGCAGGAGAAATAATAATGTCAAGAGGTGGAGAGGATGCAATCATCGTATAATGTAATCAAAAGCAATAGAGTTATTGAAGATGGTGCAGCAGTAATTGATACACTTTATGAAATGAGTCTTTATAATGGTTTCAAACAAAAGAATAATATTATGACTACAAATGACAATGAAAATGAGTTAAAAAAAATTATGGATGATGCGATTAAGGAAGCTAATACAATTAAACTAAATGCTGTATCTGAGGTTTCAAAGATAAAGAAAGAGGCTTATCAAAAGGGATATGAAGAAGGGTATAATAAAGGAAAGAGCATTGGCTATGATGATGGCAAAAATTTAGGTTATAAAGAGGGATACAGAGAAGCAATTGAAAAAGCTAAATGTGAAGCAGAATCAATAATTGAAAATGCAAGTAATATGCTGATTCAAGCTAAGCATGAGTATGAAGAATACTTTAAAGATAGAGAGAATGACATTAAAAAGGTTATAATTGGAATTTCAAAGGAAATATTAAAAAGGGAATTACAACATAAAGATGGTTTAAATTCATTGATTTTAGAAACTATTAAAACAATTAAGGATTCTGGAAATTTAGTGATTAGGTGTAATGGATTGCATTATAATGAGATTAAAAGCAAGTTATATGAATGGAAAAATTCAATTAATTTTAAGGGCGAAATTTTTGTACTTGAGGATAGTTTGTTATCACATACTGAAGCTGTAATTCAAAAGGAAAATGGGATTTTAAAGGTGGATTTAGAATATGGATTAGAAAAAATAAAAGAAATTCTAATGGAATTATAGATTGGAGAGATTTGATGCTATCCTTTGATTTTGATGGTGCAATAGAAAAAATTAGTGGTATAGATATGATTTATAGAGAAGGAGTAGTAAATCAAGTTATAGGGCTTACAGTAGAAGTTGAGGGTATTGAATCTTTTATTGGAGAAGTGTGTACTGTTTTTAACAAAAATAATGACCCGATACCGTGTGAAACAGTTGGCTTTAGGGACAAGCATTTGCTTTTAATGCCATTAGGAGAACTGGTTGGTATTGCTCCAGGGTGTAGGGTGGTTCCATCAGGAAAACCTCTTAGTGTTAGATGTTCAGATAAACTGTTCGGACAAGTATTAGATGGTATTGGTAATGTAATTGATGTAAGCAATTTTGAGTTGGATAAGTACATAACATATCCATTAGATACTTCTCCCCCTGAGCCGTTAAAAAGGAGAAGAATAAAGGATGTTCTTCCTACGGGGGTAAGGGCAATTGATGGCTTTCTTACTTGTGGAGAGGGTCAGAGAGTTGGAATATTTGCGGGGAGTGGTGTTGGAAAGAGTACTCTTCTTGGAATGATAGCAAGGGAAGCAAAAGCAGATGTTAATGTTATTGCACTGATAGGTGAAAGAGGAAGAGAAGTACGAGATTTTATTGAAAAAGACTTAGGAGAAGAAGGATTAAAAAAGTCTATTATTGTTTGTGCTACGTCTGATAAACCAGCATTGGTTAGGTTGAAAGGAGCATTTACAGCAACTGCCATTGCAGAATACTTTAGGGATAAAGGTAAAAAAGTTATTTTGATGATGGATTCAGTTACTAGATTTGCTATGGCACAACGGGAAGTAGGATTAGCAATAGGTGAACCACCAGCTACAAAAGGGTATACGCCATCTGTTTTTGCTATGTTACCTAGATTAATGGAAAGAGCAGGTATGTCAGATAAAGGCTCTATAACAGCATTTTATACTGTACTTGTTGATGGAGATGATTTTAACGAACCTATAGCAGATGCTGTTAGAGGAATTTTAGATGGACATATTGTGTTGTCTCGTTCACTTGCCGCTAAAAATCATTATCCAGCGATTGATATTTTAAGTAGCGTAAGCAGACTTATGCCAGAGATATCTTTTTTAGAGCATAAGAAGGCAGCTTCATATGCTAGGGATCTTCTAGCAGTATATAAGGAGTCAGAAGACTTAATCAATATAGGTGCATATTCTAAGGGAAGTAATCCTAAAATAGATAAAGCTATTGAGTTTTATGAAATAATTGAGAACTACTTAAAACAAGGCATAAATGAAAAGTCAGAATTCCAAGAAAGCGTGAGCCAACTTGTGAGTATGTTTAATGACATAGTAGAAAACTTTGAGTAGAGAATAGTGGATAGGGAATAGAGAGTAGTAAAGGTTGAAATTGCTTCGCAATTTCTTAGAATAATAAAAGAGCTACTTATTAGCTGATAGTTAATTTCGAAACTGTTTCGCAATTTTTTTGAAATGGGATTGCTAGTTTTTTAGTTGGCTAGTTGCTAGTTGATGATAAAATCGTTACACGATTTCTTATACAATATAAAAACCATTTGCTAGTTATAAGTGAACAGTAATCAAGTCACAAATTTATACTAGTCGTCTAGCCCTCTAGTAACCTAGCAAACTAGCTTTGAACCTTAGTACCTTAGCACCTGTTTCTTCTAGTACCTAAAGTACAGATACTGGCAAGTAGATGTCAAATTTGTACTAGCGACTGGAGACTAGGGACTAGAGATTTGGGATTAGATAAGCTGGAGACTAGTCCCTAATCCTTTGTGGGGGTGTTAACATGGAACAAGTTTTTAAATTTAGACTTCAGAAGATATTAGACATGAAGATTAGCCTTGAAGAACAGAGCAAGATTGAGTTTAGAAAGGCAGTAAGTGATATTGAAGATTCAAAACTTAAGATAAAACAATTAGAGGAAAAGTTTAGTAGGTATTCTTGCTTTAACGGTAAAGAAGATACAGTTGATAGAAAATTGAAACTGAAATATCTTGATACATTAAGTAGGTGTATTGATAATGAAAATTCAGAATTGGATAGCAAAAAAATGATTCTTGAAGAGAAAAGAGAAATGCTCAAAAATAAACAAATAGAGAGAAAAATAGTTGAAACATTAAAGGATAAACAAAGACAGCAATTTATTCAAGAACAAAATATGATTGAACAGAAAAACAATGATGAGTTTGCACTTTACGCGTATGTTAGGAAAAATTTGAAAGGAGGTGATACATAATGATTAATATCTCAAATGTTTCTGTGAAAAATATTAGGAATACTGTAAACACTAAAAATATCAAAAATGTAGAAACTACCAATAAGGGTAATTTTAAAAGTATACTCAAGAAATCCAAAAAAGAAGATAAGTCTTCTAATAACTCAGTGACTGAAGAAAAATGCAAGAAAAATGCAAAACATGATAAAAAAATGGAATATGTAAGTGATAAAACAGATAAAAATACTACCAATAATAACACCAATAATAATATTTGTAAAGAAACGAAAGATAATACTAAAACAAACGTAAAAAGAAAAGAGGTGTATGATGAAATACTAGCTCTTTTGAATGAAATGGGTTTAAAGAAATACTGTGTTGTTTTAGATGATAAAGCTGGTGACAAGTATAAAATTAAATTACTTGACTTAATAAAAGATAATGATGTAGAAATTAAAAATATGATAATAAACAGTTTAAAAGTGCAGGGAATTCGTAAAAATATTGCTGAAGAGACATCAAAAGATATTATGAGCAAGTTACTTAATATCATTTCTAATAATGACATAACGAACTTGGATAATGCTAAACTTAAAGATTTAATGAATAATATGCAAAGTCTTAGTTTGGAAAATCATACGAACAATGTCGAAACTAGTGTATTGAAAGATATAATTAGTGCAATTAAAAAAGAATTAGTTGATATGCATGAAGAATATAAGAACATTAATGAAGGTATTAAACAGAAAAAACTCATTGATATGGGTAATAAAAATAGTAAGAAAGATTTTATTACTAAAGTTAATACTAAATCAAATAATAATTTTAATCTTAGAAATGAATTGTTTGTTAACAATAATGATTTAAAAAAATCAGACAATTTATTATCGGACGATAATAAATTATTAAAGAGTATTATTCATGAAAATAACAAGGCAGAGCGGCTTAAAAAGAATGTCAATTTTATGAACCAGTTTAAAACTTTTGAGCTAAGAGATTTTGGTAATACGAAGTATGTTAAGCCTATTATAATTAATAAAAGCAATTTTGTTGGTGATATTGTTAAATCAGTCAAGTTTATGAATGAAAATGGGCTTAAAAATTTATCTGTTAAGATTATGCCCAAAGAGCTTGGTGAAATAATGATTAAAGTAACCATGGATTCAGGTGTAATGAAGGCGCAAATATCTGCATCAAATAAAGAGACATTTAATTTATTAAATGCAAATATGCAAAATATCACAGATAAGATTAATTCATCTGAAATAAGGATTGAAAATATTGACATAAATCTTAATAATGATGAATCGAATTTTTTTAATCAACAGTTTGGTAATGGTAGGGAAAGTAGACAAGACAATAAAAGTTCTATGAATTTTGCTGAGATAGATTTAGATAATGATGAAATTACAGATATGGGAGCTAAGTATTTTCATGGAAATGTAAACGCTTTTGTGTAATGTGTGTTGCGGGGGTGATAAAATGTCAGTAAGTAAGGTGCACGTTTATAATGGTGCGACGAATAGAGGTACCAAAATTGTTAAAAAAGGTAATGAACTTGGTAAAAATGCTTTCTTAAAAATATTGACTGCTCAGCTTAAATATCAGAACCCTATGAATCCTTCAGATTCAACGGAGTTTATATCTCAAATGGCACAATTTGCAGCATTGGAGCAGATGACAAATTTAAATACTACTATGTCTTATCAGAGTGCATATTCACTTGTCGGTAAAACTGTTGCTTTAAATTCTTATGATGATTTAGGAAGACAGTATGGGGGACAAGTACAAAGCGTTGTAAAAAAAGGGGATGATATTTTATTAAATGTACTAGTTAGAGAAGATAATAAAATGATTAAAAAGGAATTTAATTTTAGAGATGTTTCAGATGTTATTGATACACCAAATCCAATAATAAGTAGTTTGAATAATAATTTAAATTTACTTCTTTCGTCGGCCTTTATTGGAAAAGAGGTTGAAGTTAGCGATAGTTTATTAAAAGATAATGAATTGAGTATAGGTAAGGTGAATTATGTATACAGAGATAATGAAAATGTTTATTTGAATATTGATGTTATTGGCAAACATGTATTAGAGAAGATGGTATGTTTAGATGGAAGTAGTACCGATATAGTTGAAGTATCAGGTGATTATACTGATAAAAAGGATATGAATCTCCATTTTAGATATAACAAGGCAAAAGAAATATATGAGTATAGAGTGGATGATGACAAAAATTGGAAACAATATAATAAAGGTGATAAGGTTAGAGGATTAGGGTTTGAGCTTCCAAAAGAAAGTCCAATCATAGACAGGGAATGGTCATTAGAAATTAAACATGTAGAGCCTCATTCTAAAAACTTTATTAGTTCTGATGTTGTTAAGGTTAGTGATAGAAATGAATAGCATAATAAATGGGAAAATATATAGGGTCAAAAATTTTGGTGAGTGTGATATTTTTTCCACTAAAAACAGTAGATTTATTCAGAATAATAAATCTAGTTTTATAGATGTTTTGCAACAGGAAATTAGCAAAAAAGATAACTTTAAGATATCGAATCATGCAAAGCAGAGATTAGAGCAAAGAAATATTAATTTAACAAAAGAAGATATGAATAAAATCAATGAGGGTATAAATAAAGCAAAGAATAAAGGAGCAAAAGAGTGTTTGATATTATATAAAAATTTAGCTTTAATAACAAGCATAAAGAATAGAACTATTATTACTGCCGTAGATAAAAACAGTAGTAAAGAAAATGTTTTTACGAATATAGATAGTGTAGTGTTGTTATAGACTGGACCGACTAAGTTTGGAGGTCTTTGCTTTGCGGAATGACTGAAGCGAAGCATACTGCACTATCCTCAAAAGTTGTAGTAATTAATTATTTGGAGGGGATATAATTGTTAAGATCGCTTTATTCAGGAATATCTGGTATGAAAGTTAATCAGACGAAACTTGATGTAATAGGTAATAATGTTGCAAATGTTGGAACAACAGCTTTTAAAGCTTCTAGAGTAAGATTTCAAGATATGTTAAGTCAAAACTTAACTAGTGCTATAGCACCAGGATTAAATCAAGGAGGTACTAATCCATCACAGGTTGGGTTAGGTGTTAGGATTGCTGGTATTGATTCTATTATGAAACAAGGGTTTATGCAGCCAAGCGGAAGAAATTTGGATGTTGCTATTGATGGTGAAGGGTATCTTATGGTTGGAAGAGGAAAACTTCCTTTTGGTGAATCAAATGGGGTAGAAATAAATGCTAGTTCACATACTATTGGAGATTCACATGATATGAAGATTAATTATACACGTGATGGTTCTTTAACTTTGGATTATGATGGTAATCTATTGACATCTGATGGATATAGGGTTTTAGGGTATGCATTGACTGGTACAACTGATAAAAGTTTAGATGGAGAGAGTATATCAGTTAACAATAGAGATAGTATAGATTATGCGAATTATGTTGAAGTTGCGGGTAAAAAGGATCCGATAATTAATTTTGTTAATGCAGATGATCCTAACTTAAAAGTTGAAAGAAATCAGTTGATTCCATTGAGAATACCGGATTCACTTAGAGCATATAATCAACCGACTAAGTTTTCAGCACCTGTAAATATGAAAAAGATAGCAGTTAATAAATCAACAGTAGGTTCTCCAAAAGTAACGGGAATTTATACTGGAGATGTAAATGCACAAGCTATATTTGTCAGGTATAATGGTAGCGATTTTCAATACAGAAAAGAAGGCGATGAGTCTTGGACAAGCATAGATGAAGATGGAGTGGATGGTATCACAATAGATACAACAGGAGTGGCAGCAACAAATGGTGATACATGGGTTATATCAGTTGCATCTGGTAAGCAATCATCTGCTTCGGAGTTTTCTAGTAGTACAGCTATGAAAGATTTAGATGGTAATGACGGAAATTGTAATATTAGTGGTAAATATATAGGAACTGAGCCTAAAACATTGTATGTAAAATGTATAGGGGATGCTTCTAATAAAAAGTGTGTTTATAGTTTTGATGGCGAAAATTGGACAAGTAAACAATATGATGTTTCGAAAACGTTTAAGGTAGATGGTATTACTGTCGATGCTAAAAATATGGATGTTAATGAGATTAATGAGATTACGTTACTTCCATATGATACAGGCTATAGGGAACAAAAAGTTATGAGTTTTAGTATTGAAAAAAATGGTATTATCAAAGCTGTAATGGAGGATGGTAGTGTAAGTGCATTAGGTCAAATAGCAAAATCTATATTCAAAAATCCAGCTGGATTAAAGAAATTAGGAAAAAATCTCTATCAAAATACTGCAAATTCAGGAGTCCCAAATGTAATAAGTGGTTTTGGTTGTGATAGAAAGTATGATAATAGTCATGGGTATGGAGATATGCTTCAAGGTATGCTTGAGATGTCAAATGTAGATCTTGCAGAACAATTTACAGATATGATTGTTACTAGCAGAGCATTTCAAGCTAGTTCTAAAATGATTTCGACAGGGGATGAAATTCTTCAAGATATCATTAACCTTAAGAGATAAGTACTTTAATGGAGAGAGGAGAAATACTTGAAGTATTCTCTTTTCTTCATGATAAATTCTTGCGTGAGGTGATCTTATGAAAAAGAATGATATTTTAACCATATTAGGTTTGGTTATAGGAATTGGACTTATAGTATGGGCAATTGTTACTGGAGGAAGTTATGCTGCCTTTATAAGCCCACAGTCATTTGCAATTACGGTTGGTGGCTCGTTTGCTGCAATATTGATTACTTATCCTATGCCTCAGATAAAAAATATGTTTAAAGTTATTGGGCAAACATTTAAGGAAAATTCGATGTCTAATACGGATATCATAAACAATTTTACAAATTTGTCAAGAAAAGCAAGAAGAGAAGGATTGCTTTCTCTTGAAGATGAGATAAACAATATTGAAGATGAATTTATAAAAAAAGGTCTTCAAATGGTTGTTGATGGTATAGAACCCGATGTCATTAAAAATATACTTGAACTTGAAATAAATGAAATGGATAGAAGGCATGAAGATAGTTCAAATTTACTTCAAACTTGGGGGGCCTATGCACCAGCTTTTGGTATGGTAGGAACACTGGTAGGTTTAATACAGATGCTTGCTAATTTGAGCGATGCTTCTAATCTTGCATCAGGTATGTCAACAGCATTAGTTACTACGTTTTATGGTTCAATTCTTGCTAATTTGATTTTAATACCTTTAGCAACAAATTTAAAGTATAAATCAGGACAAGACACGATAACCTAGTAAAACTTTATCCTACAGCTAGGAAGTTTTTATTGTAATTTTTTTACTTATTCAATGCTTTTTTTAGATCTTCAACATTCAGCAATTTAAAAATTGTACTAATTTCATTTTCAAAATCCAATGAGAGTTTAAATCTTATCATTTTTAAACTAACCTTATAAAAAGTCTGAACTGTTCTTAAAATTGCTAATGCAATTTTCTTTACTATTTGTAAGTTCTTAGCTCCATTTTTGCTCATAGTTGTATTCTTATCATCTTTAAACGTAAAATCCAAATGCCAAT
>NZ_LTBA01000005.1 GCF_001594005.1 Clostridium tepidiprofundi DSM 19306 | reverse complement strand
AAAAGAATCCAAGGCTAAATAAAAACTGGCTTATTGGTGATTTTTCTGGTAAACTATTTTTATGAGACATAATTTCACTCCTGTTGTTAAAGTTTGTATTCAAAATAATTTATACAACAAAAAGTGAAATTTGTCTCTATTTTTTATGAAATTATTTAATTGTAAATATATGTTATGAAATTTTCTCAACTATAGTAAAGGTTTTGTTTTTTATACCTTTTTAAGTGTATATCCCAATGCATTAATTTTATTGTTTAGTGTCTGATTTATTGGCAATTCTTCATCACAATTTTTTTTCTGTACAATAAGTTGCTTCCTTATTTCTGTAACTGAAAGTCTTGTATATAGCCTTGCTGTTTTGAAACTAGTGTCTGTTTGACTTTGAGAATCTACTATATCCTTATATCTATCAATAGATTAGTTAGCTTTTCTTCAATTGGCTTACGCCTCTCTCATTGAACTTACCAACTATTTTCTGTTTACTTTCTAACTCAAAAGTTCCCTTTCTTATAGTATCTCTGCTAACTCTAAATTTTTTAGCAATAAATGATTGTCCACCTTTTCCTCTCATTTTAGATAATTCTGCCAATACTATTCTTTTATCTGAACCTTTCAGTTTATTTACGCTTTTTATAAAAATATTTTTGCATTTTCCAAATAAATTATGTATCATATTATTAGTGTCCCTTTTGTGTTTATTTTTGTTTTCTAGTAATTACAATTAAAACACATTTTAAAGGGATATTTTTATTTTTCTGAAAATTGACTTGTTATTTCTTTGTTATAGCCTAATTCTAAGAATTCTTTGCCATGGTATTCAATGAAAGAATTTAATAGCTCTTTATATTTAACTTTACCATTTATATTTACTAATCCCATTTCTTTTAATTTAGTAACATACTGTTCTTGAAACCAATTTAATGGTCTATTAGAATACTTGTTTTTCAATAATTTCTCTACATTATTAGCTAGCACAATCATTCTATCTAGAACCTTCTGTTGGTAACTTATTGAATTATTAATATTTCCCCCAGTTATACAACAATTTTCATTAGTTGCTCCAATAAACTCATGTTTGTTTCCAGAATGGACTAAAACCTCGCTATCCAATAGCAAGGTTTTATGTTTTGGGCATATTTGTAAGCACGGAATCTGATGAACTCTATGCCAAAATAACTCTCCATATTCTTTTTTATCCTCATTAGCACAAACAAGACAATATTTTAAATATCTATTTTCAGAAATAGAACTTGCCATTATCCCAGTTCTATTATAAATATCTTCTCCTTTATTTCCTTTCATTGATTCAATCACTTGCTTTGCTCTGTTTTTAGGTAAGAATGCAGTATAAAAAGGATATAAGGAATGATTATATATTAATTTATTCGAAGTAATATAATTATTTTGAAGTATATGTATCCGTAAAATAAACTCGTACTACTCCCAAATCCCCCTTAACCCCTTAATCCATCTAACCTCAATCCTATTTTCCATATTTTATCAAGATAATAAAGTCGTAATGAAAATAGGGGTAAGTTTCAATGTTTATAATACAAGAATTGGTAAAATTGGAAATCAAAAAAGATAATAAAGTCGAACTAAAAAGGGGCATGGGTTATGGGAAATAAGGGGCAAGAGCGAAGTCCATTTTCGACTGTTCCATGTAATCAATCTATTTTTGAATTTATTTATTTAAAGTGACTATACACCTTTAAATTCAAGGCTTGCATAAGGTTTTATCTATTTGTTTTTCTATATTATTTTCTATTTTTCTTTTCTACTTTTTGGTTTTTCCCTATATCGCAAGAATTCCTTTTAATACAAAAAAGCCATGTAATTCAATGCATTCTCAGCCCAAAATCACATGACTTTTATTACAACTTTATTTTCCTTAGTATGACTTTATTATTTTTAGTACGAGTTTATTTTATTAGCTCAACTTATTTTCCTAATTAACCGTCCCTTTACTCAACAGTTACTGATTTTGCTAGATTTCTTGGTTTATCAACATCGCATCCTTTTGCTGTTGCCATATAATAAGATAGAAGTTGTAAAGGTATTACAGAAATTACAGGATATAATATTGGAAGAGTCTCAGGAATATATAACGCTGAATGAACACTCTTTTCTATTTCTGTATGCCCTTCTGGAGCAAATGCTAATATCTTTCCTCCTCTAGTTACTACTTCTTTGATGTTGCTTACCATTTTATCAAATACTTTTTCTTGAGTAGCAAGTACTATTACAACAGTTCCATCCTCAATTAAAGCAATAGGACCATGTTTTAATTCTCCTCCTGGATACGCTTCTGAATGTATATATGATATTTCTTTAAGTTTTAATGAACCTTCCATTGCCACTGCATAGTCAAGCCCTCTTCCAAGGAAGAACATATCTTTATGCATATAATTTTCTGCAGCAAATTTTTGTATAACTTCTTTACTTTCTAATATTTTTTCCGCTTTTTCAGGAAGTTTAAGCATTTCTTCTTTAATTTCTTCTATTTCAGCATCTGATAAAGAATTTTTAAGCTTTGCTAAATATAAAGCTATTGTATCTATTGCTATCAATTGAGTAACATATGCTTTTGTTGAAGCAACAGCAATCTCTGGACCTGCCCATGTGTAGAATACATCATTAGCTTCCCTAGATATAGTACTTCCCATAACATTTGTTATAGCAATTACTCTAGCTCCATTCTTTTTAGCCAATCTAAGTGCTGCTAATGTATCTGCTGTTTCACCTGATTGACTTATTACAATCATCAATGTATTTTCATTAATCATTGGTTCTCTATATCTAAATTCTGATGCTACATCTACCTCAACAGGAATCTTAGCCAATTTTTCTATAACATATTTACCTACAATTCCTGCATGATATGCTGTACCACATGCAACGATATATATTTTATTAATATTGTTTATTTCATCATTTGAAATTGTTATTCCATCAAGATTAATATCTTCTCCTAAAACAATTCTTGAAGTCATTGTATCTCTAATCACCTTAGGTTGTTCATGAATTTCCTTCAACATAAAATGCTTGTATCCGCCTTTTTCAGCAGCTTCAGCATTCCAAGTAACATGACTCAATTCTTTTTCTATTGTTTCTCCTTCTTCTGATAATATTTCTACACCTTCTTTAGTTATTATGGCAAATTCTTTATCATCTAAATAGTATACATCCCTTGTATAATTGAGTACAGCAGTAACATCTGAAGCAATGAAAGCCTCTTCTTTTCCAGCTCCAATTATAAGTGGACTGTCTTTTCTAACAGCTACAATTTTATCTGGTTCATATGAAGATATAACACCTATAGCATAACTACCTTCCATTTTTTGAGTTGCCTTAATAACCGCTTCAATAATACTTCCATTATAGTAATAATCAATAAGATTAGGTATAACTTCAGTATCAGTATCAGTTGAAAAGTTATATCCATGAGAACATAACCACTCTTTTAAATGAATATAATTTTCAATAATTCCATTATGAACAACACTTATTGTGGCTTTTTCATTTGTATGCGGATGAGCATTCAAATCTGAAGGTTCTCCATGAGTAGCCCACCTAGTATGCCCTATTCCAATAGTACCATTTAAGGGATTTTTACTTAATTTATCTCTCAAATTTTTAATTCTACCTTTGCATTTTACAATTTTCAAACTATCATTATCCAATATTGAAACACCAGCTGAATCATATCCTCTATATTCTAATTTTTCTAATCCTTGTAATAAAATAGAGTCAGCTCTCCTATTTCCAAAATATCCAACTATTCCACACATATTCTATCTTCCTTTCAATTATTAATATCATATAATTTCAAAAGGAAACCTGTACCTAATAGCATATTAGCACCCGATCAATTTTGTCCCAAAAATCGCTCTTTGGTTTTGATTGATCTTTAACGGTAGTGCTATACCGTAGGGCATCCGCCGAAAATTTCGATATTCCCTATCCTCGTCAAGTTAAGTAGGCATTTAAAAAATTAGCAGGTCAAAAATGCTAGCTTTTTTGAAAATACTCTAAGTAAGATTTTAACCTCACCTAACTCCTGGCGCTTATATTTTAATTTATAGTTATAAAATTTTAAGTCAGTATTTTTAAAATTTTCCTCCTTTCGTATTCCATCAGCACAAGCTTCCATTACATTAGGTATCTATTATAATAATGTAATAACTATTTAAAAATCAAAATTGCTTTAGCCTATTTATCGATTTTACAAGACTCCCACTTCTATAAGTGGGAGATTGAAGATTTTGCTTCAGGTGGAGTAGAATCTCCACCTGAAGTCCCGAGGTTTTGCTTTAGCAAAACGAGTTCACTTGATCTTTTAATTCTTTTTCCTTTTAAGTATAAATACTCTAACGTAAATACATGTTTTTCTATCTACACCTTTATTGAACAAATTATAAACAAAATCTTTGTCATAATCATACTTTTCATTCGATAATATCATAGTTTTAATTATACCTTTTTTCACATATTTAATATAGAGTATGTATTGATATTTGTAATAATTCTTTTGATTTCATGCTTACACCTCTAAAATTATTATGGCATAAATACAGAGGTGTAAACATAGCTCATTAAATTACTATACTATATTTTTCCACAACACTTTTTGTATTTTTTTCCACTCCCGCATGGACAAGGATCATTTCTCCCTATTTTTGGTTCTTCCCTTATAAAAGGTTTTTGTAATTCATAATATTGTTCATCAAAACCTTCATTGTAATACCCCTCATCAAATGTCTCATCAAATATTCCAAATTCTTCATAGCCTCTGTCAAATACATTATCAAAATCTGGCATTTTACTAATTTCATTTATCATCTGGAACATAATTTTTTCTCTTGATTTCTTATTAAAAATATCCCTAAAAAATTTTTCCTCAACCTTATATAACTTTGGATATTTAATCTTCAATTTTTTAATAGAATTTTTCATAACTTCAAAATTTCCACACATATTCGCTTTGTGTGCCAATATAACCATCTCGTCATATCCTAGTTTTTCCAAAACAGGCATGGGAAGAATCTTACTGGAAATAATTCCTTTAATTTCATCAGGAATTTCATCATCCTCTATCATTATTTCATATTCATCGCTTAAATTGTTATAAACTGAAAGTTCTTTTTTTATCTTTTTAATGTTTTTATCATTTTGACTTAATTTATATGCCTTATCAATTATTAATTCCGCATAATCTACATGCCCTGCTAAAGCCATATACTGCCCTATTCCTACTAATTGCCACGCAACATCATCTTTTGTTCCTTCACTTTCACCGAATAATTCTATTAGCTTATCAAGATATTCTATTAATTTTTCTTCATTATCCATAACAAATTCTTTTAATATTAAATTATAATAGAATACACTTAGATCCCATCCATTTTTTTTGCCTAAATCTATAGCTCTATTAAGAACATCCTCTGCTTTACATAACCTCTTTGAAACAATATATGCACTCGCAAGTCCAAGCCAAAACGATATGTTATCTTCATCGATTTCAATTGCCTTCTCATACTCCTTTACTGCCTTTCTGTTAAAACCTCTCTCTAAATATGCATTAGCTAAATGTCCTCTAAAAGCAGCATTTTTAGGTTCTTTTTTAACCAATCGCTTATATAATTTTATAGCCTTTCCTGTATTACCATTCAGCATATACGCTTCACCTAAAAGTAACTTGTGCACAAGAATATTCGGGTATTCTTTTTCTATATCTTCAAGTAAATCAATTGCTCCTATTATATCCCCTTCACTCATTAGTTCTTTAGCTAACTCAAATTTTTCTCTTACAACTCCCGAAACTCTAATAAGTAAATCATATTCTTCTTTAGTCTTTTCATTACTCAAAGTCTCATATGCTTCTCTTATTTCAATAAATTCTTCTTCATATATGTCCGGTGGAAATTTTCTGATCATTTTAAAATAAGCTTTTTTAATTTCACTTTTAGAAGCTTCTTTATTTATTCCTAATATTTCATAATAATCTTTCATAAATTCACACCTCTGCTACTCAAAATATAGACACCACATTGACTATTTGTTTTGGCATATTTCATTTAACAGAAGTTTCTCCTTCCCTTTTATTTTTTTCTTAACGTAAGTTTTTTATATACCTTTATATAACTCATTCGTCACTATTACTTCAAAATCACCTCTTTAAATAGTATATTCTTATCAAATTATTTTTCCACATATTATATTTTTAAACAATCCCTTAATACTATTTATTATACTAAATCTTCGACAAATACAATCAGTCATTTTCATCAAATAAGTATTTGCATATTCATTATCCTTATCAAGAGCAATAGCCTTTTTCCAAGCATTTATAGCTCCTTTTTTATTACCTATTGCATAATTACACAACCCTATTACATTATATAAATTCACAAAATTTTTGTATGGTAAACTATTCAATTTACGTAGAGCCTTTTTATACTTTCCATCATAGCATAACTCCAAAGCAGCATTATATTCTTCACACATAATTAAAAAATCTTTACTTTTCATATTAGCTAAATACTCAAACGCTCTATTTTTATCCGAATTATTAATTTTAATGCTTTTTTCCCAGTAATACTTAGCTTTTTCAAATTCAATTAAAGTATAATAACACAATCCAAGTAGATTTAAGTTATCTGAACTATATTCGTCAATAGCCACAGATTTTCTCAATACATTGACTGCCATCGATATACTATTTTCATTTAATAATTCAAGCCCCTTATTGCAGTAAAAATTTCCCAATTCTTTATTATTCATATTTTCCCTCTAAATCAAAAAGTAAATCTGCTAGCTCCGATTTTATATTCTTCAATACTTCGTCATCTTCTTCCTTTATAAGAGCTTTTTTTAGCTTATTAATAGAATTCTCTAAACTACTATATTCATACTCATCAACTCTAGAAAGAAATCCTTCTGCAGTTTCTATTATCTTCTTATATCTTTTTATTTTAGGAGCTTCTATCCATTTGCTTAAATCTACCTCTTCATTCATAGACACTCCTGTAGTTTCTATAATTATGCCTGCTTTTTCACCTTTAGAAACTATTTCAGCATCTACTTTTAATATACCATTAACATCATAAACAAACTTTACTCTTATCTTTTCTTGTCCTGCAGGTGCCTTTGGTAAACCTGTTAATTTAAATTCACCTAAAAGATTGTTATTAGATGCTCTTTTATTATCTCCCTGATATATCTTTATTTCAACTATCTCTTGATTATCTATAACTGTACTATAAATTTCTTCTTTTGCTGTAGGTATTGTAGTATTTCTCGGAATTATAACACTATAACAATCCGGCATAGGCATTCCACCCATAAATTCCAATGTTTCAATTCCTAAAGTATACGGACATACATCTGTTATAAGTATATCACTTTCTTTTGATAATTCATTATTTAAAATTGCTGCTTGAATTGCTGCTCCTTTAACAACAGCTAAATCCGGATCTACCATACATTTAGGTTCTATATTGAATATATTTTTTATAAATTCTTTAACAAGTGGTATTCTGGTAGAACCTCCTACTAAAAGTATAACATCTATATCTTCTACTGAAAGCTTAGCATCTTCCAACGCTATATTTATAGGTTTCATTGTTGATTCAATAAGTGGATTTATTAATCGTTCAAATTCTTTCCTTGATATTTTTCTTTGAATCATAACCGGTTCATTATTTTTTTCTGCTATAAAAGGAAGTTCTATTAAATATTCATCATTACTACTCAAACTTATTTTGCATTCTTCCGCTTCCTTTTTCACTCTAGATTTTGCCCTTAAATCACATCTTAAATCTATATTATATTCTTTATAAAAAGAATCAAATATTTCATTCATAAGTGCCTCATCGAAATCCTTACCACCTAAATGATTATTTCCACTACTTGCCTTTACTTCAAGAATACCATCAAACATCTCAAGTACAGTTACATCTAAAGTTCCTCCTCCAAGATCATATACAAGAATATGTTCTTCATTTTTCATATGCTCTATCCCATAGGAAAGTGCTGCTGCTGTAGGTTCATTTATTATTCTTTCAACTTTTAATCCTGCAAGTTCACCAGCCTTTACAGTCGCTCTTCTCTGTTCATCCGTAAAGTATGCTGGTACTGTTAGCACAACACTATTTATATCTTCCTTAAGAACTTCTTGAGCCATTTCTTTTAAATACTTTAAAATAAATGATGATATTTCCTCTGGAGTATATGTATTATTTCCCAAAGTTATTTTTTTAGAACTTCCCATCAACCTTTTAACTTCTTTAATCGTACACTCAGGTCTTAAAATAAATTGCTCACTTGCATCTTCACCAACTATTATTTCATTGTTTTCATTAATCCCTACAACAGATGGTATAATATATTTACCCTGTGAATTCTTTAATACTTCCGGCTTACCATTTCTTAAAATAGCTATCTCTGATGTAGATGTACCCAAATCTATTCCTATTATTTTTTTCATAATCGATACTCCTTTTAAAATTATTAATGATAAATTCAAATCACCCAAATACTGATTTACTAAAAACTTAATTTCTAGTCGTTATATTTACAATAACTTCCGCTTTCCTAATAACCTCTCCATTATAAATATATCCAAACTTAACAATATCAATCATGGAATTTTCTTCCTCGTTCGACACTTCTTTTGCTTGAATAACCCTATGCAACTCATTATCAAAGGATACATTTATATCTTCAATTCTAATCAAACCAAGCTTTAGATTTATTTTAGAAATCTTATTCCATAAAACCCCTATTTGTTTTATCCATTTCTCATCATTGGTTTTTCTTGCAAAAAAATATATACTTTCAAATAAATCGTTTATATTGATAATTCCTTTTATAAGCTTTCTATTTTCAGATTCCATATGCTTTTTATTTTCTACCAATTCCTTTGTTATACTATTATTTTCTACTTTTTCTTCTAATGTATCAATTATTTCTTCTATGCTACAAAACGTTTTATACTGCTCTTTAGAAAATCGTTCAACCATTTTCGAAAAACCATTCATGACTATAGCAATTTCATCTTCAAATTTTCCATAAGCTTCAGATAAATTTACTTTTTTATATTTTTTTATTTCATCTTTTATATCTATCATAACATTCCTCTCTTCTATAGCTATCTTATATTATAAATCATATTCAAGCAAATTCTATTTTGCTTTTGATTCTATTAGCCTTGCAAGTGTGTGTGCCATTTCATCTAACTCTGATTGATTTTCACCTTCAAGCATAACCCTTACCAATGGTTCAGTTCCTGAAGGTCTTATAAGCACCCTTCCACAGCCATGTAACTTATACTCTATTTTCTTAATTTCTTCTTTTATTTCGCTATCAATCTCATGTATGTTTTTCATATTGTTAGGAACTTTTGCATTAACAAGTACTTGTGGAAGCTCTGTCATCATTGCTGCAAGTTCTGAAAGCTTTTTCATTGATTTTTTTACAACAGATGCAATTTGAATTCCTGTTACAAGACCATCTCCTGTTGTGTTGTAATCCAAAAATATTATATGTCCTGATTGTTCTCCTCCTAATTTGTAATTTCCTTTCAGCATTTCTTCAAGTACATATCTATCTCCAACTTTTGTTTTTATAGTTTTGATTTTTTCCTTTTCTAAAGCAATATCTAGTCCTAAATTACTCATTACTGTAACTACAATAGTATCATTATCAAGTTGGTCAATTTCTTTTAAATATCTTCCACATATAGCCATAATAAAATCGCCATTTATGAGATTACCTTTTTCATCGACTGCAAGACATCTATCCGCATCTCCATCAAATGCTAATCCTAAATCACACTTATTATCAACCACATAGTCCATTAATCTTTCTGGATGTGTTGAACCACATTCTTTATTGATATTTATTCCATCAGGATCATTGTTTATTACTAAAACCTCTGCTCCTAATTTTCTAAATGCCTTTACTGAAGTCACATATGAAGCTCCATTTGCACAATCGAGTGCAATCTTTAACCCCTTTAAATCACCCTTAGCTGTTGAGATTGCATGTTCAATATAATCCTCATAAGCATCATGTTTTACATTCATTCTTCCAAGCTGTTCTCCAATAGGAGTTGGCACTCCTTCAAAATCACTTTCTATTATACTTTGTATTTTATCCTCTAGTTCATCTTTTAATTTATATCCTTTACTATTGAAAAATTTTATACCATTATATTCTACTGGATTATGCGATGCAGAAATAACAACACCTGCATCCGCATTGTATTTTCTAATAAGATATGCTACCGCTGGAGTTGGTACAACCCCTACTTTAATAACTTCAGCACCTACCGATAATATCCCAGAACATAAAGCTGCTTCTAACATGTCCCCTGAAATTCTAGTATCTTTACCTACGATTATTGTTGGTTTGTGAGTTCCCTCTGTAAGCACATATGCTCCTGCTCGTCCTAATTTATAAGCTAAATCAGCTGTTAATTCAGTGTTAGCTACTCCTCTAACTCCATCTGTTCCAAAAATTCTTCCCATAATATCCTCTCTTTCCTATCTAAAATTAGTAAACTTATTTTGCTAAATCAAAATATAGAAAAACAAGTGAACTCGTTTTGCTAAACCAAAACATCGAGACTTCAAGTGGAGACTCTACTCCACCTGAATCAAAAGCTTCAATCTGCCACTTATAGAAGTAGGAGTCTTGTAAAATCGATTAATAATTTTCAATATTAGCAATATAGTTATCCAAATTAACTAAAATTCCTATACTCACAAATTCATCCATATCATTATTTATATTATTTATGATTCGAAAGTTCTTTACCATTTATACATTGTTAGCATAATAATATTATATATTTACCAGACAATTACAAGCTATATTATACAAAAATTCACATAAACATTCAATCAATTACTACCCCAGCTTCAATTCGTAATATGCAATATTTATATTTAATATACATATATTTTGTATTAATATTCACTATAAAAATCTCTACATGCTGCATTTTTTCGTTGTAATATATATGATAAAAATCTAAATTACGAATTGAAGTACCCCATTCAATAGATACTGCATTCCTTAAATATTAACACATCAAAAAAAATTAAGCTATTTAGGCATTTTCAAAAAAATAACTAGTCAGTATGCTAGTCTATTTTGCGAACTACTTCATCGTAGGAACCCATTGATAGAACCTACTATCAGCGGAACCCAACTCTTCGTATTTCACAAAATATACGTCGCATCTTTGACTTGTTATTTTCTTTCAAATGCCTTAAGTATATGATATATAGCAAGTACATCATATATATTATAGCTTAATTTCAGTAATTATACAGATTTTTTTACTACATTATGTCCTCTAATACATACTTTTTATCTGTAAATTCTTCATGCATATTCCAAATTTTTATAATCAAGAATAATGATTCTTGCAAAGTTTCATCAATTCCTTAATGCTCCTACTTCTATAGGTGAGTGATTTAAGCTTTTGCTTTATAAAGACAAGTTCACTATTTGTATTCTTCTACATTATATCTTCTAATACTTGTTTATCAGGATTAAAGTTAATAAATGCCTTAAAGTCTTTATTGAATCCTAAAATTACACTCACTATTGTAGATATTGCAAATGAAACTAAAACTATCATTTTGATAGAAATAAACTCTGCTATAATTCCTCCAAATGCTATTCCAAGCGGTGCTAGTCCCATCAATACTGTTGACATAAGTGCACTAACTTTACCTCTCATTTCTTGAGGAACTGTAAGCTGGACAGTCGAACCAAAAAACACATTAACTATCGCATTCAAGAATCCTCCTATAGCTAAGATAGCAAGCATTCCATAATAATTTAAAAATAAAACTATCGAAAACAAAACACAAAATGCTACTAAATCCACTATAAATACAAGAGCCCTCTTTCCATAAGGTATATCAACTATTGATGTTAGAATCATACCTAAAAACATTCCTCCGCTCATAACTGCCATCGCAAATCCATATTTAACTGACCCCAGTCCTGCTGTTTCTTGAAAAAAAGGTAAAAACAGCACAATTGCCATATTAGCAAAGAAGTTTAAAATCGCTCCAATGAAGATAAAATATCTTAACGATTTGAATTTCCAAACAAATTCAAATCCTTGTTTTAAGTCATCCCAAAAATGTACTTCTTTTAAATCCCTTTTTATCTTTGGAACTTTTATAAATACTTCCGTAAATGACGAAAATAAATATGATATTCCATTAAATAAAAACATAAGAGGCGCCCCTAAAACTGAATACAAAATTCCACCAACAGGATTAGCAGCCATGTTAGTACCTGTATAAACCATATTCAAAGCTGAATTAGCTTTAATTATTTTAGATTTTGGGACAATGTCTGGAAGTGCAGACATAATAGAAGGATTAAAAAATGCACCACATATTCCCAATATAATTCCTGCCACAAACACCATCCATATTTGTACAAAATGAAAAATTGCAGCTATTCCAACAAACACCACAACAATTCCTCTTATCAAGTCCATCAAAACCATCAGCTTTTTTCTGTCCACCCTATCAACAACAACTCCTGCAAAAGGTGATATTATCAATCTTGGAATCATTGATGTTGCCATTAATGTTCCCATCAAAGCTTTTGAACCAGTAATTTCTAGTATCCAAAAACCCAATGCTATTTCATATATAACATCACCAAATGCCGATACAAACTGTCCTTGCCATAATAGAAAAAAATTTAACGTCCAAAGTTTTTCTTTATTTACAATCTGTTTATTCCCAATTTCATTTTCAACAGTACAATTTTCATTTGTAACAACTTCCGCAGTTTTTACATCACCCATAAATCATTCCCGTTGCCAAAACCTTATAAAACTCTATAAAGCTTGTTTAATTCCCTGTTCAAGCTATCCCATTTTGCCGAAGCTACTTTGGTTTGATATAATAGTCCGAGGGCTTAAATTCGGATACAACGAATCCTACATATACAAGTTTACTTTTAAGTGTAACTACTTGTATTCACTAACATTTGCTTGGTTTTCGCTAACTACCACCCTCATGGTTCTACCCAATGGTTATATCACTTTCGCAATATACGGGATTCACAATAGCTAACTCTATTATATCACAAATTTAGCACTTGTATCCTTAACAATTTTTTAGATAGTTTTATAGATTTTTATAATAATTCTGCAACAGTCTACCTCCCCCCATTTCATGGTAATTGCATATTTCATACCAATTTACATAAACATGCCTTTCATTATAAACATACTTTTTATATTGTTATTTTAACTTTTTCCCCTATTTTGCTTTGAATATATACTATATTAAATTCTCTACATCCTTTTGATACATATAAGCTCTTACGTAATTTTCTTAAATCAAACTCCCTTCTCATACTCAATAAATTACAAGCACATTATCAAAAACTTCAGATTCTCCCTCATATTCTTTAATAACATTTGTTTCTGTGTCAATAATAGCTGTATATTTTTTATGCTCCTTACCTTTAATACAATTTGTAATCATATATCGTCCTTCTATGAAATCAGAAGCCCTACCAAACTTAAAATCGTATACAAATTCTTTATTACCATAAAACAATTCCTTATTATAAACCTTATTATCGTAAAAAATCTGATGCACTATTCTCTTATCACTGGCTTTAATATTATATATAATATCCTGATACATAACTTCGTCATTATCTTCGTATTGTATAACAATCTCTTTCTTTTTTAAATTCTTTTTATCAACTATAACCAGTTTTTCATTGTTATCATCAAAATTTTTAACAATATAGAACAATGCACTAGAAGTAATTCCTTTAAACGCTACTATGCCATTAAAACCTTTACTATCTAAAATATTAAATGTTAATTTTTTTCTTCCAATTTTAACCTCGCTAATAAAATCATCAAAAGGAATAATTCTAATGCTATCATTAAAGATTCTTTTTTTCTTTTTATATACATCAAATCGATTGAATATTTCCTCTTTTTCCCATGCCTCCAAATATGTTTCTTCAAATATCAAATGCATTACATCTTTTATTTTTGTTTGCAATAAAATATTTTTAAAACCATAAACCAAATTCCTATCCATAACTTTATATTTTTTATGCTCTTGAATATCAAATAAACAAGCTTCGTTATGGTTTAAAACATTCTTACATCTTCCCTTAACGTCTAAACTATTTTTTTGCTCTCTATAGAAAGACAAAAAATATCTTTCATTCAATGGTACAATCTCAACATCATATTTTTCATAAACATCAAACACATAAATTTTTTCTTCTTTACCACTTTTTAATTCAATTCTATACAGTGTATACGTATTATAATGTGTATGTGTTTCATTCATCAAATAATATATGCAATTTTGAGTGTTTGCACTTTTATCGAAATATCTATAATAATAAATCTTCTCATCATTACTACTAAGTTTTTTAAATAATTTTTTATCAATATCATACTCATAAAAACATTTTACCTCGTATGGTGAATTCGAGAGCAATGACTTCCTTTCAATTTCCTTACATATAATTTTATTATTATAGATTCCTATTGGATAAAATTTCACATTACTGGTAATATCAATTATTTGCATAACTTCCTCCAAATCACATAACTATATACATAACCATATATGATTAATTATACCCAACACTTTACAATTTAAAACATTAAAAATTGCTATTTTAAAACTACTTTATAGTAAAAATATTTCAAAATACTATCCTAAAAACAAATTTTTAATAATCCTAAACACGTCCACTGTTAAAGGTATTAATCCCCATCCATGATTTCCTATGGCGACAAGTCCCAAAACCTTATTCCCAATAGCCACAACTCCAAATGCAGTAAGCCCTATTCCAACACATCCTATAGCAATTTTAGCAAATGCAACTGCCCCTATAGCTAATTTAAAACTAAAAGCAATTGCTCCAACAGAAAACAATTTTCCTAACGCAATCGCTCCTATTGAAGCTATCCATCCTAATCCAATCGCTCCCAAAGCAAATAGCCCAAATGCAATTGCTCCAATACTTATAATTCCGAGTGACAAACCACCTATTGAAATAGCTCCAATAGCTATATCACCTATAGCTATCAAACCAACAGCAACTTTATTACATTTCCTAAATACATTATAATTTATCCCATTAGAAGTTATTTGTCCTGAAGTCCTTATATTTACTATAGGCAAATACTTAGATGGCCACTGATAATTTATTTCTCCATTTTCCCAGTCAAGTTTTAATAATTTTCCAATCCTGTATAATATTCTATTCCTAATTCTATAAAACATATATTACATCCCCTTTGTTTTACATATCCTTTAAATGCTCTAACATAATAACTTAGGCACAACTCCTTTGCCACCTAGTACCTTGTCTTCCCTAATAAAATACTAGTTTTCAAGTTGTAAATCTGTACTAGAGATTGGAGACTGGGGACTAAAACAAAATCACTAATCGCCAATCACCAAAACAAATTGTGACTTTGCTGAAAATTAATACTTAGAACTTTGTTCTTAAATAGATAGTAGTTCTCAGGTCACAAATCTGTACTGGAAACTAGCAGTCTAGCACTCTGACATACTATCAAACTAACATTGCAAGTCACAAATTTATGCTGGAGACTAGAGACTAAAACAAAATCACTAATCACCAATCGCCAATCACCAAAACAAATTGTGACTTAGTTAGAGAGTAAAACCTGGTACCTTCTTTTCCTGCTAGTACCTGATTCCTAAATGATGCTGATGGGCAGATACCAAATTTATACTAGCCACCTAGCCCTCTAGCAAACTTGCAAACTTGTTTCATCCCTAGCATCTAGTACCTTGTCTTTCCTCCCAGTACCTAATTCCTAGCCCCTAGTACCTTCTTTCCCCTCCTAGCATACGAACCCTGGCTTCCTTATACCTGTGAAATTTCTATAACTTTTGATTTATCATCAATGCTAATACTATCATGATATTCAATAATTTGAATATCACATCCTGAACCTATAACAACATTATTACCTCTAACCACCTGTGCTATAGTATTTTCTAAATAGATTTCATCACCTTCAATTATATCCGTTATAAGATAATATTTTTCAGCAAACAAAGCTTTCATTATTTTACTAAATCCACCACTCTCGTCCTTTTTTACTCTTATCTTTTGACACCCAATTTCTTTAACTTTACATTTTCCTCCTATAGTCATATCTATTGTCTCTGAATTCAATAATCCTAATATTTTAAATTTTCCACTTGATTCAAAGCATTCACACTCACAATCACCATCTATTTTCAATGCACCTGATATTTTAATACTTTCAGTTGTAACATTTTTCCCAATTTTTATCACTCCAGATATTCCTATTCTATCAGCATTTAAAGTTCCAATAACAATTGTACTGCCACTAACTTTAATTTCTTTACAATTAACATCTCCGCCTATTTTAGATGCACCACTAATCTTCACAAAATCCGATTTAATGTTTCCTCTAATGTTCCCTGCCCCACTACTACTGAATGTATTACATTCAATATCACCATCAATTAATCCTGAACCGCTAATTTTTACATCATTATAACTTCCACCTACTGTTTTACCAGCACCTGAAATTATTAAATCTCTTTTTTTGGTTTCCATTTTTCAGCCCCCTAAAAAATTTTAAAAACTCATCCATTACTATTTTATATTATTTATGGTGCTTTTACCAAATATTTTAATCTTTAATTCCTCAATGCACTTAGCCATATTAATCTTTTTGATAAATTTAGCAGAATCTTCTATGAATATTTCACTCTGTGGTGAAATCAATATACATATCGCTACACCAAATTTTCTTACAAGTATCACTTCGCAACCTTTACTCTTAAATTTTCTGTAATTACCTTCTAATGTTAATAAGATATTTTTACCTTCCTCGATACTTGCCTCTCCAGATTTTATAAACAGTTCAACCGTATACAAAAACAATATTTTTTCAAACGAAAAGGCTTCTTCCTCACCATTAATACTTGAATATATATTAAGAGTAATATCAGATAATATGCCCTTTTCTTTAAGTTCATGTTTATTCAAAAATACATCCGCTAATTTTGGTGCAAACATATTTGCTATTTGATCTAATGATAAATCATCCTTCATATTCTTAATTTTATCTATTCTATCCAATATTTTTTCTTTAGGGAAAAACGTTTCCTGTCCAGTAAAAGAAGATTTTTTGATAAACCATTCTTCCGGTATAAGTTTTTTCCTTTTCCATCTATAAAGTTGTCCATAGGATATACCCGTTAAATCCAACAAATCTTTTTTGGAAATCAACTCTCGACTCATAAATCAACCTCTTTCCATTTTAAACCAATAAATATTTCTTTTGTTATTATTTATTTTTGTATTTAATGTGTCCCTATTACACCCTTCATTCTACATTTTTTCTCTATCCTCATAAATATCCAATTCCCAAGCAGCCCTAAAGCAAGCATAGTTAAAAACTTTTGCCCATAAAATAGAATGGCGTAGGCCAAATCAAAGGCTCAAAAATGTTAATATACAATTCACCGGATATCTAAAATACATTTTCATACTTATAATAAAACGTGCTCTATATACATTCAGCTTTTTTCTAAAACTATTTTTATTCTTCATAATCACTCCTCTTAATATCTTCCGATAGTGTAAAGTATTTACACTACTTCTCTTTTAAAACATATTTATATTTACATAGTGCAAACTTTCTCAATTACATAAAGTAATTTTCATATTTTAACTTTTTTCGAAACTTCTCCACCATCAATAATCTCTAAATTGTTTCTGTATTCAACCCTCTCTATATCACATCCATACCCTATAACAATATCATTTCCTCTAACTATATCAGCTGTGGTGTTTTCAAGAAAAATACTGTCTCCTTCTATAACATCACACTCCAAGCTACATACTGTATTTGTAAATATTTTAAATAACTTTCCTATTTTAAAGTCATTGCATTTTCTAACTTCTATCCTTTCCCCTCCAATTTCCTTTACACTGCTTTCTCCCCTAAGATTAATATTAATTTCTCCAGCATTTAAAAGTCCTTCAATATCAAAAGCCCCTCTAGAATTAAATATTTCTGTTTCACAATTCCCTTTAATATCAGAGCATCCCATTAGAGTTACTTCATCAGAATGTACGTTTCCATCAACATCTCCTGAACCCATTATCTTTATACTCTTGCATATTACATCTCCATTAATATCTCCTGAACCATTTATTATAATATCTTCAGCCTCCACATTACCATTAATATCCCCTGAACCATTTATCTTCACAAAACCTGCCTTTAAATCACCATTAATATCCCCTGAACCATTTATCTTGAGTGAATTACATTGCAAATCACCTTCTATATCCCCTGAACCATTTATGAGAACATTATTATAAATACCTCCAGGTTGATCTGATGAACCAAAAATCTTCAAATTTCTTAAATTATTTTCCATGATACAATCTCCTTTCTATATTTAGTTTCCTCAGAGGTCGTTCCAATTTTTGTTAACCTCCTATGAAACCCGTATTCAGTGAACTCGTTTTGCTAAAGCAAAAGCTTCATTTCCCACTTATAGAAGTGGGCGTCTTGCAAAATCGATAAAACCCGCATAACAAAACATTGTTACATTTAGTGTTAAAAAAAATTAAGCAGACCTCTAAATCAGATTACAAATCACTAAAATACAATCTTCTTATACAACATTATGATAACATAACATTGTTATGTTGTAAAGAAAATTTTTCCTCTATTTATCAAAAATATAAGATTTAATTAAAGCTCTATACACCTCTGAGGTGCTCCCAAAATATGTAATGCATCTATACCCCTTCTGCATCAACGTTTCAAAGCATCTCCCAAAATTTGTCTCTACCTCAGAGGAACAGCAGAAGAACCTCTGGAAATTCCAGAGGTTCTTTTATTCTATCTTATTCTATTTAGCGTATTCTGCACCTTTCATAAGAGCTTTCTTATTTGCTTCAAAGAATTTTTCTTTACCATGTGCTCTTAGAGCCTCTATAAGAACATCCATTTCAACTATCTTAGTTTTCTCAACTAAAGCACCTAAAAGAACCATGTTTGCTATTCTCTTGTTTCCTATTTTTTCTGCTTCAGTTTGAGCTGGAATCTTGATTACTTCTATATCATTTCTTTCAGGTTCTCTATTTACAAGGTCGCTATCCATTATCAAAAGTCCACCTTTAGTAATTTGCTCTTCAAATTTATCAAGTGAAGGTCTATTCATAACTACCACAGTTGTAGGATCAGTTACTATAGGAGAACCAACTGGCTGATCTGATACTATTACTGAACAGTTTGCAGTACCACCACGCATTTCTGGTCCATAAGAAGGCAACCATGAAACATTCATATTAGCATCCATTCCAGCATATGCTAAGAATTTACCCATTGATAAAATACCCTGACCACCAAATCCTGCAAATATAATTTCTTGTGCTGCCATATTATTTCGCCTCCCCTGTTGTATCTTTTTTAACTCCTAGAGGATAGTAAGGAATCATATTTTCTCTTAACCATTTCATTGATTCATCAGGAGATAATCCCCAGTTAGTTGGACATATTGAAAGCACTTCAACTAAAGAAAATCCCTTTCCCTCTAATTGATTTTGGAAAGCCTTTTTGATTGCTTTTTTAGCTTTATTTACATTTGGAACAGTATCCACTGATACTCTTTCTACATAGCAAGCACCAGTTAATGTAGATATCATTTCTGATACTCTTACCGGATAACCAGCCGTTTTAGTATCTCTTCCATATGGAGTTGTCTCTGTCACCTGTCCTGGTAATGTAGTAGGAGCCATTTGTCCACCTGTCATACCATATATACAGTTATTTACAAATATTGTTACAATATTTTCTCCTCTTGTTGCAGCATGAACTATTTCAGCTGTACCTATTGCAGCAAGGTCTCCATCACCCTGATATGTAAACACTACTGCATCAGGATTAACTCTTTTAATCCCTGTTGCTACCGCTGGTGCTCTACCATGTGCAGCTTCAAACATATCACAAGCAAAATAATCATATGCTAGAACTGAACATCCAACTGGTGCAACACCTATAGCCTTGTCAACAACATTTAATTCATCTAAAGCCTCAGCTACCAATCTATGAATAATTCCATGTGTACATCCAGGACAGTAGTGAGTAGGTACATCTAACATTGCTTTTGTAGGTTCAAATACTATAGCCATTATTTATCCCCTCCTACAATTTCTTTAACTTTGTTCAATATATCTTCAGGATGAGGAACCATACCACCTGTTCTTCCATAAAAATCAACAGGTTTTCTTCCTTCAACAACTAATCTTACATCCTCAACCATTTGTCCACAACTCATTTCAACAGCTAAATAACCATGCTTAGTTTTATCTATTGTTTTCTCAAAAGCTTCAACAGGGAATGGCCATATTGTTATTGGTCTTACTAAACCAAGTTTAATTCCTTCTTTCTCAGCCATCTTAACTACATTCTTACATATTCTTGAAGTTGTACCATAAGCCACTATAATTAAATCAACTTCATTTTCACAATTATATAATTCATATCTAACTTCATTTTTCTTTATTTCTTCATATTTTCTTTGAAGCTTGTAATTATGTTCTTCTAATTCTTCTGGTTTTAAGAACAGTGAATTGATTACATTGTGCTGTTTTCTTCCTTTTAGTCCAGTAGCAGCCCAAGTCTTTTCAGGTAATTCTCTCTTTTGTCTGTCTTTGAATTCAACTGGTTCCATCATCTGTCCAAGCATACCATCTCCCATAACCATACAAGGAGTTCTGTACATATCTGCTACATCAAATGCATCTTGAATTAAATCTACCATTTCTTGAATTGAAGATGGTGCAAATACTGGTAAATTGAAATCGCCATGAGCCAAACCTTTAGTTGCTTGGAAATAATCTGATTGAGCTGGTTGAATACCTCCAAGACCAGGGCCTCCTCTTACAATATTAATAATAACACATGGAAGCTCTGCTCCTGCAATATATGAAATACCTTCAGCTTTTAAGCTTATTCCTGGAGAACTTGAAGATGTCATAACTCTAGCACCTGCACCTGCTCCTCCATATATCATGTTAATTGCAGCAACTTCGCTTTCTGCTTGTAAGAAAACCCTACCTAATTTAGGCATTTTCTTAGCCATATATGCAGCTACCTCTGTTTGTGGAGTAATTGGGTATCCAAAGAAAGCTTGGCAATTTGCTCTAATAGCAGCTTCACCTATAGCTTCATTACCCTTCATTAATATTTTTTCTCCCATTTGGCTTACCTCCTCTTATCTTTCAACTGTAATAACTAAATCTGGACACATTTTTGCACAAGAAGCACATCCAATGCATTCTTTCATCTTTTCCTCTGTTATAGTTGCTGGATGATATCCTTTAACATTTAATTTTTCTGAAAAACTAATGATGTTTTTAGGACAGGCTGTTATACAGTGTCCACAACCCTTACATCTGTCTTCCCTGAAAGTTACTCTTGGCATTCAATTTCCCTCCTTATTGATTATAATCCCATGAAAATTAAGGACTAAACTAATATAAATAAGCTTTTAAAGCTCATGTTTATTAAAAAATTAATAATTAATTTTTTAATACAATGTTATAATTTTCGCCATGGAGGCATCATAAATAGATTTATACCAAATACTTCTGCATGTACCTTACCTTCAATCTGCTTTGCTAGTTTTTCTTCACAAACTACATATCTGTATGGAATTTTAACTTTTTCAGATAATTCCTTAACCACCTTATCACCTTTAATTACATCTTCTTCAGTAGTTTCATATGATAAATTAGTATTAGAAATTAGATTATTAACTTTAAGCCTAGATGCTCTCTCAATATCTCTAATGTATTCCTCTGTATCTGATGAATTTGAAGTAAATGGTCTATTATTATTTATTACAAAATACATATCATAAGGTTCTTGACTAAAATATCTATTATACTGTCCAAGTGCAATAGCACCTGAATCATCTCCACCAACATCCATAACGACTTCATATGTTTTATCATTAAATATAGATATCACCTCTGGTGGCACTACCATAAGTTCAACATTAACCCATTCAGGATTTGAAGAAATAACTTTTATACCTTTCTCTTCAAGCTCTTTCTTTATTTCTCTTACACAAAAATATGGATTTACTATATCCAAGTCAACAATAGCAACCTTTTTCCCTTTATCCGCAAGTCTTATAGCATAATTAATCGCTATTTCTGTCTTACCACTTCCAAAATGTCCAGTAAATATTCTTATTCTGCTCATTTTTTCACCACCAATGCAATAATGATTTATTGCAGCTTATTTGTATTCTTTTGCTTCTTCTTCTCCATTAAGAACTCTTAAACCTCCCATAGCTAATGCTAAAAGTTCGTCCTCTCCTGGATATACCACAACTGGTGCAATAAATGAAACCCTCTCTTCAATATAGCTAACCATTGTTTTACTGTAAGCAATTCCTCCAGTAAGAATTATTGCATCAACTTTTCCTGATAAAACTGCTGCACATTTACCTATTTCTTTGGCTGTTTGATAACCCATAGCTTCAAAAACAAGTTTAGCTTCTCTATCTCCTTCTGATGCTCTACTTTCAACTTCTCTAGCATCGTTAGTATTCAAGTAAGCTACAAAACCACCCTTACCATTTATCTTCTTTTTGATTTCTTCAATTGTATATTTACCACTAAAACACATCTTTATTAATGCACCAATAGGAAGTCCTCCTGCTCTTTCAGGTGAAAATGGTCCTTCACCATCTAATGCATTATTTACATCTACTACTTTACCTTGCTTATGTGCTCCTACTGATACACCGCCACCCATATGTGCTACGATAACATTAACTTCTTCATACTTTTTGCCATTCTCTTTTGCATATCTTTTTGCAACAGCTTTCTGGTTTAAAGCATGGAATATGCTCTTCCTTTGAATTTCAGGCATACCAGATAATCTTGCAACATCTTCCATTTCATCAACGACAACTGGATCAACAATAAATGCTGGAATATTTAATGATTTTGCAATTTCATTTGCAATTATTCCTCCTAGATTAGATGCATGCTGTCCTTGAATACCAACTTTCAAATCTTCAAGCATAGCATCATTTACTGTATAAGTTCCGCCTTCAATTGATTTTAATAATCCACCTCTACCCACAACAGCACTTAACTCATTTATATCAAATTTCCTATTTTTCAACACATTAAGAATTACATTTTTTCTAAATTCAAATTGATCGTATATTGATGGATATCTTCCTATTTCTTCTGAAGTATGCCTTAATGTTTCAACCAATAAAGGTTTTTCACCCTCGAATACTCCTATTTTAGTAGAAGTTGAACCTGGATTAATTATCAACAATTTATAAGCCATATTATTCCCTCCACATATTATGCTTTTACATTTGCTCTTAGACATATGAAAATAAATAATAAATCAAATAGACTAGTATACCAGCTTATTATTTATTTGAGTGTGCCTTAGCAGTAAATGCATTAAATATTTTTAGTATTACTTTTTCATAAGTTCAGCTACTAATGCAGCCAATGCTATTGAATTCAGTTTTGTTTCATATGTGTCCGCCCTTGATGTTACAATTACAGGTGCAGCTGCTCCAACCAAAAGTCCTCCATTTTTACAGTCTGCTGTGTACGTTAAAGTTTTATACATTACATTTCCAGCCTCTATGTTAGGCATTAATAATATATCAGCTTTACCAGCAACTGGACTAGATATCTTCTTATGTTTTGCAGCTTCCTCAGATAGAGCATTATCTGTCGCTAGTGGCCCATCAATAATACATCCTTTAATTTGTCCTCTTGCATTCATCTGTGATAGTGCAGCCGCATCAAGAGTTGCAGGCATATTTGGATTTACCACCTCAACAGCACATATTGGTGCTACTTTTGGTGTCTCAATTCCAACTGCATGTGCAGCTGTAACAGCATTATTTACAATATCTATCTTTTCTTTTAATTCTGGATACATATTAAAAGCAGCATCTGTAACAAATATCAATCTATCGAATTTAGGTATTTCAAAAACAGCTACATGCGACATAAGCTTGCCTGTTCTAAGCCCTATTTCCTTATTCAAAACAGCTCTTAAGAAAGTAGCAGTATCAACTAATCCTTTCATAACCATGTCTGCTTTTCCTGATGAAACACATTCTACTGCTTTAATAGCAGCTTTCCTAGTATCAGCCTCATGAATGATTTCAATATCATCTAATTTTAAATCAATTTTTTTAGCTATATTTTTTATTTCTTCTTCATTACCAACTAAAATAGCATTTGCAATCTCATTTTGATGTGCTGCTTTAATTGCCTCAAGTACAGGTTCATCTTGAGCAACAGCAACCGCTACCGTTTTTATATCATTCTCTTTAACCTGCTTTAACACCTCATTAAAATTCCTAATCATTATAGTTTCACCTCGTCTTCATAAATTTTAGCATCTTCTTCTCCAAGTAAAACTCTAATAGCACCTTCTGCAAGTGCAAGCATTTCATCTTCTCCTGGTACAAGTTCAACAGGAGCTATGAAACTAACCCTTTCATCTATCCATTCTGTTAATCTCTTATTATGAGCAAGACCACCAGTCAAAATAATAGCATCAACATCTCCTTTTAATGCAATAGCCATACCTCCTATTTCCTTTGCTATTTGATAAGCCATTGCTTTTAATACAAGTTCAGCTTTGCTATCTCCCTCATCTATCATCTTATCAACAACTCTTCCATCATTTGTATTTAAATATCCTACTAGTCCAGCTTGACCTACTGTTTTTTTCTTAAGGGATTTTTGGTCATATTCTCCACTAAAAGCCATTCTCACAATTTCACCAACAGGAAGCCCTCCTGCTCTTTCTGGAGAAAATGGTCCTTCTTCATTTGCATTATTTACATCTAATATTCTTCCATTTTTTACAGGGGAAACTGAAATACCTCCACCTAGATGTGCTACTACATAAGAACTGTCTTCGAAATCTTTACCTAATTTTTTACATACTCTTCTTGTTACTGCTTTAATATTCAATGCATGCACTAAAGAACGTCTTGGGAGTTCTGGAAGTCCAGAAAGTCTTGCAACATCATTCATTTCATCAACTGCTACTGGATCAACTATAAATGCAGGAATGTCAACCTTTTTTGCGATTTCATTTGCAATTATTCCTCCAAGATTTGAAGCATGCTGTCCTTGAAAACCATTTTTTAAATCTTCAAGCATTCTCTGAGTTACATTATATGTACCGCCTGGCATGGGTCTTAATAGTCCTCCTCTACCAACTACTGCAGCAAGTTCATTTAACGCCACACCTTTTTCACGCAACCAATTCATTATTAATTCTGTTCTCATATCCTTCTGATCATATATTTTTTCAAATTTTTCAATTTCATCAGATGAATGAGATATGCTACTCATTACTATGCACTTCTTATCTTTATTAAATAATGCTAGTTTTGTTGATGTTGAACCTGGATTAATTACTAAAACATAACTTCTTTTACCCATAACATACCCTCCGACCATATCTTTTAATCTCAATTCTATTTTAACAAAAATTTTGGTTAAAGTCCAAGTTTTCTGAAAGTTTACTTTAAATAATTCCATTCTTTAATTATCGATTCTGCAACTTTTATGCCATCAACTGCTGCTGATACTATACCTCCAGCGTATCCAGCACCCTCTCCAGCAGTGTATAATCCCATTACTGAAACACTCTGCATATTATCATCCCTTTGAATTCTGATTGGTGATGAAGTTCTTGTTTCTATACCTGTAAAAATTGCATCTTTTCCTGCAAAACCTTCTATTTTCCTATCAAATTTTACGAAAGCTTCCTTTAATGATTTAACCACATATTCAGGCAAACACATTCTTAAATCACAAAACTCATATCCTGGCATATATGTTGGTTTAACACTACCAATTTTATTTGAAATACTATCATTTAAAAAATCATGTACAAGCTGAACTGGTGCAAAATAGTTTCCACCTGCAATTTTAAATGCTAATTCTTCATAACGGCGCTGAAATTCAATTCCTGCCAATGGAGAATTTCCTTCAAAATCATCAGGACCAACTGAAACAACTATGGCAGAATTAGCATTTTCACCGTCTCTAGATGAATAACTCATTCCGTTTACAACTAATCGTCCATTTTCTGAAGCCGCTGCAACAACCTTTCCTCCAGGACACATACAAAAACTATATACAGATCTATTTAGTTCTTTACTCGTATACGTTAATTTATACTCGGCTGCTTTCAATCGTGGATGCTCTGCAAATTTACCATACTGATTTTTATTTATCATTTTTTGATTATGTTCCACTCTAACACCAATAGCAAATGGCTTCTGTACCATGAAAACATTATTCTTATATAACATTTCATAAGTATCCCTTGAACTATGACCTATAGCCAATATTAATGCTTCACAAGGAATAGTTTCTCCATTTACAACAATACCTTTTAATTCACTATTTTCTACTACAATATCTTCTAATTTGCTATTAAACCTTATTTCTCCTCCTAAGCTGATAATTGTTTCTCTGATATTTTTAACAACTTTCTTTAATACATCAGTACCTATATGTGGCTTAGCTTTATATATTATTTCACTCTGAGCACCAGCATTTATCAATTCTTCTAATACATAATCACATCTATAATCTTTTATTCTTGTCATCAATTTTCCATCCGAAAATGTACCTGCACCACCTTCTCCAAATTGAACATTAGATTCAGTATCTAATTTACCCGTTCTCCAAAAACTCTCAACGGTTTTTGTCCTATCATCAACATTTTGACCCCTCTCAATGATAATAGGTTTATACCCATTTCTTGCCAAAACCAATCCTGCAAACATGCCAGCAGGACCCATACCTATAACTATGGGTCTTGTACTTAACTTCTTACTCCCAAATTGAATCTCAGGAATGTATTTCTTCTTATCAATTGTAATATCCTTATCATTACATCTTTTGATAATTTTATCTTCATCACTACACTCAACACCTACAGCATAATTGAATTTAATTGCATTTTTCCTTCTTGCATCAATAGATTCTTTTAATATTTTTATTTCTTTAATATACTTTTCTTTAATATTTAGTTTCTTAGCAACTTTATTCTTTAATATTTCCTCTGGTTCATTTATATCTAAAATAATATTACTTATCTTAATTGTCATTGTTTTCCTCCATTTGTTTCATCTTTTTTCTTAATGGTAACATTTACCGTTTTATGATTTTGAGATATTATAGTCAAATTCTTAGGCAAATCCACTTCAATAGGTATTACATGCTTTCCTTCTCCGAGATCTGTCAAATCAACTTGACATTTTACAATGCCATCATATAAAGCATTAATATCACTCTCTACTCCCTGAATAACTAGCGATACATCATTACTATCGAGTTCAGCTTCATATTGTTCTGCTAAATTTTTAATATCAATGTTTAACGTTAGATTTTTATAAGCTATCTTCTCAATTTCAATATTTGCATTCACTAAGTTTGTATCATTAACCAGTTTTATACCATCAGGAACTATCAATTTAACTTCCTTTACTGTACTTTCATTGACTTTGCTTAAATCTATTGGCTCAGTTTTTAAATAATTAACACGTTTTAGTATATCCTTATCTCCTACAATTAAAACTTTATCTATATCTAAATTTATTGAGCTTAAAACATATTTTTTATTTAGTTCTCCTTTAGTTTCAATTTTAACATCTACAGTTTTAATCTTTTTAATTGGAATCAAAACATCAACAAAATTAGGCTGAATTTTAACATTTTTTATGCTTCGTTTTGCCAAATCAACAGCCATCAATGCTGTTGATACAGTAATATCTTTGTCTTCTTTGTTAATATAAACATCTGCCTCAACTTTACTAACCGCATTGACGTATTTTGATGCCCCATAAACAATTACATCTGTTGGTTTTATTATTGGATTATAAGCATAATACCCCTCTGCAACTTTACCTTGAACATTGATTTTAACTGGAACTGTCTTTTCAATAAGCTCGTCTAAATCAACACTAACCCATAAACCATTACTATTGTTTATACTTACATTTTCAGGTGATTTTTTTATTTCAATAGGTATTCTATTTTCCCCATTCTTGACCCTGTATGCACTCAAATCAGCCACTATTTTAAAATCATCAGGTTTTAATTTGTATACATCTGAAGCAATCCCCCTCAAAGACAGGTTAACATAATGCTCCTCTTTATCAGTCAGCACTAGCTTATATTGACTCAAACTATCAACATTCTTTAATTCGACAGGAACATTCTTTAAAGTATATGTTATGACTGGATTCTCCATGTTGGAAATATAAAGCCATAAAACAAAAGCCGCAAAAACGCAGCAAATTTTAATTATCCATTGGTTTTTATTTTCTTTTTCCATGCCATTACCCTCTCTTTCAATGTTATTTTTTTATCCTGTCTATTAGTTATAACCTTAAGCAGCACACTCTTTAATTTATCCTTATCATACTTTCTTATTAATTTACCATTTATAGCAAGGGATATTATACCTGTTTCTTCCGATACAACTATAACAAGTGCATCTGATACCTCCGAAATTCCTATTGCAGCTCTGTGTCTCGTTCCCAACTTTTTATTTACTTCATCTTGAGTTGTCAAAGGTAAAAAACATCCTGAAGCAACTATCCTATTATTTCTTATTATGGTAGCACCATCATGAAGAGGAGTATTCACAACAAATATATTTTCAAGCAAAGCCGAAGACACTATTGCATCTATCTTTGTTCCTGTATCAATAACATCTCCCAATCCTGTCCTTTGCTCTATTATAATCAATGCCCCAGTCCTTGTCTGTGCTAAATTTTCAACCGCATTTACTATTTCAGTCACCACTTTGTTTCTTATCTCTTCATTTCCAAATATGTGCTTATCAGTGAAAGTTTTTCTTCCAATATGCTCTAGTGCTTTTCGTATTTCCGGTTGAAAAATAATTACAATAGTCAAAACTCCAATTGTTATAGTTTTGTTTAAAATCCAGTGTAATGTTTTGAGTTGTAAAAAATCGCTAATAGGAATTAATAACAGTATTAATAATATACCTTTCAATAATTGAAAAGCTCTTGTTTCCTTTATTAAATTATATATTTCATAAAAAATAATCGATACAACTATAATATCCAATATGGAAAATATAGTTATATTTTTCAATGTGTTTATTATTAAATTCAATATATCCACTCAATTCACTCCTCATAGCTCTCTAAACATAATTATACACTAAAGATATATCATATTAAACAAAAAATACTTCATAAATAACATTTTTTGAATCATAAAAATATCAACTTTGAATTTTAATATAGAAAATTTTGAAATTTAAAATAAGCCATTAATTGTGCTATAATGAATTGAGTAGTTATTGTAAAGGAGTGAAATCATTGAAATCAAAAAAAAGCAAATTATCAAAATTTCTAATACTCTCATTTATACTTGTAGTAATAATTGCAGCAATTTTTTGGGGAACTTATTACTCATTTGTTAACAAATCATATGCTTCATTTAATAAAACAATAAAAAATTATGTAACTAGAATTAACTCCATTAATGCTAGTGTAAGCTCTTATTCTAATAATAACTCTATAAACAGCGATAAAATAATTAAAGATTTTCCAAAAATAATAGATAATTTTAAAAATATCGAATCAGAATTGTCAAAACTAAATCCACCAGAAAAATTGGCTAAGGATTTTGATTATTTGATGCAAGGTATAGATAATAATATTAGAATTTATATGCAAACTTTAATAATCGTTCAGTATCCTAAAAGCACTGACGCAGATAATTCACTTATAGATTTAAAAGATTATAGAGATAAATGCAGAAATTTTTACTCTCTCATATATAACGAAAACTTTAAGGTTAATTTACCATCTTCTTACTTGAATTTTATAAATAATGTTATTCAATTTGCTGATGAAAATATCAAAATTAGAAATTCTGAAGAAATAATACGCAAGCAAAATTTGGCTTTCATAGATACTATGGACAATCTTGCTGATAAGTTTATAGATATAGTTAATAAGAGAAATTTCAAAGAATGTCTTATTAAAGCACGAACAGAAACTCCTAATTATGATGATATTTTATCATTAATAACTGAAGACTTAAAATCATTAAATGAAATAAAAATAGAAAACAGTAAAATAATACCTTCAAAAGATGGTCTTAAAATTTATAAACTTTTTTCATCAATTATAAATGATTATGATTCGTATTTGAACAGTCTTCATCATGCTATTGAAACCGAAAAAAACCAAGCACTTACTGGCAATTTAGATGATACTGTACTTAATAATTTGTATTCTACTCCAAATAAACTTTTTGCTAATGTAAAATCAAAATACGATAAATACAAACAATTATTGCTTAACTTCAAAAATAAAGAGCTCGAAAAATAATTTAATATTGCATTAAAATTTAAAATTTGGGTACAATATCATTAAGTTACTTAGTTCTCTTAATACAAAAGCAATAATACTGTTATGACTCTAAAAGTCTTAAGAGCTTGATTTAAACTAAAAATATGGTTTTGTTAAATAAAGGAGTGTTAAATATGAAGCATTCAATTTTAAATAAGAAGTTCCTAGCAATTAGTTTATTTTGCATTTACTTTTTATTGATTTTACCTATTAATGTTGTCAATGCTAAACCACTCAACGATAAAGCTGAAAAACTATATAAAGAAAAAACTAATTCAATAGCAGTGTTCAAAAATTATGACGAAAAAGATATCTATCAGAGTTGTTCTATAATACACCAAATAAATGATTATATTCTTTCATTGTTTGGATAATGACATGCTAATTTAGTCTTGGCTGAAATGTTCGTTTTTGGTTATATTCCTTCGTTATTTGGCTTGTAACCTAACAAACAAGTTCGGCTAAATCAAAACATATACAGAGACCTTTCCACTAGAAAAGTCTCTGTTTTTTTATTTTTTATAAATTCTACAATACTCCCACCTCTATAAGTAAGATATTGAAGCTTTTTGATTTAGTTGAAGTAAACTATACTCCTAAATTCCCTATGTTTTGCTTTAGCTAAATAAGTTACTTCTTATCCAGATAAGAAACAGCACTTAATGCTGCAATTTGTCCCTCACCAGTAGCTTTCATAAATTGATACGGTTTACCAACACAATCTCCTGCTGCAA
Organism: Clostridium tepidiprofundi DSM 19306; assembly: GCF_001594005.1. Classification (GTDB taxonomy): domain Bacteria; phylum Bacillota; class Clostridia; order Clostridiales; family Clostridiaceae; genus Clostridium_AC; species Clostridium_AC tepidiprofundi. The sequence goes on along the minus strand of NZ_LTBA01000005.1, from coordinate 66,768 downwards.
AACATCCTGCAATGTTTGTTTCCATGTTTCTGTTAACTTTTATATGCTCTCCTTCCATTTCAAGTCCTGGCATTAACTGACCTGGAGAAACACTATCCTTCAATACAAAAACACCATCTACATTTAATTCTTCATTCTTTAAAATAAGCTTTTCTGCACTAGTATCACCAGTAATTTCAATAGGTTTATCTTTAATTATTTCTATACTGCTGTTTAATGAATATTCTCCTTCATACATTGGAACATAATAAAGCTTGCCAGCAAGTTCACTCACATAATTAGCATCTTTCTCTGCATCTTTATTGTATGCTATAATTGCAACTTTTTTACCTTTATATAAAGGAGCATCGCACGTTGCACAATATCCAACACCTTTTCCTAAAAATTCTTCCTCACCTTTTAAAGGTTTTGTATACTCAACACCACCAGCAAGTATAACAGTCTTAGCTTCATACATCTTTTCATTAACCATTAAAGCAAAATATTCACCCATGGCATAAATATTGTTTATTCTTTCTTCTACAATATTTATATTCATAGCAGAAATATGCTCTTTGAATTTTTGCATTAATTCTTTTCCTGTAACATCAAACGATCCCAAATAATTATTTATCTTAGGTGCTTTTATCAGTTTATTGCTTAAGTTTTCAGTACCAAACAAAATTATTTTTTTATTTCTAATAACAGCATTGATAGCAGCTTCTAATCCAGCAGGTCCACTTCCTACTATAGCAATATCATATCTTTCACTCATAACAACACTTCCTTTCCTACTACTAAAACATAGAATACACATTATTATTTTATCAAATTATTAATACTTCTACTCTTTCAAGTATAAATCTTTCACAAGACTATTATTCGTATATATACTTCATTTTAACAGTGTTACCTTGTGAACTTGTATTGCTACTGGACATAATGGTTATGGGCAATATATTCATTTTCACAATATTACCTTGTGAAATACCACAACTTATAGAATATATACTTATCAAGTTATAAAATTCGTATTTTTTGTCTAGAGAATTATACGATTTTAAGAACTTTTCACGTATATAATACTTCTATAAGCTACGTTAAAAAAGGTATGCAATATACCTTGCATACCTAATTTTATTAAAGATTTCTTTCAACAAAGTTAACGATATCATTCTTAGGTCTAAAACCAATCATTGTGTCTTTAACATTACCTTTATCAAACACCATTACTGTAGGTATACTAGCTATACCAAATTGTTGAGCCAATGCTGGATTATCATCAACATTGATTTTAACAAATTTAGCCTTTGGAGCTATCTCCTTTTCAGCCTCTTCTATAACTGGTGAAAGCATCTTACATGGTCCACACCATTCTGCCCAAAAATCTACTACTACTGGTTTATCTGACTCTAAAACTTCTTTAACAAAACTACCTTGATTTACATGTAACATAAAAATCCCCTCCTATTTATGTGAATACTACTAATACATTTCCTAACCCTCTTAACATACCCCTGTGAGGTATCAACCACATTATCATTCTATACCTTAATAAATCATATGTCAATACCTTTTATCGATTATTATACCCAAATTTTATATTTAAAATCCATAAATTAATTACTACTATTCATTTTAATAATTTCATAGATATTGGAATTATTGTATTTAGATTTTGCGTATTCTGTATTTAATATTTTGGCATATTTCTTAGATTTATTTATATCAATATCCTTATATAACATTGCTAATCTATATAAAACTATTTCAATATATGTACCATTTTTTATATATTTTTTTTCGTTAAATTCCTTATTATACATTTCATAATACATAAGTGAATTTTCAATATCATTCATCTTTTCATACGATACTGCTAACATATACAAATCATGCTCATACAGATAATTTGCTTTTCCGTATATAATACCCTTTAAAAAATTTTGAACCGCAGCTTTATATTCTTTACTTTTATAAGCATCTAATCCTTTATTGTAATAAAATCCACAAGCGTATTCATTTAATAACTTTTTGGCTTTGCTAATAATAGCTCTCTCATTTATATTCAATTGCTTGCTATCCCACTCATCTACATATTTATAAAGTGACTCAATATCCTTTTTTTCTATACATTCGCTTACCTTATCAATAGAAAGTTTTTCTGGTCCTTTATCATATGATTTTTCGCCCTGTATTGTAGTATATTTTGAAGCTACATGAATTTCCTTATTAACTTTTCTATTTTCCCCCTCATTTGTTACACTACTTTTTTCGGTGCTTAACTCTTTATCTTTTCCCTTTTCTGTTTTATTATATATTGTTTTGTCTGCTCCATTATTTTCTTCACTATTTATTACTTTATACGTTTTTCTATTTGTACACTTGTCATTTTTTTTCTCAGCTACATATGAATTATTATTACATGTACTAATAATATTATCATTTTTATAAGATTTTATTTTGCTTATACCAAACTTGATAGTGAATATCAATAAAATCACTACAAAAAAGCTAAAAGAATATATCACCGCTTTTTTGAAATCTCTTTTTTTATCTATCACTCCTAGACTAATTAGCAGTTTTTTATTTCCTTTCGCAATTTTATTATTCTTATCTATTTTTAATACTTCATCAATACATACATTTGCCTTTTCAAATTCACCTTTTTTTATATAACATGTTGTTAAAGCATTGTTAATATTGATAGCATTAAAATCACTATTTTTGCAAAACTCTAATTTTTTTATTGCTTCATCAATTTTGATTTTATTAATCAAATCTATCGATTCTTCATAAAGCTTTTTATTATCAATATCATTTCTGCTATCATTTAAATACTTTTTTGACACCATATCATTATTTGCCTTATAATTTATTTCCCATACTCTTCTAGCTTCATTTATATCACCTTTAATATAAAGCAATAAACCTTTTAAGTTCAATGCAGCAGAATTTCGTATATCTAAAGCTATGCTTTTTTCACACACACTTATTGATTTGTCTATATAACCATTATTATACAGATTTATAGCTTTTTTATATAACTTATTAGTTTTTTTCATATACCATCCCAATCCTCGTTTTACTCTTTTGATAATTTTACAAATTTATAATCCTTATGATATTGATTATACAACTAATCTAGGTTTTTTTCATCTTGTAAATCAATATCTTTTTTATTCTCAAAAACAAGAATGTAGATATACGTGAACAAGTTCACTTATTTCTTTATTAATTCATAATTGATATATGATTACAATTTATGTATAATATAGACATGAGAATATATTAACATAAAATATATTAATTCTCAAATTGTTTATAAAAAGGAGTGTATTATCATTAAAAGGAAATACTTCGTATTTATTGCTATAACTATTATACTGATAGCTGCAATATTCAAATACAATCAAACTCTAATATACAAAGGTGACTTAATGTTTTCAAACTCAAACTTTCGTGAGGCAGAAAAGTACTATAATAAAGTATTTATCAGTGGATTGTTTTCAGATGAATCTTTATTAAATAATGCAAATACAAAATTTGAATTAAAAAAAATAAAAGAAGGTATTGATATACTAACTAAAATTGAAAACAAAGCTAAAAAATCAAATGATACAGATAAGTTAGAAATAATATACTATAATAAAGGTTATTATTATTATCACTTACCCGATTACAATAGTGCAATTAATTATTTCAATAAATATATTTCAATGGATACTAAAGATAATTTTGCTTACCCTTTAGCTCTTAAGTATCTAGGAGATTCTTATTTTCACATAAGAAATTACAATGAATCCATAAATATATTGAATAAGGCAATTGATGTTTCATTGAAAAAGAATAATTTTATAGTTTTATCATCTCTATACGAAAGACTAATTGATTGTTATATTACAAAAAATGACTATGATAAAGCATTAGCTATAAATGAAAAATTACTGAAATTAGATCCAAATGAAGTTCAGTATTACTTAACCAAATTTTATATATATAGACACTCAAAGGGAGTAGAATATGCAAACAAATATTTAGCTAAATTAAAAGAAAAATTTCCAAACAACGAAAAAGTAAATAAGTTTAACGATAAATTCAATAATACAAGCAAATAAGAAAATACTTATTATATCAAAATTATAAGGCTCCCACTTATAAAAGTGGAGCCTTATAATTTTGATATACTTATTACTAGACTATTTCATATCTACATAGCCTGTAAATGTTTTTGTGTATTCTAAGATTTCTTCTTGAAATCAATAACTGGAATTAGTTTGCTTTTGAGTATCAACTTTATATCCCTTAATAACACCTTTCTCTAAATGGTACTCATTCATAACATCATCATCATAAACAATAAAATCTAAATACAAATCCTTTCCACGCTTTGTAACCTTACATACCTGTTCTTTGGGTTTGGTATTGTACACTATTTTTGTTTCACCTGTATTAATATTTAAGTCGTATACATTTCCACCTTTGCTCACAGTACCGTATCCAAATCCAACTATAACCAAAATATTATCATCATCCCACCATTCTAAATACATAGGTGTATTCTGTTCTTTATTATCCTTAATGCTATAAACATTAACATTACCCGATTGCAAATTTTTGATATAAATATCGTGTATACCTAAATCCACATTTCTTATATCCATTCCCTCTATGCAAGCTGAAAATTTATTGTTGGGCGAATTTTTCCATGTAGTTATATTTTTTTCTCTCTCTTTTTTAGATGCCTTTCTTATATCAAACTTTGGTATATATACACCTTTTACGCTACCTGAATAACTTCTTATATCCTTAATAGCATCATTAGATTTTTCTTCCATTATTGAGGTTTTATCAGCTGATAAAAGCCCTGCTTTACTTCTCTCAGTTTTGACTTTTTTTGGTGAACGTTTTTGCACTGATTCAGTACTCATTGCTGAATCCATAGTTCCTTTGAGATAATTATTACCTTTAGAATTCCTTGCAACAATTGGAACAAAAATCAATAATACTGCTGCAGCCGCAACTGCTGACATATATTTGTACCTATTTTTTTTAATAAAAAACACTAATTTGTTTGTTTTGCTTTTGCTATATCTATTTCTATCAATTTTTTTCATTATATCCGCTCTTGAACTCGAAAACTCTATTCCATCAATATTAAATACACTTCTAAATTCTTCATCTATTTCTTTTTCTTTATTATAAATCTCTCTACAATTTTCACATTCTTCCATATGTTTTTCCATAGCAGATTTCATATCATGCGTAATATTATCCTCCAAATAATCATATAATCTTTTCTTAAAAACATTACAATCCACTACTAACACCTCTTTTCGTATCGTTTCTGTACATCTTGTAGTTATCTCTTATCTTATAGTACCGCCTTTTCACCGTTGAAAGATTCATTCCTAACACATCTGCTATATCACCAAATGTAATGTCTTGAGAATATTTCATAGTAAGTATTTGCCTATCAATGTCATCTAATTCATTTATAAAATCCTGCACCTGTTTTTTAGTTTCTCTATACTCCAATGCCTCTTCTGGCGATATATCTGAAGATACTAAATTTCTAGCATCTTCAATATTTGATTCATAAACCCTCTTATATTTTCTCATATAATCTATACATTTATTTTTTGCAATTTGAAGTATCCAATTTGTAAACTTTCTTTTTTTATCATACATGTAAAGCCTATTATATATTGTTATAAATACCTCTTGTGTTATATCCTCTGATGCTTCTTTATCTCTTATCATGCCATAAATAAACTTCAATATCATGTATTCATATTTATTAACTAATATATTGAAACTGTCCACATTCCCATCTAAAATATTTTCAACTAGTTTTATATCTTCCACTTCATCATCTCCAATCCCCCCATAAATATAATTCATTCACCAATCTCCAATCCCCGAAGCAAACAAAGGTAAAGTTATGCTAATTTACATTCAACTACCCTCAATATAAACAACGGTAATTTCTTTGCCACAATTTCTATGAACTTTCTCTTTATATAAGTATACGATAAAAATAAAGCAAAGTTCAAAAATCAGAAAAATTTCCTACACAACAAAAAAAGACTAACATACACTAAAACTAGCATTCATTAGTCTTGCAAAGACTAAATTATTTAACTGATTTTAAATAAGCTACATCATAAGTATTTTGTATAGTTACTCTTTCAACTTTTTCAAATTTCTGTTTTAATTCTTTAACATCTTTTGATGTATCTTTCACAGCCAACTCAATTACTTCTACTTTTTCACTTAAAGATTTCATAATCTGAATATGTTCTTTTTCATTTTGCCCTATATGACTACCTTGTACTTCCACTACAATATCAATCTTAGATTTTAATTCTTCCAAAATTATAGTATTTTTTTGTAATTGCTTTTTTATTGGTTCTAATTCATACTTTAGTATATCTCTTATGCCCTTTAGAATATCATTCTCCATATTTTCACCACCAATAATCTTATATTTACATTCTAACATTTATATTTTTAAATTTCAATAAACATATAAACCTTCAATTCGTAATTTAAATTTTTATCATATATATTACAACGAAAAAATGCAGTATGCAGAGATTTTTATAGTGAATATTAATAAAAAATATATGATATTAAATATTTATATTGCATATTACGAATTGAAGATATAAACTTCTTTTCGTGAACTACCCTCCACTTACTTCGTTGAAGTGGGAGCTTCTTGGTCAATATTCCTAATGGAGCAAGTTTACCCAAGCTAACAAGGTCGTCCCAACCTCTGATTATTACCAAAATTATATAGCTAATTTCAGTAAATTTTTACTAGCATTTATATCTCTATCATGATGTGTACCACATTTTGGACAAGTCCATTCTCTAAGTCCTAAGTTCTTTACTTCTTTGTTTTTATACCCACAATTAGAACATAATTGGCTACTTGCATAATTAGATGGTGCAACTATTATTGTCCTCCCGTACCAATCAGCTTTATATTCTAACATTCTTCTGAACTCAAACCATGACACTTCACTTATTGCTTTCGCTAGTTTGTGATTTTGTTGCATATTTTTTATTTTTAAGTCCTCAATAACTATAACTTGGTTTTCGTTAATTAATTGAGTACTTATTTTATGCAAGAAATCTTTTCTTTGATTAGCAATCTTCTCATGTAACTTAGCCACTTTTAATCTAGCTTTATATCTGTTATTACTTCCTTTTTTCTTTCTTGATAAATCCTTTTGCAATTTAGCAAGTCTTTTTTCAGATTTTCTCAACCATTTTGGATTACTAAAAAATTCTCCATCACTTGTTATTGCAAATTCTTTCAACCCTACATCTATACCAACTTTTTTCTCTATTTTAGGTAATTGTTTCTTTTCAGTATCGACTAATATTAATATATAATATTTTCCACTTGGTGTTTTTGATATAGTACAACTCTTTATTAATCCGTTGAACTCTCTATGTTGTTTTATTTTAATCATAGATTTTAACTTAGGAAGTTTTATTCTACTATCCTGAATATATACCGTTCCCTTTTGATTGTTAGTTGTATAACTATAATAATTACTTTTTTTACTTTTGAATTTAGGAAACCCAACAGACTTATTTCTAAAGAAATTTTTATATGCTTTATTTAAGTTTATTTGAGCATTAGCTAAAGCTAAACTATCAACTTCTTTTAACCAAGGAAATTCTTTTTTATATTGTGCAGGAGTTGGATATTTTACTTTCTTTATATCTAAATCCTTATTTTCTTCATATGACTTTATTCTATCAGCTAACATTTTGTTATATATAAACCTAGTACAACCAAAAGTTTTAGCTAGATATAGTTTTTGTTCTGAATTTGGATAAATTCTATATTTGTAAGCTTTTAGCAACTCCTTCACCTCATTTCTTCCCTTGATTTTGAATGTATTTCTTTATTACTTCTATGGGTGAACCACCTGTTGTAAGTAAACAGTAACTTCTTGACCAAAAATACTCTTTCCATAACTTCTTTTTTATTTGAGGAAATTCTTTCTTTATAAGTCTGCTACTAGCACTTTTATAAGCATTTATGAATTTTGATAACTCACTATTTGGATGTGCTTTGAATAATACATGAATATGATTATTGTCATGTTCCCATTCTTCTATTGTTATATTGTACTTTTGACTTATTTTCTCGAATATTTCTTTTAGTCTACTACTTATTTTGTCATCTATTACTTCTCTTCTATATTTCACTACCAAAACCAAGTGGTAATGCAATAAGAATACTGAATGATTATTTGTATCTAATTTCATTGGTATCACTCATTTCTATTATTTACTACTGATTATATTTTAACATAAAAAAATAATAGAAACAAGTTATTTTTACGCATCCATCTCCCACTTATAGAAGATGGGAGACTTCTGCTAGTTATGTTAAATTCATTTAAAGAATTTCTCCTTAACCATATGAAAGAACACCGTTACAGCAAGTAAATCTGCACTTCCTCCGGGACTTATCCCTTCTCTCGAAAAAATTCTATCTATATTGTTTATTTCTTTTCTACCAATTTCTGTGTTCATTCCCCCAATAGCTATAATATGTTTTGCTTTGTTTTGAACATATCTTAACTTTTCCAATGTATGTTTGTGCAAAATTGTTGTATCATCACAAAACTGCATTATTGAAAACAATGTGTGTACTAATCTATCATTTTCACTTAATCTATGATTCTCTTCATAAACTTTAACAGAATAATCAAAAATCAATGGAAGTCCTCTTTCCACTTGACCTCTTATGCCTTCCATACCATATTTTAAATATAGCTTTTCTCCATAAGTTAATTTTTTATTCTTATTCATATTTTTCAATTCAGTACTAACAATTCCATGAGTCATTTTCTTTATTATATCTGGAATATATAAAAAGTCTTTACTATCATGAATAGCTTTTGCTGTAGCTGCACACGATATTCCGAGTAAAAATATCATGCCTTTATGAGTATTTATTCCTTTTGTCTTTAGAAACATACTTTGTTCTGCTTCCTTACCAATTTCCCTAATCTTTTTAAATATAACATGTGGCTGTTCATCAGAATAGCCACATTGTGAAAAAACAACCATATATTTACTTAATACAGATGTGCTTTTTATAAATGTAAAGTAATCCATATCTTTATGAGCCCCTCTTGATACCGGTGATACTAGCCCCGCTGAAGGGAAACATGAAATCTCATAAAGCATTGACTGAAGTGCTATTTCACCAATATCAAAAGCTATATCTTTAATACTTGATATTTCCATAAAAATTCTCCATATATTCTTCATATTTTCTACTAATAAAGTTTTTAACTTCATCTATGTTATGCTTTCTAGATCTAACACAGTTATGAGCATATTCATCACATATAAAACACTTTCGTGGCTTCATATTAATATGCTTTCTGCCAATCTGCATAGCATTCTCATCATAAACATCAATGTCAACACATCTCCCTAGCATATGCCCATCTTCAATTTCTATTGCTACTTTCTTTACTTCTAAAGCCTTCTTATCAATTATAAAAATCAATAAAGGCCCTTCTGCTGTAAATGTAAGCAACTTGTAACATATTTTTAGCTTAAAGATTTGTGTCAAAACCATATCCATTATACCCAAAATATTTCTTGTCAAATTATTATCCTTATCTACTCCTGGATAATTAACCCTAGCTACTAATAAAGGTTTTTTATACTTTTTTTGAAGTTCATTTTGAAATTCAACCCTTTTTTCCCTTGCCTTCAAAATATCCTCTGCTTTATACATATTTTAATGTGGAGAATTACTAACCTTAATCTTCTCCATTATCTCCCTTCCTTCATTAGAATTTAAAAATTCCCATGTAACGCTCGGAATAAGCTCTTTCATTTTATCATATTGGTCTTCTTTTATTAATTCTCTAACCATTGAAGCACTTATCTTTATACCAGCATTTTCTTTTCTATTGATTATATGAAGTTTCACACCATATTTATTTAATGTTTCGTTTAGTGCATTATTATATGCCCTTGTAACATTACAATAAGGTTCTTCTCCAACAAACCTATCTGTTATATTGAATCTTGAACAAAAATATTTTGCAAATATACCAGCATCAATATTGGTATATGCTTTTAAAACTTCATCTTCTTTTCTTAAAAAATATGAAGGGAATGTAGCTGAAGAAATAATATACTCTCCACCTGGTATAACTTTTACGTTTTCTAAATCGCTTACACCTTTTTTTACCAATTCATATCTATACTTAAAAGGAAATAGCGATTTATCTTCTTCAACAATAAAAACCAATACTTCTTTTGATTTTCTAGCTGCACATTCAATTAAATATCTATGCCCTAAAGTAAAAGGATTACAGTTCATAACAAGTGCTGATTTTTCAGTAGTATTATCTATGTTATATTTATCTGCAATTTTATCTAGATACTTGTTTATGTCATATACTCCGTTTTCAAGCAAACAAACATTTTCTACTTCATATATATCCTTATAATTCATAGAAGTAAATATTTGTTTATTTTTAGGCTTTGTGAATATAAAATTATGATATGTTCCCTCTTCAAATAGTTTATTATTTAGAGCTGTTATAAGCTTATTGCTTATCCCCTCACCTTGAAGTTCAGGAGAAACAGCAAAACACTTAAAAACATTCTTAGCTTTTGAACAGGTAGCTTTAATATTACCATCAAGTCTTATTGCTATCGTATAGTCAACATTGTCATCCAATTTCAAGTCAAATTTTGCAAGAAAGTCCTTAATCTCATCAACTTGCTTTTTGTCACTTAAATCAATTTCTTCAATATTCATACCATACATACAAGCATCTCCAATCATTAGGTATATGAAATTATCAAAACATATCCACTTCAAGTGGCAACTCTACTCTATCTTAAGCAAAAATCTTTAGTTTCCCACTTAGGTGTATTGAAAAAATACCTAGTCAGCATGCAAATCTATACTTGCAAAGTTCTTAAAATTATATAATTCTCTGGACAAAATATGAATCTTACAACTTGATAAGTATAATTACAATGCTTTTCTAACAACATCAATAACAGTACCATCTCTATATTCTACTACTGCAACAATTTCATCAGATAATTGTATTGGCTTTGGCTTACCTGTCATTTTCTCAGCAATATTTTTTAATTCCTCAATATTAACTACTGGAAGATTTGATTTCTTAAGTTTTTCAATTAAATCTTGTCTTTTAGGATTTACTGCTATTCCTCTTTCTGTAACTATTAAATCAATACTTTCCCCTGGTGTCGTAACAGTAGTAACTTTATCCTTTATAATAGGCAATCTTCCTTTTATTAATTTAGTAACAACTATTGCAAGTTTAGAACCAGCTGCTGTATCGCTATGTCCACCTGAACCTCCCATTATTCTTCCATCTGAACCTGTAGTTACATTGACATTAAAATCAGTATCAATTTCTGTTGCCCCTAATATCATTATATCCAAATTATTTACTACTGCACCTTTATTATGAGGATTACCGTACATTGAAGCAGACATCCTCATATGTTTAGTATTAGTTGCACATGACTCAACCGCTTCTAAATCAAAACATTGAACATCAAATAAGTTTCTAAATAATCCTTCTTTGAGCATATCTACAATATATCCTGTTATACCACCTGCTGCAAAGCTTCCAACTATATTTTTATTTTTCATTATTTCTTTTAATTCAGCAGCAACTGCTAGTGAAATTCCACCCGCACCTGTTTGAAATGACACACCATCTTTCACCAATCCAGATGCTTCCATTGCTTTTGCACACATCTGAGCAATTCTAAGCCCAACTGGATCTTTAGTAATTTTTGTCGTTCCTGATACTATTCCTGCTGGATCCCCTATAGAATCAACCTTAACAACATAATCAACATACATTTGGCTAATCTCAATAGGACTTGCAGGATAAGGAACCAAATTATCTGTAATAGCTATAACTTTATCTGCATATTCTGCATCAGCAATGGCATATCCTAGTGAACCGCAAGCAGACTTTCCAAATAAACCATTTATATTGCCATAACCATCTGCAGTTGGTGCAGCTATGAAAGCAATATCAATATGCAAATCTCCACTTTCAATTAATCTAGCCCTTCCACCATGTGTATGCATAACGGCAGGTTTTTTTAGCAAACCATTTGAAACTGCATCTGCGACAGGACCTGACATGTAAGCAGCATATATACCAGTTACCACACCATCTTTAATATATTGAACTAAAGGAGCATGAACTGGGAAAATTGAAGTAGCCGCAATAGTAATATCTTTAATATTTCTTTTGGCCATAGCCTCTATAACCATGTTTAGTACATAATCACCATTTCTCAAATGATGATGAAATGATATTGTCATACCATCTTTTAAATCAATTTTATCTAATGCCTCATCAATACTATGTAAAAGTTTATTATCCATTGGAGTTACTGATTCAATTTTTACACTTGTCTTTTCTTTAATTCCCATATTTACAAAAGCACCTTTAAAAGGTTTTACTTTTCCATATCCATCTATGTATTCGGGTAACTCTCTTCCAATGCTGTTTTTCATATCACTACCTCACTTTCTTATAAAAGCCCTAGTATTTTAGCTAATTCTAATGTTGTTCTCGCTCTATTAATGATTGGAGCATCTACCATTTTACCATTTAATGAAAATACTCCCTTTCCTTCTTTTTCTGCCTTTTCTTTAGCTTCCATGACTTTTTTAGCATGAATAATCTCTTCTTCTGTAGGTGCAAATACTGAGTGCACTGTATCTATTTGTCTTGGATTAATACATGCTTTTCCAGTAAAACCTATGTTTTTTGCATTCATTGTATCTTTAGCTAATCCTATAAAGTCGTTAGTATCCGTAAAAGGAGTATCTATTGAATCTACTTTTAATGCCCTACATGCCATAGCAACTTTATTTCTTGCATAAAATATTTCTCTTCCTTCTTTTGTTCTCTTTATGCCTAAATCAGAAGTTAAATCTTCTCCTCCTAAAAGCACTCCTTCAACTCTATTTGAAGCTTTAATAATGTTGTATACATTTTCCACACCATATGCAGATTCAATTAATGCGAACAACTTAATACTTCCATTTTCATAACCTTTTTCTTTTTCTATTCTTGTTATCATTTCATCTGCTTTTTTTACTGCTTCTTCTGTAGCCTTTGGTATTAAAATTGTATCTGGCTTTACACTCGCTATTTCATTAATATCCTCTTCAGCATATTCAGTATCAAATGGGTTTACTCTTACTACAACTTCTACATTTGAATAATCAATATTTTTAATAGCTTCTCTAACTAATACTCTTGCACTATCCTTCTCTGTAAGACTAACTGCATCTTCTAAATCTAATATAACAGAATCCGCCCCTAATATTCCTGCATTTTGAAGCATACTTGGATTATTCCCTGGCATAAATAGCATTGTTCTTCTCAATCTTTTCATGGATTTTACCTCCTAAGCTGTAGCTCTTTTTACCGCTGTTTCTATTCTAGCTTTTATTGTATAATCTAATGCTCCTTTATCTTGAACTTTAAGCAATGCATTTTTTACTCCAAGCTCATTCAGAGTATTAAAAATCACTTTTTTAATTTCATCTCCAAACTGTTTAATTACAATGCTTTCAAGCTCTAATTCAATTCCGTTATTTTCATTTGGCATTATCATTACATATATATCATTGGATTCCAATGTACCCGCCTTAGCTGGTCTTTTTATTTCCATAGTATCACCTTCCAATATTTTTTACTCTCTGCTTTCTAAGTACGCTTTTTGACCTAATTCATAAAGATCATTTCCCTCACTATCTATTACAACTACCAAAGGTAAATCCTTTACTTCAAGCCTTCTTATTGCTTCAGCACCTAAATCATCATATGCAATTACTTCTGCATTTACAACAGATTTACCTATTAAAGCTGCTGCTCCTCCTATTGCCCCAAAGTAAACTGCTTTATTCTTTATCATTGATTCTACAACTTCTTTTGATCTCAATCCCTTACCTATCATTCCTTTTAATCCTATATCCAACAATCTTGGTGCATATGGATCCATTCTGTAGCTTGTAGTAGGTCCCCCTGAACCAAATGCTTTACCTGGTTTAGCAGGAGTAGGTCCTACGTAGTATATAATAGCATTCTTTACATCTATCGGAAGTTCTTTTCCTTCATCTAATAAATCAACCAATCTTTTATGTGCTGCATCTCTTGCAGTATAAATTATTCCTGATAACAATACAGTATCTCCGGCTTTCAAATCCCTAACCTTCTCTTCAGTCAAAGGAGTAGTTATTCTTTTCTCCATACCATTTTCCTCCAAATCTATTGATTATATAAATTAACACTCTAAAAACAAAGTCACCGTTCACTAGTCACCAATCACCAAAGCAGATTGTGACTTTGATAAAAATTAATACTTAACACCTTGCACTTTTCCTAGTACAGATACTGATATACAGATGTCAAATTTGTACTAGAGACTAGCGACTGGAGACTGGAGATTAAATCAAAATCACCAATCGCCAGTCACCAAAACACATTGTGATTTTGATAATTCCTAGTGCCTAATTCCTCATTGTTACAGTTCTTCCGAAGCATGACGTGTTACATGGCAATTAATATTTACTGCTACTGGAAGTCCTGCGATATGTGTTGGATAAGTCTCAATGTTAACTGCTAGCGCTGTAGTTTTCCCCCCAAATCCTTGTGGTCCAATTCCTAACATATTGATTTTTTCAAGCATTTCTTTTTCTAATTCAGCATAGAATGGATTCGAATTTCTTTCTGATACATCTCTTAATAAAGCCCTTTTTGCGAGGTTTGCTGCTTTATCAAATGTGCCTCCTATGCCCACTCCTACAACTATCGGTGGACATGGGTTTGGACCTGCTTCTTTGACAACTTTCAATATAAAATCTTTTACACCATCTATTCCATCAGCTGGTTTTAACATTTTTAACTGACTCATATTTTCAGAACCAAATCCTTTTGGTGCTACAGTTATTTTAAATTTATCTCCTGGAACTATATCATAATATATTACAGCTGGAGTATTATCCTTTGTATTAACCCTGTTTAAAGGATCTTTAACAACAGACTTTCTTAAATAGCCTTCAGTATATCCCTGTGCAACTCCTTCATTAACTGCATCTTCTATACTTCCACCAACTATATGTACATCCTGACCCATTTCTATAAATACACATGCCATACCAGTATCCTGACATATAGGCATTTTTTCATTTTTAGCAATCTCTGAATTAGTTATTATTTTTTCTAATATACCTTTAGCCGTATTCCATGTTTCTTCATTTTTGGCATTTATTATTCTTTCTTTTATATCACTGCATAAGTAATAATTAGCATCCATACAAAGTTTTTTTACAACTCTTGTTATATCAGAAGTATTTATTTCCCTCATTATTACAACACCTTTCCTAAACTGTTCTTTAGACTATTATAACTCAAATGTAAAAATTATTAAATACATACGTAGCTTAAAAGGCAGTTCTTAACAAACTGCCTTTTACAATATTTTAACCATGATATCCTTTTAATCTACTCTTATCTTCTGTTTACTAATGCTACAACTCTATTCATTTCATTGTTTACTATCATATATCCCTCGTCAACACCCATTCCTGGTTTAGCAAGACATTGAGTTGCTCCACAAGCCATTGCAATATTAGTTGTAACCTCTGCAGATCTGTTAGTTTCATTACAAGTACCACCACAGTATGAACCTATTCCTTTTTCATTACAATATAAAATAGCTTCTGCAATATTGTTTACTCCTCCCAAGTCTGGAGTTTTAATTTGAAGCATATGACCTGCTTTCTTATCAGCAAATAGTTTTACATCTTCAAGTGTGTTACACCATTCATCAGCAACTAATTCAACATTTATTCCTCTATTCTCTAATTCTGCAGTTAATGCTGCAAGTGCTTCAACCTGTTTTTCTCTATCCTCTACATCCATAGGACCTTCGATTCTTAATTTAAATGGTTTAGCAGCCTCTTCTAATGTTGCAATATAATCTGCCATAGCTTTTGTATCATAATTAAATGCAATACCTATTGTTCCATAAACATCAATATGGAATATTGGATTGTAATCCTCAGAAGTTCTTAATTCTCTAACTCTGTTGCTCATCCATTTTATATACTCGTATAATTTTTCACCTTTAGTTCCTAATTTTTCTTCAACATTATTGATTAGTGCATGAGGCATAACATCTGAACCCTTTATTATCATCTTATCAACATTTGCATATCTATCATCACCTGATTGAGTGAATATAGGCACTCTATCAATTTTTACACCAGTATTATATTCATCTCTTATTATCTCTGCCATAGTTACTTTCTTAGCTTTTGCTACAGCATCTAATATTGCTTGTGTTACACCATATCTGATTGCAGTATGTAATCTTTTACCATCAATCTGCATTTTATCAAATTCTTCAGCCAATGCTTTAAAGCTTTCTAACTCTCTTCCAATAAGCTTAGGAGCAATTTCTTTTTCAATAACTGGAATAAAATCCTTAGCTAAGAATAAAGGATCTCTTCCTCCTGCTCCAGAATATTGAACTGCCGCACAATCACCATAAGCTACTTGTCCATCTTCCAAAATTAACATAACAGAAATTGACTCCCCTGCCTGTCTAACTGAAGTAAATCCATCTGTAACGGGTTCTCCAACATATGTAAATCCATCATGCCCAGCACCTTTTTTTATTGCTCTTTGGTCATCAAAGTAAAATCCTGTTCTTCCTGCAGAACATACTACATCAATAATTTTCATTTATCACACCTGTCTTTCTCTGATTTTTTTTATACGTACATAAGGCATCTTCAAAAATAACTAATCAGTATGCTAGTATATTTGACTTGCCATTTTCTTTCAAACACCTAATTATCACTTAACAATTGGATTATTACCAACTGTTAAGTGATATATTATTTGTAAATTATTTTTGCTCAGGTCTTCCTATTAGAACTCCTTTACCAACTGCAAATATATCATCTACTGTCATCTGGAATCCTACTTTTCTTCCCTCAAATTTAGCTCTTTCTTCAAGCTTTTTCATATTATATTCCTTTAACTCATTTGTAAAAGGAACATTTCCAAATTTCAAATATCTAACAGCACCTTCATTATCTCTTGCAGGCATCATCTTACCAAAATTATATTTACTTGGAGCAAATGGAATATCTATTATTCCCATTTTAAATCCTTCAATAGTTCCTATAGCTAAATCGCCTTTTCCAATCTCAAACATCTTATCAATCATACATTTTGTTTCTGCTTTAATTATCTGTATTTCTGTTTTTAATTTATCAGACATTGCCATTTTCTGTCCTCTTAACATATTCAATGTCATCTTAGTAGCTTTAATTCCTTCTGCATTTGCCTCTTTTGTTGGAACACCTATTGCTTCATGAGGCGTCTTTACAATAACCTTTGTTGCTCCTGCCAATGCTGCAGCTGCTGAGCCTGTAGATATTACTCCAAATGCTTTTGCTTCATCTGAAGGGAAACCACCCATCCACTGATGGAAAACAGTTGTCAAATATATATCATCATACCCATTAGCCTTCAAATATTCGTTACATTGCTCTTCAAGTGCCATAATAGCAGCAACATCTTGTACTAAATTTCCACATTGACCATAACCAACAGTTATATTCTTAACTCCCTGTTCTGCTGCAAGTAAAGCTTCAATAATGGCAACCGCATTAGATGTACTTGGTGGTACTAATGTACCTGTTAAAGGTCCAAATGGCTCTCTATTTATTGAAACACCATTTTCTTCATAAATTCCTACTAATCTATCACAATACTGCCAATCAAGAATTGTTCTTTCTAAACTTACACTCTTTGCATACGGAATATTGTAAGATATTCCTCCTCCTTCATTAGAAGTCCATCCAGCAGCATGTATTATTTCGGAAAGAAGTCTAGCATCTGGTGTACCATGTCTAGCCTCAAGCGGTAAATTAACAGCCTCAAGTACCTTTTTACAACCATGCACACCATGATTTACACCTGGAAAACCATTTAACAATGATCTTCCCGCTTTTCTACTTTCAGTTATTCCAATTTCACATTCATCATATCTATTTTGTCTTGTATAACTATCAATTGTGCTAGGAAGTAAATCTGCTCCCCCTTCATCTTGAAGATATGTCAGTAGTTCTATATGCTTATCAATTAATGCAACACCTGCTCTAGGCTGAGCTAGCGTAACCCCCTCTTCCTTAGCCTTGATCAATTTCTTAGCAAAATTCTTGTGTTCTGGAACACTTTTACAATAATCAATTCCTTTTTTAATATCCTTAACGTCTTTACCTGTAGGCCATTGATTTAACACTTCTTCTCTTACTTTGAAAAATTGCTCCTCTGTCCACTTTTTATTTTTAAGTTCCACCTTTATATACCTCCTAGCTCACTTTCACTAAATACTTTTTCATTATTCTAACTGCCAAATCGGGCAATTCCTGTGCCAATAATCCCATTGCAGACAATATATACGTTTTATCCAATAAATATTTCGGATTTTGAGGTTTTAAATAATTAGCTTGTTGTTTATTAAATGTACCTGCTTTTAATATTTCCGCTGGATTATCACTGTGAACTAACACCCCACCTGTTCCTATCAAATACTTTACTTCCATTAAATCCTTACCAATCTGTGAATATATAGCCCCCATAGGTGTATACGTACAT
Source organism: Clostridium tepidiprofundi DSM 19306 (assembly GCF_001594005.1). Taxonomy (GTDB): domain Bacteria; phylum Bacillota; class Clostridia; order Clostridiales; family Clostridiaceae; genus Clostridium_AC; species Clostridium_AC tepidiprofundi. Next base: position 48,034 of record NZ_LTBA01000005.1, on the reverse strand, counting down.
TCTATGGTACCAACATGTCTTGACATAGCTAATTCTGTTGCAACTTTAGCCATAGCCTCATCAAAAGCTATTTCACACTCAGTTTTAGGAACCATTTTTATATTTTCTGATCTGTACTTACAATTATTCAACACATCAATTTTCTTTTCCTTATCATTCAGATATTCTCTTATTTTTCTTGTACCTGCTGCTTCTAAAAGTGAGATTGCAGAATACCTCATTCCCAAATCTCCTTCAACAGTTCTTTTAGCAAAAGGTTCTTCAAGACCTCTAACTGTTACACCTGGTTTTGTTGGTTCTCCATCTGCTATTGAGTGAACATCTGTTGTTGCCCCTCCAATATCAATAACTATCAAATCTCCTATACCAGCTTCATCATCAGTTCCCTCACTTAAAGCCCTTGCTGCTTTTATAACTGCTGCAGGTGTTGGCATCAATATTCCATTAACAAATTCTTCTGCATTTCCTAATCCTTTTGCTTCCACTATCCTATTCATAAATATTTTTCTTATTTCTTCCCTAGCTGGTTCAACATTTAACTGGTTAAGTTTTGGCATTACATTTTCGGTAATACTGTAATCCATATTGTGCTCTTTAAATATTCTTTTTATATCATCATTTGCAACTTTATTACCTGCAACAACTATAGGTACATCAATGCCACTTTCAGCTAACATTTTTGCATTATGAATAATGCATTCCTTATTGCCCCCATTAGTCCCTCCAGCCAAAAGAATAATATCTAAATTTGAATTTTTAATTTCCTCTATTTCATCCAATGTAAGCTCAAAACTATAAATATCCAGTATTCTAGCACCGGCACCTAAAGCCGCTCTTTTCGCTGCTTCTGCAGTTAAATCTGGTACAAGCCCAATAGCTATCATTTTAAGTCCACCAGCCGCTGACGAACAAGCAAGTTTTTTTACAAAATTTACATTATTGTTTTCCATTAATTTCTCAAGCTTTTCATATGCTTTATTGAAACCTACCATTATGTCATCTTCTATAGTAGTGATATCTTTTGCTGTTGCAATTATTTCTTCATTCTCGATATCAACTGCAGTTAGTTTGGTATACGTACTTCCAAAATCAATCAATAAGTAAGCATCCATTCTCCCACTCCCAATCAATCGCATACACTGCAATTTTCATAAGCTTATCGCTATTTTATATTTAAATCTTCTTTTAAATCAGCAATAGTTGTTTCAATAGGTGTTCCTGGTGGATATACTCTATTGAATCCCATTGCCGTAAATCTTTTATATACATCATCCCATTCTTGCTTACCTACTACAATATTCCCCCCAACATAAAGAAATATATCTTTTAGTCCTGCTTCATCACATTTTTCTCTAAGTCCTCTACAATCAATTTCTCCATGTCCATACAAAGAAGATACTATTATAGCATCAGCATCAGTTTCCACTGCAGCATTTATGAAATCTTCCTGCGGTGATAAAACTCCTATATTAATTACATTAAAGCCTTCTTCTGTCAATGCATAATCAATTATTTTATTACCTACAGCATGACAGTCTGAACCTATTACCCCAATAACCACTGTTTTGCCATTTTTCTCTTCCATAGTGACAAAGTCCTCCTAATTAAATTTATATATATGTAAAATAATTAATAAACTATTTATCATAACCTATTTCAACAATCTTTGACTTAAGTGCCTTTACTGAACCATCATCAAGTCCATATTTGAATTCAATTATCTCTCTATTAAAGGTATTTAATTTACTAACATCCTTATACCTTCCTGGTGAAACCACTATAACATCATGACTGCTAATAAAGAGTTTAAGTTTTTCTTCATCAAATGTATTTGTAAATTGAATATTAATCTCACCTAATCCAGCTTTCTCCAATGCCCCTCTAACTTTAAACATAAATTCTTCTGATATACAAACAAATCCTAACTTTGATGTTACAGGATATCTAGCTATCTTAACTATTGTTTCCAAATCTGGACTAATTGCAACTCCAAATACTTCTTTTTTTAAATCTTTTGTTAGCTCATACACTTCATTTACATGATTAAATGTAGATATTATAACTTGTGCCTTATTCAGCTTTCCTACAGTATCAACATCCATAGCTCTTAAATCTGCTACTGTCAGAGGTATAACATTCATATTCGTTCTCTTCGATAATTGCTTACTGAACATTTTAGCTTGTTCAATATTGCACTCAACATATACTGAAACCATTTTCTTCATGAGTTCTTTTTTCTCTCTAACTCTATCATTTACCAATTGTAGAAAACCCTCAATATCCATTCCTGATTCAAAGGCTTGTTCTAAAGCTAAATCCAAAAATTTTAATATCTTATCTTTCTTATCTTTATCCTGCCATGAAATTACTTCCTCTATAACGAATGTTCCCTTACCTTGATATGATTTTAAAACACCTGCCTGCTCTAACTCTTTATATGCTGTACTAATAGTATTTCTACTAACTTTCAGCTCTTTAGATAGTTCTCTCTCGGTAGGCATTTTACTTCCAACCTTGATTTTCCCCATTCTTATTAAATCCATTATCTGTTTTTTTACCTGTAAATATAACGGTACCCCACTTTTTCTATTTAATACTATTTCCATATACATCACTCCTTAAACAAACAATGGATTAATGGATTAATCCAATCATCAAAAATATAATATCACACTAGTTCATAAAATACAATAATTTTTATAACAAATTATATTTTTGTTTTTAAACATGTTATAACTACACAATCAGTATATGTATGTTAATATTTTTGGTTAAAATATTACATTTATGTAATATGAATTATTTATTTCTTAATAATGTATTATTATTAAATCACTTATAAAAGCGGCGAAAATGGACTTTTTATTAAAGTCCATTTTCGCCGCTTTTATAATATTCATCTACTGAGTTTGCAATCGATTCTGCTATTTTATTCTGATATTCATCTGTTGTCAATTTTTGAGCTTCAGTCGGATTTGATAGAAAACCACATTCAACTAGTACACTAGGCATAGTATCATGACATCTCAAAACCTTAATAGAGTTATTGGCACTTTTTTCAACCCTCTTGTTATTGTTATCTAAATCCTTCTTTAAATTTTCCTGAATAATATGTGCCAAAATTTTGCTTTTTTGATAAGATGAATACCATACTTGAGCACCATAATACTTACTTTGTTCAAATTTATTTTGATGGATACTAATAAACATATCGCAATTAGATTCTATCTTCATTTTACACCTATTGCTCAAGTCTTCTATTTTTTTATCCCTAACTCTACCTTTATCTGAATATAGTCCAACATCCTCTTGCCTTGTCATAAGAACCTTATATCCTTTATCCCTTAGTATATCTCTTAATTTTAATGCTATGCTCAAATTTATATTTTTTTCAACAATACCACTTTTAGATATTGCCCCTCCGTCAATACCTCCATGTCCTGGATCAATTAAAATTATTTTTGTACCAACATTATTATTCATTGCGTCTATGGTTTTTTTATAATTTACAACTACAATAACAGCAGCACAAATACATATTGTAACTAAACTATAGATCAATTTTCTATTGTTTTTCACATCATCACTCTCCTAAATAGAATTCGTCCATAATACATTCTATTTTAATTATGCTGCACTTTATTCTAAATTATAAAAAAAATGACCCCAAAAGGTCATTTTTTTATTCATTATATATAGACTCAGCAATATTCATAGCGTGATCACCTATTCTCTCTAGGTTGCTTATTATATCCAAGAAAACTGCTCCAACAGTGGCATTACAAATTCCTTGATTCAATCTCCTAATATGAGATGCTCTTAATTCCTTTTCCAATACATCTATTCTTTCTTCAATTGCTTTAACTTCTTTAACTTTATTTTTATCTCTTGTATTAAATGCCTCAATACTCATATCAACAGCATTCAGTGTATACTTATACATTCCTTCAAGCTCTTCCATAGCCTCTTTTGAAAATTGCAACTTCTTTTGTATTTTTTCACTTGTTAAATCCACAATATTCTCTGCATGATCGCCTATTCTCTCTGCATCATTAACAACATGAAACATTGATGTTACTATCTCTGTTTGATTTTCTAAAAGCTCTGATTTTGATAATTCAACCAAAAACTTTGTTATTTCATCTTCTAATAAATTAATTAATTTCTCGTTCTTGTATACTTGTTCTATAATATTATTATCATTTTCTTTAAAAGCCTTAATTGCTAAATCATAATTATCTCTTGCTAATCTTGTCATTCTTAAAACCTCTTGTCTTGCTTGCCCTACGGCTATAACAGGAGTTTCTAATAATCTCTCATCTATGTATTTAACACCATATTCATCTCTTTCATCTTCACCAGGTATTAATTTATTTACCACATTTACAAATACTTTAATAAATGGTATAAAAACGACAGTATTTACTACATTGAAAAATGTATGGAAATTTGCAATCTGTCTTTTAGGTAAATTTGAACTAGATGCAATCCAGTCAACAACTGGTGTAAACATAATTAAAGGTATAAATACCAATGCTCCAATGATATTAAACATTAAATGAATTACAGCAGCTCTTTTAGCATTCTTTGATGTACCTACACTCGATATTAGTGCTGTAACACATGTACCTATATTACATCCTAAAATTATAGGTACTGCAGTATGTAAATTTAGAATTCCAGTCGCTGCAAGTGCAATAAGCATAGACGTTGTAGCAGATGAACTCTGTACTATAGCTGTTATTGCTAAACCTGCAAGTATTCCTAGAGGTATGTTTCCTTCTAAAGTTGAAAGCAAATTGGTAAATGCCTGCGAACTTCTAAGTGGATTCATTGCATCTTTCATTAAATGCATTCCTAAAAACAATATACCAAATCCTAAAACTATATTTCCAATTTCTTTTATATTTTTTCTCTTCGTAAATAATACTATTAATGCTCCAATACCAAGAAATACTGGAATTAATGCTTCAACATCTAATGTAATCATTTGAGCTGTTATCGTCGTACCTATATTTGCACCCATTATTACTGCTGCTGCTTGAAATAAATCCATTAATCTAGCATTTACAAATCCTACTACCATTACAGTTGTTGCACTACTGCTCTGAATAATGGCTGTAGCCAATGCTCCAGTAATTACACCTTTTATTGGATTAGATGTAATTTTTTTAAAAATAGACTTTAACTTCTCACCTGCTGCATTTTCTAAACCATCACCCATCATTTTCATACCATACAGAAACAATCCTAATCCTCCAAAAAGGGCAACAATCATCTGTACTATTTTCATATTATCCCTCCATATTATAAAATTATATAGACACATAACTCCATTTTCATAATACATCAATTAGTTATACAAGTTAATAGTTTTTCATTTTTTTAACATGAATTTAAGCTACTTAACATAGATTTAACATAACTCAAATTATTTATACAAATATCGATGTTTTACTTTAACAAAATAAGTTCATTTTCAAAATCTACGTAAAAAAAGAGAGAAGTATAATAACTTCTCTCTCGAACAAGCAACAAATTATCTCTTTGAGAACTGTGGAGCTCTTCTTGCTTTTTTAAGACCGTATTTCTTTCTTTCTTTCATTCTTGGATCTCTTGTTAAGTATCCAGCAGCTTTTATTTCTGGCTTCAAAGTTTCATCAGCTTTTACAAGTGCTCTTGCAATACCATGTCTGATTGCTCCAGCTTGACCTGTGAAACCTCCACCATGAACATTAACTAATACATCGAATTTTTCTTTAGTTCCTGTTAAAACTAGTGGTTGATTAACAATAACCTTTAAAGTATCTAATCCAAAGTAATCATCAATATCTCTTTTATTTATTACAACTCGCCCTTCTCCTGGTACAAGTCTAACTCTTGCAACTGACTTCTTTCTTCTACCTGTTCCAAAATATTGAACTTTTGCCATTTTTCTTCCTCCCTCCAGCACTTATCGAATATTAATATTTCAATTCTAATACTTCTGGTTTTTGAGCTTCATGATTATGCTCTGGTCCGCTATAAACCTTCAATTTTTTAAGCATCTGACGTCCTAATTTTCCCTTTGGCATCATTCTTCTAACTGCTTCATAAAATACAAATTCAGGCTTTTTAGCTAAAGCATCTCTATATGACATTTCCTTTAATCCACCTGGGTATAATGAATGGTGTCTTAATTTTTTCTGTTCTAATTTCTTACCAGTCAATACAACTTTATCTGCATTAACTATAATTACAAAATCTCCTGTATCAACATTTGGAGTATATATTGGTTTATGTTTTCCTCTTAAAATAGATGCTACCTGACTTGCTGCTCTACCTAATGTCTTTCCTTCAACATCAATTACATACCATTTTCTTTCTACTTCATGTGGTTTTGCTAAGTATGACTTCATTTTTCTCCCTCCCTGAACTTACATGAATAATCTATACGTAAAAGACCCGGGGCTAGTGGATCTTAACATACTATTACAATAACAACTCTAACAATTATAATACATTCATCCTAGTGTGTCAAGATATATACGCTTATTAAAGTGAATAAAACACACTATAAAATTTAATAAAGTACCTCAACTAAACATAGTCCACAAGCTGGTGCACACCCACCTGCCTTTGTCCTATCTTTTGAATACAATATATTCCTAATTTCTTCTGGTTTTATCTTTCCTATTCCTACATCAATCAATGTACCTACAATTATTCTAACCATATTATATAAAAAGCCATCAGCTGACACAGTTATTGTTAATTTATCGTTTTCCTTTTGAACATCCAATCTAGTAATTGTTCTTACAGTAGTTTTAACTGAACTCCCTTTTTTCATAAAAGAAGTAAAATCGTGTTTACCAATAAAATATTTACTTGCCCTTTTCATTAATTCAATATCTAATTTATTCTTATAATGATAAACATAATCTCTTCCAATTGCTATAGGTTCATACCTATTTATTATTGTGTATACATATATCTTTCCTGTACTATGATATCTTGAATGAAAGTTAATATCAACTTCTTCAGACTTTAATATAACAATATCGTTAGGTAATTTGCTATTTATTGCTTCTCTAAATTTTTGAGCTGGTATTTTGCTCTCCGTTGTAAAATTTGCAGTAAACCCTTTAGCATGAACACCAGCATCAGTTCTACTTGAACCAATTAAATTAATGTTTTCATTCGTTATAGAAACAATTGCATTCTCAACAACTTCTTGAATAGTCAATGCATTATTCTGCTTCTGCCACCCAGAATATTTAGTTCCATCATACTCAATTATGAGTTTAATATTTCTCATAAACTCACTTCCTCTTATAATTTCAAACTTAACTGTTATCTTTTCTCTTATTTCCTCGATATTATGGATATAGCAACAAAAACAGCAAATATGAACACAGCAATTAAGTCCTTACTCGTAAACTTAAGTTGTTTCATTCTTGTTCTACCTTCTCCACCTCTATAACATCTAGCTTCCATGGCTGTAGCTAAATCATCAGCTCTTCTAAATGAACTTATAAACAAAGGTACAAGTATAGGAATTAAATTTTTTGCTCTATTTACTATATTTCCAGATTCGAAATCAGCTCCTCTAGATTTTTGTGCTTTCATAATTTTATCTGTTTCATCCATCAATGTAGGAATAAATCTCAAAGCAATTGTCATCATCATAGCCAATTCATGTGCTGGAAACCCTATTTTCTTTAATGGATTTAATAATTTTTCAATTCCATCAGTCAATTCTATTGGAGATGTTGTCAACGTAAGTATTGAAGTTCCAACAATCAAAAATGTCAATCTTAATACCATAAATGCCGCAACCTCAACTCCTCTTCTATAAATATGTATAAACTTCCATGTAAAAATCAAATCTCCACCTTTAGTCATAAAAACATTCAATATTGCAGTAATCAATAGTAAAACAAATATGGGTTTAAGTCCTTTATAAATATATCTAAAATGGATTCTAGAAGCATAAATAATTAAACCTAAGAACAAAACTACATATATGTATCCTTGAAAATTATTTATTATAAATAAATCAATTATGTATATAAATGAAATTATAATTTTTATCCTAGGATCTACCTTATGCACAAATGAATCTCCAGGTACATATTGCCCTATTGTTATATCCTTTATCATTATTATTTAAGCAAAAACAATTTTGCTTAATGTCCCCCCTCTAAATTATTTTAAAACTCCCACTTGTACAAGTGGGATCATCATAAAAATAATAGTAAAACATATATATTTAAATGCACTATACACATTATTTTCGAATTCTAATTTTTTTTAACAAGACTTCTTTAGCCTGTTCAATAGTAAAAACATCTTCTGGCAATTCAAAGCCTCTTTCATTTAATTTTTTAATTAAATAAGTAACTTGTGGAACTGCAAGTCCTACGCTCTCAAGTACATCTGACTGCTTAAATACTTCTCTTTTACTTCCCTGCAATATACATTTGCCTTTTGATAAAACAAAAATCTTATCAGCAACCATCGCAACTTCTTCCATGCTATGCGAAACTAAAATTATAGTCATATTATATTCTTTATGCAACTGTTTGATCTTAGTTAATATTTCATCTCTACCTCTCGGATCTAACCCCGCTGCAGGTTCATCTAAAATTAATATTTTAGGTTCCATAGCAATTACACCTGCAATCGCTATTCTTCTCTTTTGCCCACCACTCAATTCAAATGGTGAAATATCTTTATATTTTTCGTAACTAAGCCCTACAATTTCCATTGCACGGCGTACCCTTTTGTCTATTTCTTTATTCGATAATCCTAAATTACTTGGGCCAAAAGCAATATCCTTTTCTACTGTTTCCTCAAAAAGTTGATATTCAGGATATTGAAAAACAAGTCCAACTTTTTTTCTAATATCGCTCATGTTTACTTTCTTACTAGTAATATCTAAATCATCTACATATATCTTCCCACTAGTAGGGACAAGTAATCCATTAATATGCTGAATCAATGTTGATTTCCCTGAACCAGTGTGTCCAATTAAAGCCACAAATTCACCATCACGTATCTCCATTGATATATTATCTAAAGCTTTCTTTTCAAATGGCGTATCAGGCATATATACATATGATAAATTTTCTATCTTAATTGACATAAAGCATCCACCATCTCATCAATATTTATTATATCTGTATCTATATCAATTCCTTCTTGTTTTAATAGATAAGCAAGTTCAGTAACTTGAGGCACATCTAAACCGACACTCTTCATATTAGGAACATCACTAAATATTTCCCTCGGTTTACCCTGCATAACAATCTTGCCTCTATCCATAACTATTACTTTATCTGCTTCAACTGCTTCTTCCATATAATGTGTAATCAACACAATTGTAATTCCATACTTTTTATTGAGATTATGTATAGTTTCAATTACCTCTTTTCTGCCGTATGGATCTAGCATAGCAGTTGGCTCATCAAAAATGATACACTTTGTTCTCATAGCTAATATTCCAGCTATTGCAACTCTCTGCTTTTGTCCTCCAGATAATAAATATGGAGCATGCTTTCTATATTCATACATATCTACTTTTTTTAATGCATCATCCACTCTTTTACGTATCTCTTGTGGTTCAATACCTAAGTTTTCAGGTCCAAAGGCTACATCTTCTTCTACGATAGTTGCAACTATCTGGTTATCTGGATTCTGAAATACCATCCCTGCTGAACTTCTAATATTCCACAAGTTTTCCTCTATTGAAGAATCAAATCCAGAGACAAATACTTTTCCCATACTTGGAACCAATAATGCATTAAAATGTTTTGCTAAAGTTGATTTTCCTGAACCATTTTGGCCTAAAATTACTACAAATTCACCTTCATCTATATTTAAATCGATTCCATCTAATGCTATTCTCGATGAATCAGTTTCATTTCCTTCATACTCAAAATAAACATCTTTACAATTAATAATCTGTTTTCCCATACTCATTCCTACTTCATTTTAAACTTATATTACTACTCACGTGATATCTATCTCACTTATTAATAATATTAGAAGTAAGTCATCAATATCATTTCTCCGCATTTTTGATAAACAGTTTAATAAAACGGGGACTAAGTTTAATCTTACTTAATCCCCCGCAGGTTAAACTAATTCTAATATTACAACTTCAGCTGCGTCTCCTCTTCTTGGACCCATCTTATACATTCTTGTATATCCACCGTTTCTATCAACATACTTAGGAGCAATATCACTAAAAAGGTTATTTACAACCTCTTTTTCTGTTACAAATGAAAGAACCTGTCTTCTAGCATCTAAATCTCCTCTTTTTGCAAGAGTAATCATTTTTTCAGCTAATTTTCTAGTTTCTTTAGCTCTTGTTACAGTAGTTTCTATTTTACCATGTTTCAAAAGACTAGTAACAAGATTTCTCAACATTGATTTTCTTTGGTCAGTTGGACGCCCCAACTTACGATATCCTGCCATTGCTCTCCCTCCTTAATCCTCACTCTTTTTTAAGCTCAAATCTAGTTCTCTGAGTTTGTTCTGAACTTCTTCAAGAGACTTCTTACCAAGATTTCTTACTTTCATCATATCATCCATAGTTCTCTCAGTTAATTCCTGAACAGTATTTATACCTGCTCTCTTTAAACAATTGTAGCTTCTAACTGATAAATCAAGTTCCTCTATAGTCATTTCAAGAACTTTTTCTTTCTTATCTTCTTCCTTTTCAACCATTATTTCAACATCATCTGCATGATCAGTTAATGTCATAAACAATTTGAAATGCTCAATAAGAATTTTAGCTGAAAGACTTACTGCTTCTTCTGGCTTAATAGTTCCATCAGTCCAAACTTCAAGCTCTAATTTGTCATAATCAGTTATCTGACCTACTCTTGTATTTTCAACTTTAAAGTTTACTTTTTTAACTGGAGTATATATGGAATCAACAGGTATAGTTGCTATAGGCATTTCATCATCTTTGTTTCTTGCCTGTGATACATAGCCTCTTCCTCTTCTTACATTGATCTCCATATGCAATCTACCATCTTTATCTAAAGACGCAATATGTAAATCCTTATTTACTACTTCAACACTTCCATCTGTAATAATATCCGCACCAGTTACTTCACATTCGCCCTGTTTATCGATAACAATTACACTAGACTCTTCTCCATTCATCTTCAATGCTAATTGCTTAATGTTAAGTATTAATTCCGTAACATCTTCCTTAACACCTTTAACAGTAGAAAATTCATGAAGTACACCATCAATTTTAACCCAACTAGCCGCAGCTCCTGGTAATGAAGAAAGTAATATTCTCCTTAGAGAATTTCCTAATGTAATTCCATATCCTCTTTCCAATGGTTCAATAACAAATTTCCCATAGGTAAAATCTTCAGCACTTTTTACGCACTCGATTTTTGGCTTTTCTATTTCTAACATTTAATAACCCTCCTTTATTCGGAATTTATACCTCACCTGAGGGCAACTGACTCTACACTTCAATTATTTACTATATAACTCAACAATTAATGTTTCATTTACTGGAACATCAATTTCATCTCTACTTGGTTTAGATAAAACCTTTCCTTCAAAACTATCTTGGTTAGCCTGTAACCAATTTGGTAATGTCTTTGGATTTTCATTAAATGTCTTGAATACTTCATAGCTTCTGCTTTTTTCACATACTGATATTACATCATTTACTGATACTTGGTAAGATGGAATGTTTACTTTCTTTCCGTTTACTAAAAAGTGACCGTGTGTAACTAACTGTCTAGCTTCTTTTCTAGAATTTCCATATCCTAATCTATAAACAACATTATCTAATCTCATTTCTAATAGTTGTAATAGATTTTCACCAGTAATTCCTTTTATTCTTTCAGCCTTTTCATAATATCTTCTAAATTGCTTTTCAAGAATACCATATATTCTCTTTGCTTTTTGCTTTTCTCTTAACTGTAATCCATAGTTAGACATTTTCTTTCTGCTTTGGCCATGTTGTCCTGGAGCATAGCCTCTTCTTGCAAATGCACATTTGTCTGTATAACATCTATCACCTTTTAGGAATAGTTTCATACCCTCTCTTCTGCATTGTCTGCAAACAGCACCTGTATATCTTGCCATTGAAATCACACCTCCTATATATTAAACTCTTCTTCTTTTTGGTGGTCTACATCCATTATGTGGTATTGGTGTAACGTCTTTGATTAGTGTAATTTCTAATCCTGCAGCTTGTAGTGATCTAATTGCTGCTTCTCTACCTGCACCTGGTCCTTTAACGTAAACCTCTACACTCTTTAAGCCATGTTCCATAGCTGCCTTTGCAGCAGTTTCAGCTGCCATCTGTGCAGCAAATGGTGTTCCTTTTCTAGAACCCTTAAATCCAAGAGCTCCAGCACTTGACCATGATAATCCGTTTCCTGCAGTATCAGTTAACGTAACAATTGAATTGTTAAATGTTGATTTAATATGAGCACATCCATGTTCAATATTCTTTTTCTCTTTTCTTCTTCTACTTCTTTTTACTTTCTTAGGTGCCACGATCATCCCTCCTCGCAATTAATTATTTTTTCTTATTAGCGATAGTTTTTCTAGGACCTTTTCTAGTTCTAGCATTTGTCTTAGTTTTTTGTCCTCTTACAGGTAAGCCTCTTCTATGTCTAATACCTCTATAACATCCTATTTCTGTTAATCTCTTAATATCTAAAGCAACCTTTCTTCTTAAGTCACCTTCAACCATAACATTTTTATTTATATAACTTCTTAATGCTGAAACTTCCTCTTCAGTTAAATCTTTAACTCTAGTATCAGGATTAATACCAGTTTCAGTTAATATTTCTTGAGATTTTGGCAATCCAATTCCAAAAATATATGTTAAGCCAATCTCTACTCTCTTTTCTCTTGGTAGGTCAACCCCAGCTATTCTTGCCATTTGCTACTTACACCTCCTAGGTATTTCTTAAAATATTGAATTGTAATCTAAAGTTACTAATTAAATATATAAATTTTAGGTTATTAGAATATCTAATACAGCCGCACCTAAAATATAATACCATAAAATACTTTCAAAAACATCAATTATTTAACCTTGTTTTTGTTTATGCTTTGGATTTTCGCATATAACCATAACTTTACCTTTTCTTTTTATAACCTTACATTTTTCACATATAGGTTTTACAGATGGTCTAACTTTCATCATTAACCCTCCTTATTACTTATCTCTCCAAACAATTCTTCCACGTGTCAAATCATATGGAGAAAGCTCTACTTTAACTCTGTCACCAGGTAAAATTCTAATGAAATTCATTCTAAGTTTACCTGAAATATGCGCTAATATTTGGTGACCGCTTTCCAGTTTAACTTTAAACGTTGCATTTGGTAAAGCTTCAACTACTACACCTTGCATTTCTATTACATCATCTTTTGACATAAGGTAATCAAACCTCCTTATTGGCATATTCAGCCTCTAAGAATCTCTTTATTCTTAAATCACTAACTTTACTACCATTTAAAATAAGTTCCCTTATTTCTTCAGCTACATTATCTGTAAAAATAAGGTGCTTCAATTTCTTTTTCTTAGGTTTTGATATCTTTCTTAATTTGCCATCCGCAATATAAACAAATTCTTTGTTCAATATACCTACAACAACAAAATGCCTATCTTTATCTCGTCCTACCTTAGAGTATACCACTCTTCCAATAAGGCTCTTATCTTCCAATATATTTCACCTCTATCAATTCTCTCTTAACCTAAGAAAATTATTACAACTCTCTACAGTAAATATTTTCCCAATTTTAATTAATATAATACATATATAACGTTTATTTTTAGTATAAGCACATTTAACTAATACACTTAACAATATACAACATACTTATGTCAGCACTTTCATATATGCTTAGTTAAGTAGCTTTACCCATAATCTCAGAAAATTATTTTATTAAATCCAATCTCTCTGAAATCTGTTTAAATACATTATTAATAGAATATGTTCCATCCACAACTGAAAGTAAATTCTTATCTTTATAATAATCAATAAGTGGTTGTGTTTGTTTATCATATATATCTAACCTATTACTAACAGTTTCTGGTGTATCATCTTCCCTTTGAATAATCGTACTTCCACACACATCACAAATTCCTTCTTGCTGCGGTGGATTAAACTTAATATGATAACTTGCTCCACACGAAGGACAAACCCTTCTGCCAGTCATCCTCTCAAGTATAAATTCTCTAGGAACTGCTATTAATAAAGCTAAATTTAACCTAGAACCATGTTCAGCCAAAAACCCATCCAATGCCTCAGCTTGTTTTACTGTTCTTGGATAACCATCTAACAAAAATCCTTTTTTACAATCATCCTTTAATAACCTATCTTTTACTATGCTGATTGTCAATTCGTCAGGAACTAATTGACCTTTGTCAATATATTTTTTGGCTTCTTTACCAAGTTCAGTTGATAGAGAGATATTTTGTCTAAAAATATCTCCCGTTGATATATGAGGTATAGAATATTTTCTACTTATAGACTTAGCTTGAGTTCCCTTACCTGCTCCAGGAGGACCTAACAAAATTATCTTCATGTACATCATCTCCTAAGGTATTATTTAAGGAACCCTCTATAGTTACGCATAACTAACTGAGATTCTAACTGACGTACTGTCTCAGTAGCTACACCAACTAAAATTAATAACGCTGTACCACCAAAAGCTATTCCAGTAAAATCTGTATAGCCTTCTAATATTATTGGGAACACAGCAATAACTGCTGCAAAACATCCACCAAGTACAGCAATGTTTGTTAAAATTCTTTCAATATACCTAGCTGTTGGCTCGCCAGGTCTTATTCCAGGTATAAATCCTGAAGACTTATGCATATTCTCTGCCATTTCATCTGGCTTAAAAGTAATTTGAGTGTAAAACCAGGTAAATAGAATTATCAACACAGAATACAATAATGCATACAGCCATGAATTAGGTCTAAATACACTATATGGACTAGTTTTAATAAAATTAGTAAAAGCTGAATTCGGTAAGAATTCACTTAATGTATTTGGAAATTGCATAACCGACAAAGCAAATATTATTGCAATAACACTTGCTGAATTAACATTAATAGGTATATGCGTTGACTGTCCTTTAACCATTTTAGTTCCTAACGCTTTTCCTGCATACTGAACAGGAATCCTTCTTTCTGCTAAGTTTACAATAATTGTTAAAAGCAATAATGCTAAAGCCACTACTATAAACATAACAACTTCAACAGACGTAACTGTTCCTGTCTTTTGTAAGTTAGCTATTTGCACAACAGAACCAGGAAATCTTGAAATAATGTTTACGAATATTATAAGCGAAACACCATTACCAATTCCATATGTAGTAATCTGTTCCCCAAGCCAAACCAAAAATATAGAACCAGTCGTCATTGTAAGTACAATTAAGAACAATGTAAACTTAGAATAATCTGCTAATGCACCATATTTTGCAATCAATGCATAAAAACCAAAAGCCATCAAAATACCAAATGCTACTGAAGCATATTTAGTATAATTCTGTATCTTTTTTCTACCCTCTTGACCTTCTTTTTGAAGATTTTCTAAATAAGGTATTGCAACAGTTAATAACTGCATTATAATGGATGCATTAATATACGGCGTAACACTCATCGCAAATATACTAAATCTTTTGAATGCACCACCTGATAGCATATCATAAAAAGAAAACAGATTGCCTGTGTTTGTTAACTGCACTAATTTACTTGTATCAACTCCTGGAACAGGAATAAAATTCCCCATTCGGAAAAACGCAATTAACATAAATGTGAATAAAATTCTCTTTCTAAGCTCAGGAACTTTCCAAGCATTACGTAGGGTAGATAGCATTTTATATCACCTCAACTTTTCCTCCAGCTGCTTCTATTTTTTCAGCAGCAGCCTTTGAGAACTTTGTTGCCTTAACTGTTAATGTCTTTTCCAGATTTCCTTTACCTAATATTTTAACACCACTTTTTACTTTTTTGATGATTTTCTTTTCTAGTAACAATTCAGGAGTTACTTCTGTACCATTTTCAAATACATTTAATCTATCAACGTTAATAGTAGCATATTCTTTTGCAAAAATATTATTGAATCCTCTTTTTGGAATTCTTCTGAATAAAGGCATCTGGCCTCCTTCAAATCCTGGTCTTACTCCTCCACCAGATCTTGAATTCTGTCCATCTTGACCTCTTCCTGCTGTTTTACCCCAGCCAGAACCAGTACCTCTTCCAACTCTTTTACGTGACTTTCTTGAACCTTCTGCAGGTCTTAATTCATGAAGTTTCATACTGACACCTCCTCTGTTTATATTTCTTCTACCTCTAGGAGATAACTTACTTTTTTGATCATTCCTCTAATTTGAGGAGTACCTTCATGCTCTACAGTTTTACCAATTTTCTTTAATCCTAGAGCATTAACTGTAGCTATATGATCTTTTTTACGACCAATTAAACTCTTTTTTAATGTAATTCTTAGTTTTGCCAAGGTTACCCCTCCTATCCTAAGATTTCCTCAACAGTCTTGCCTCTTAATTTAGCAATCTGTTCAACGGTTCTCAAATTATCTAACCCATTAATTGTAGCATTTACCATGTTTTTAGGATTATTAGATCCTAAAGATTTTGCTCTAACATCTTTTATACCAGCAAGTTCTAATACCGCTCTTACAGGTCCACCAGCGATAACACCAGTACCTTCTACAGCTGGCATAATTAATATTTTACTTCTACCGAATATACCATGTATTCTGTGTGGAATTGTATTTTCAACAATTGCAACTTCAATTAAGTTCTTTTTAGCATCTTCAATACCTTTTCTTATCGCATCAGGTATTTCTGCTGCTTTTCCTGTACCAACACCAACGTGCCCATTCTCATCGCCTACAACAACTAGTGCACTGAATCTAAAGTTTCTACCACCTTTAACAACTTTAGCAACTCTGTTAATGCTAACAACTTTTTCTTTTAAGTCTAAGTTGCTTGGATCGATTCTCAATACGTTCCCCTCCTTCTTTTAGAATTTAAGTCCTGCTTCCCTTGCAGCATCAGCAAGTTCCTTAATTCTTCCGTGATAAATATATCCGCCTCTATCAAATACTACCTCTGTGATTCCTTTATCTAAAGCCTTCTTAGCAATACTTTCACCAACTAATCTTGCAGCTTCTTTATTGCTTCCAACCTTTGCTGAGAAATCTTTGTCCTTAGTTGAAGCTGAAACGATAGTGTTTCCAACTGAATCATCAATAAGCTGAGCATATATATTCTTCTCACTTCTAAATACGCTTAATCTTGGTCTTTCGGCTGTTCCGCTTATCTTTTTACGTATTCTTATGTGACGTCTAACTCTAGCTTGAGATCTACTAACCTTCTTTGACATAAGCAGCTCACTCCTTTCTATCTATTATTTACCTGTCTTACCTTCTTTACGTCTAATTACTTCATTCTCGTATTTAATACCCTTGCCTTTATATGGTTCAGGTTTTCTCCATTTTCTTACATCAGCAGCAACTGCTCCTACTACTTCTTTATCTATACCTTTAACATGAACCTTAGTAGTTCCTTCAACCTCAAAAGTAACACCTTCAACTGGCTCTACTTCAACTGGATGAGAATATCCAAGATTCATAACTAATTTCTTTCCTTTTACCTCAGCTCTATAACCAACACCAACTAATTCTAGTGTTTTCTTGTATCCCTTACTAACACCGATTACCATATTGTTTATAATAGCTCTAGTTGTACCGTGAAGAGCTCTATGTAATTTATTGTCACTTGGTCTTGTAACAATTACATTATTTCCCTCAACAACAATCTTGATGTCTTTGTGCATATTCTTTTCAAGTTCACCCATAGGTCCTTTTGCTACAACCTTATTATTAGAATCAACTGTAACAGTAACACCTTCAGGTATAACTATTGGAAGTCTACCAACTCTTGACATAATCACACCTCCTATTCATTAGACTACCAGATATAACAAATAACTTCTCCGCCTACTCCTAATTTTCTAGCTTCTTTGTCAGTAATAATTCCTTTAGAAGTTGAAATTATCGCAATTCCTAAACCATTTAATACCTTAGGAATCTCATCTTTATTTGAGTAAACTCTTAAACCTGGTTTTGAAATTCTCTTTAATCCTGTTATTATTCTTTGCTTATCCTTACCATATTTCATAGTAATTCTTAGCATTGGCACAGAACCGTCTTTATATTCTTCTACATTTTTTATATATCCTTCATTTAACATAATATCTACAATAGATCTCTTAATTCTTGAAGAAGGAACTTCAACAACATTATGACCAACTATGTTGGCATTTCTAACACGTGTAAGTAAATCTGCGATAGGATCTGTCATTACCATATATTTTGCCTCCTTTCGTACAAATCATTTTTACCAGCTTGCTTTTCTGCAACCTGGAATTTGTCCTTTATAAGCTAATTCTCTAAAACAAATACGGCAAATTCCATATTTTCTTAATACAGCATGTGGTCTTCCACAAATTCTGCATCTTGTATACGCTCTTGTTGAATATTTTGGTTCTTTATTCCACTTTTGAATCAACGCTTTACGTGCCACAATCTCCCCTCCTTATTGCTGAGCAAATGGCATTCCTAAATATCTTAATAGCTCTCTTGCTTCCTCATCAGTTTTAGCAGTTGTAACAAAGATAATATCCATTCCTCTAATTTTATCAATCTTATCATAATCAATTTCTGGGAAAATCAACTGTTCTTTAACTCCTAGTGCATAGTTTCCTCTTCCATCAAATGATTTTGGAGATACGCCTCTGAAGTCCCTAACTCTTGGTAAAGCAATATTCATAAATTTATCTGCAAATTCATACATTCTTCTTTTTCTTAAAGTTACTTTACAACCTATCTTCATGCCCGCTCTAACTTTAAAGTTAGCAACTGACTTTCTTGCTCTAGTAACAACTGGCTTTTGTCCAGCAATAATTTCCAAATCAGCTACTGCTGAATCCAATACTTTAGCATTATCTTTTGCTTCTCCAACACCCATGCTAATCACAATTTTTTCAAGCTTCGGAACTTCCATAATATTTTTATATCCGAACTTTTCCATTAATGCTGGAACCACTTCATTATTATACTTTTCTTGAAGTCTTGGTAACATTTTTTAACCTCCTTCCAAAGCTTAGAATGTTTCGCCACATTTCTTACATACTCTTACTTTAGTTCCATCTTCAAGTATCTTATGACTTATTCTTGTAACATTCTTGCATTTTTCACAATATAACATAACCTTAGAACTGTAAATTGGAGCTTCTTTTTGAATAATTCCGCCCTGCATATTTTGTCTATTAGGTTTTTGATGCTTAGACACTACATTAACATCTTTAACCAATACCTTACCTTTTTTTGGATATACTGCTATAACTTCGCTTATTTTACCCTTGTCTTTACCTGAAATAACCATTACCTTGTCATTTCTTCTAACATGAATCTTATTAGCTGACATCTTAGCCACCTCCCTACATTATAATACTTCAGGTGCTAATGAAATAATTTTTGTGAATTCTTTTTCTCTTAATTCTCTAGCAACTGGTCCAAAAATACGAGTTCCTCTTGGGTTCTTGTCTTCTTTTATCAATACAGCTGCATTATCATCAAACTTTATGTAAGAACCGTCTACTCTTCTTACACCTCTTTTAGATCTAACTATAACAGCTTTTACAACATCACCTTTTTTAACAACTCCGCCTGGTGTTGCACTTTTGACACTAGCAACTATTACATCACCAATATTTCCATATTTTCTTTTAGAGCCACCTAATACTCTAATGCACATAATCTCTTTAGCACCAGAATTATCCGCAACCTTCAATCTTGTTTGCTGTTGAATCATTTAAAATTCCCTCCTTTCAGAATTATAAGGAAAAACCCTGAAACTATTTAGCTCTTTCAATAATTTCAACAAGTCTCCATCTTTTTTCTCTTGAAAGCGGTCTAGTTTCCATTATTTTTACTGTATCATTATATCTCGCTTCATTGTTTTCATCATGTACTTTAAATTTCTTTGTTCTATTAACAGTTTTGCCATATAAAGGGTGACGAACCTTAGTTTCAACTGCGACAACAATAGTTTTATCCATCTTATCGGATACAACTCTACCTATTCTCGTTTTTCTTTGATTTCTTTCCACGAAAAATACCTCCTTTCAACAACTACTGTTCTAAATTCCTCATTTCGCCTTCTCTTAAAATAGTTTTAATCTGTGCTATAGACCTCTTCACCTGTCTAATTCTCATTGGATTTTCGAGTTGTCCAGTAGCTAGTTGAAATCTTAAGTTGAACAGTTCTGCTTTTAAATCTTTAATTTTTAACATCAGTTCTTGAGGACTGCTGCTTCTCAACTCGTGCAATTCCCTAGCCTTCATGTTTTTCACCACCCATTTCTTCAAAATCTTCTCTCTTAACAAACTTTGTCTTAACTGGTAGTTTGTGTGATGCTAATCTCATAGCTTCTCTTGCTAATTCTTCACTTACACCAGCAATTTCAAACAACACTCTACCTGGCTTAACTACTGCTACCCAATGTTCTGGATTTCCTTTACCAGATCCCATACGAGTTTCAGCTGGTTTTTCAGTAACTGGTTTGTCTGGGAAAATTTTAATCCAAACTTTTCCCCCTCTTTTTACATGTCTATTAATAGCTATTCTGGCAGCTTCTATTTGATTATTAGTAATCCAACCACATTCAGTAGCTTGAATACCATATTCTCCATATGCTATGAAATTACCTCTTGTTGCTTTACCTCTCATTCTGCCACGTTGCACCTTACGATGCTTAACTCTTTTAGGCATTAACATATGTATTCCTCCTTCCTCGGCAATACTTCTTTTAAACAATCATAAATATATATTACTTTATTCGTTCTCTATGCTTCAATTTTCTCTTTACTATCTTTTTTTACAGGAAGAACTTCTCCTTTATATACCCAAACTTTAACACCTATTTTACCATAGATTGTATCTGCTTCAGCAAATCCGTAATCTATGTCAGCTCTTAAAGTTTGTAGAGGAATTGTACCTTCATGATATTGCTCTGTTCTAGCAATTTCAGCTCCTCCAAGTCTTCCTGAACAAGCAGTTTTAACACCCTTAACACCTGTTCTCATTGCTCTTTGTATTGTTTGCTTCATTGCTCTTCTGAAAGAAATTCTCTTTTCTAATTGTAGAGCAATGCTTTCAGCCATCAATTGAGCATCTGCTTCAGGTTTTTTAACTTCTACGATATTTATTAAAATATTCTTGTTTCCAGACACTACAGTCTTTAATGCATTTTTAAGGTTCTCGATTCCTACTCCACCTTTTCCGATAACCATGCCTGGTTTAGCTGTAAAGATATTTAACTTGATTCTTTTTGCAGCTCTTTCAATCTGAATCTTTGAAATACCTGCAGAGTAATGTTTTTTCTTTACAAGATTTCTGATTTTATTATCTTCTATCAAATAGTCAGCAAAGTTTTTTCTATCTGCATACCATTTTGCATCCCATTCTTTAATCACACCGACTCTCAAGCCATGAGGATGTACTTTTTGTCCCACTACATTTCCCTCCTTTTTAGTTTCTTTCTTTTACTACTAATGTTATATGACTAGTTCTTTTTCTAATTCTATACGCTCTTCCTTGTGCACGTGGTCTAAATCTTTTTAGTGTTGGACCCTGACATGCATAAGCTTCTGCAACATATAATCTATCAACATTTAAATCGAAATTATTTTCCGCATTAGCAACAGCTGATTTTAATAGTTTTCTTACAACAACAGCTGCGTCCTTAGGAGTGTACTGTAAAATAGCATCTGCTTCTTTAACATCTTTTCCCCTAATCAAATCAAGCACTATACCAACTTTTCTTGAAGACATTCTTATATGTCTCACTTTTGCCATAGCTTCCATTATATATTGCCTCCTTTCCGGACTATCTTAATTTTGATGATTTTTCATTTTTAATATGACCTTTGTATGTTCTAGTCAAAGCAAATTCGCCAAGCTTATGTCCTACCATATCTTCTAATACATAAACAGGAACATGTTTTCTTCCATCATGAACTGCTATTGTGTGTCCTACCATTTGAGGAAATATAGTTGAACTTCTTGACCAAGTTTTAATAACCTTCTTTTCGCCTTTTTTATTCATTTCAAGAATTCTCTTTAAAAGTCTCTCTTCAACGTATGGTCCTTTTTTAACTGATCTACTCAATTTACTTGCCTCCTTCCACCGATTATAGAATAGGCGAAGAGAATTAATCAATTCTCTTCAATTATTTTCTTCTCTTAACAATTAATCTATCAGAATATTTATTATTCTTTCTAGTTTTATAACCAAGTGTTGGTTTACCCCAAGGTGTAACAGGACCTGGACGTCCAATAGGTGATTTACCTTCTCCACCACCGTGTGGGTGATCATTAGGATTCATTACAGAACCTCTAACTTTAGGTCTGAATCCCATATGTCTCTTTCTACCAGCTTTACCGATGCTAACAATTTCATTAGTCAAGTTTGAAACTGTTCCAACAGTCGCTCTGCATTCTATTCTAACATTTCTTAATTCACCACTTGGTAATCTTAATAAAGCATACTTTCCTTCTTTAGCCATAAGCTGAGCCGATGCACCTGCTGATCTAACCATTTGACCACCTTTACCAGGTGTAAGCTCGATATTATGAATAACAGTACCAACTGGAATGTTTTTTAGTGGTAATGCGTTACCTACTTTAATATCTGCTTCAGGACCAGAAACAATTACATCTCCCACCTTTAATCCTACAGGAGCAATTATGTATCTTTTTTCTCCATCTGCATAATTAACAAGTGCAATATATGCTGTTCTATTTGGATCATATTCTATTGTTGCAACTTTTGCTGGAACATTATCTTTATTTCTTTTAAAATCTATTATTCTATACTTTCTCTTAGCTCCACCACCACGGTGACGTACAGTTATTCTACCATAAGAGTTTCTACCACCAGTTTTTTTCAATGCAACAAGAAGACTTTTTTCTGGTTTATTAGTTGTTATTTCTTCAAATGTTGGCATTGTCATATGTCTTCTAGCTGGAGTAGTAGGTCTAAAGCTTTTAACTGCCATCTTATTTCCCTCCTTTTTATTCGCTTATCTGGCATCTGCCAATAACAGCTTATTATTACATACCTTCAAAGAATTCTATTGTTTTACTATCTTCAGTCAATTTAACAATTGCTTTTTTATAGTCTGCTCTCTTACCAATATGAACTCCAACTCTTTTAGTTTTTCCGATATATCTTGCAGTATTAACCTTTTCAACTTTTACGTCGAATATTTCTTCAACTGCTTTTTTGATCTGTGTCTTATTGGCATGAATATCTACAATAAAGGTGTATTTTTTGTCGGCCATAGCAGCCATACTCTTTTCAGTTATTACTGGCTTTCTAATTATATCATGGCTTACTAATTTCATTATACATACACCTCCTCAATCTTAGCAACCGCATCTTTAGTTACCATAAATTTGTCGTATTTCAATATATCATAAACATTTAAATTATTTACTGGTAAAACAGTTACATTTGGTATATTTCTTGCAGATCTATATACATTTTCATTCTTTTCTGCAACAACGATTAATGTTTTATTAGCTTCAAACGCTTCAAGCATTCTAACTACTTCTTTTGTTTTAGGCTCAGTCATTTCTAAGCTCTCTAATACAATGATTTCTTCTTCATTAACTTTAGAAGATAATGCAGATTTCATCGCTAATCTTCTAACTTTCTTTGGAATAGACATTCTATAACTTCTTGATTTTGGTGCAAAAACAACTCCACCATGAATCCATTGTGGTGCTCTTATAGAACCTTGTCTAGCTCTTCCTGTACCTTTTTGTCTCCATGGTTTTATTCCACCACCACGAACTTCTGATCTTGTTTTAGCTGATTGAGTTCCTTGTCTTTTATTTGCTAATTGTGCAACCACAACTTGATGCATAACTTCTTTATTTACTTCAACTCCGAATATGCTATCAGATAAATTTATTTCCCCAACTTTTTGGGCATCTCTATTATAAACAGCTACTGTTGGCATTTTACCTCCTCCTTTCTCTTAGAAGTTACTTAACCTTTACTGTTTCCTTAATAACTAAGTATCCTTTTTTAGGTCCTGGCACTCCACCCTTTATAAGTAATACATTCTTTTCAGGAATAATTCTTGCAATTTCAAGATTCATTACAGTGCTCTTAACATGACCCATGTGTCCAGGCATCTTTCTATTTTTAAATGTTCTTGATGGGTCTGAAGCAGCTCCCTGAGAACCTGGTGCTCTATGGAATTTAGAACCATGTGTTGCATCTCCTGTTCTGAATCCCCATCTCTTAATAACACCTTGGAATCCTTTTCCTTTTGAAATACCAGTAACATCAACTTTGTCACCTTTTTCAAAGATATCAACTTTGATCTCTTGACCTAATTCATAACTATCTACATTTTCAAATTTAAATTCTTTGATGAATCTTTTAGGTGTAACCCCTGCCTTGTCAAATTGGCCCTTCATAGGTTTGTTAACAAGTTTTTCCCTCTTATCTTCAAAACCAACTTGAATAGCCTCATATCCGTCTTTTTCAACTGTTTTCTTTTGAATAACAACACATGGACCTGCTTCTACAACAGTTACAGGTATTACTCTTCCATTTTCATCAAAGATCTGTGTCATTCCTATCTTTCTTCCTAATATAGCTTTCTTCATACATCGCACCTCCTAAAGTATTAGCGGATCACACTAGTGATCATAATATTCGAGCCAACCAATCCTAAAGTTTGATTTCTATATCAACACCAGCTGGCAAATCTATTCTCATAAGCGCATCAACTGTCTTTTGTGATGGGCTTAATATGTCAATTAGTCTTTTATGCGTTCTAATTTCAAATTGCTCTCTTGAATCTTTATATTTATGAGGAGCTCTCAAAATAGTAACTACATCTTTTTCTGTAGGTAGTGGTATTGGTCCAGCCACTCCAGCTCCAGTATTTTTAGCAGTTTCAACAATTTTTAAAGCTGATCTATCCAACAACTCATGATCAAATGCTTTTAGTCTAATTCTTATTTTTTGTGCTGCCAATTCGTATCCCTCCTTTTTTTATCAACTATCAAAATTTATTCATTGCAAGCCCTGATATAATATAAACAGTTCCGGGTGTTGCATATTTATTAGTAAACACTTACACAGCTGAATATGTAACTTATACATTAAAAATTACATTAATTTATCTAAAACGCCCATAACGGGACACAATATACTTGCTTTTCTCGTCACAACTTCTTTAGTATACAATATTTTTTATACCTTGACAAGTACTTTTTTTAGCATATTAAAATTTGTTTTTTATTTCATATATGTTGGAAATTTTTCGTTTGTTTAAGGGAGAAGATTTTTGCTTCTCCCTATATTAATTTGAAAAAATTATTCAATAATGCTAGTAACAACACCAGAACCTACTGTTCTTCCACCTTCTCTGATGGCGAATCTTAGTCCTTCTTCCATTGCTACCTGTGTGATTAATTCTACTGTCATGTCAATGTGGTCTCCTGGCATTACCATTTCTACTCCTTCTGGTAACTGGATTGTTCCTGTTACGTCTGTTGTTCTGAAGTAGAATTGTGGTCTGTATCCTGGGAAGAATGGCTTATGTCTTCCTCCTTCTTCTTTCTTTAATACGTATACCTGACCTACAAATTTCTTGTGTGGATTTACTGTTCCTGGTTTACAAAGTACTTGACCTCTTTCTACTTCTGTTCTTTGTACACCTCTTAATAATGCTCCTATGTTATCTCCTGCCATTGCTTGATCTAGAAGCTTTCTGAACATTTCTACTCCTGTACATACTGTCTTCTTCTTCTCTTCACTTAATCCTACTATCTCTACTTCGTCTCCTACGTTCAATATTCCTCTTTCTACTCTTCCTGTTACAACTGTTCCTCTTCCTGTGATTGTGAATACGTCTTCTATTGGCATTAAGAAGTCTTTATCTGTATCTCTTTCTGGTGTTGGAATGTATTCATCTACTGCTTTCATTAATTCTTTTATGCAGTCTCTTTCACCTTTTTCTATTGCCATTAATGCTGATCCTGTGATTACTGGACACTCATCTCCATCAAATCCATATTCACTTAATAATTCTCTTACTTCCATCTCTACTAATTCTAGTAATTCTGGATCATCTACTTGGTCTGCTTTATTTAAGAATACTACTATGTGTTGTACTCCTACTCTTGATGCTAGCAAGATGTGTTCTCTTGTTTGTGGCATTGGTCCATCTGCTGCTGATACTACTAATATTGCTCCATCCATCTGTGCTGCACCTGTGATCATGTTCTTTACATAATCTGCGTGTCCTGGACAGTCTACGTGTGCATAGTGTCTATTATCTGTTTCGTACTCTACGTGTGCTGTGTTGATTGTGATTCCTCTTTCTTTTTCTTCTGGTGCTTTATCGATATCTTCATAGTTTTGTACTTCTGCTTTTCCTTCTTCTGCTAATGTCATTGTAATTGCTGCTGTTAATGTTGTTTTACCATGGTCTACGTGTCCTATTGTTCCTATGTTTACATGTGGTTTGCTTCTTTCAAATTTTGCCTTTGACATTTCTTTTTTCCTCCTTTATAGTAAACATTATTTTTGAATTGAAATCAGAATAAACTCATCCTGGTGTTTTGATAATACTTATAGAAACCTGGAGCCCACGACCGGGATTGAACCGGCTACCTCCACCTTACCAAGGTGACGCTCTACCTATTGAGCTACATGGGCATTTCAACTCATTTAATAACATATGTTTCTATTCGTAAAATACTACAAACTAGTAATTAATTTTACTATTAATGCTTTTCTTTGTCAACATGCATTTTTATCTTTTAGCTAAACATTTTTCCAATTTTCTCTTAACTCTTTGCAATGCATTATCAATGGATTTTGAGTGTCTATCCAAATCACAAGCTATTTCTTGATATGACTTTCCATCAAGATAAGACATTAATACTTCCATTTCTAGATCAGATAATATTTTACTTATTTCATGTTCAATATTCGTAACTTCTTCTTTGCTTATAATCAGTTCTTCCGGATCAGTAATCTTTACACCAGATATTACGTCTAGTAAAGTTCTATCTGATTCTTCATCATATATAGGCTTATTTAGCGATACATATGTATTTAAAGGTATATGTTTTTGTCTTGTGGCTGTTTTAATTGCAGTAATTATCTGCCTCGTAACACATAATTCTGCAAATGCTTTGAAGGAAGACAACTTATCTTTCTTGTAATCTCTTATAGCTTTATATAATCCTATCATTCCTTCTTGATAAATATCCTCTTTATCAGCACCTATCAGAAAATAGGATTTCGCTTTTGATTTTACAAAGTTTTGATACTTATTTATTAAATATTCTTGCGCCCTAACATCCCCTTCTTTAGCCTTGATAACTATTTCTTCATCAAGCTCATTATCAAAACAGCTATCTAAGTTTTCAGGATTTTTATTATCTTTTATTACACTGTTATCCTCAAAGCCCATTTTTTTGTCCAAAAATATCCCCTCCACAGCCAAAATACACCCTAAGACTAATTATACAATATTAGATTTTTTATAGTCAAGTTAATTCAATGACTTTTACGAATTTTATCAAGTTTTTCCAATATATTCTCTTCCAATAAGTCCTCTAATCTATTTTTTGTCTCTGAATTTCTCTTTTTAATTTTTTTTCTTAATTTACTGTTAACATTATTTATTTCATTATAAAACTCAATAGATGATTTTCTCACAGCACCTCTTTGAAAAACCAACTGTTGCTCTAATAAATCAGAAGTAACAACACAAATTTCAACTTTTCGCCCCATGTTATTTGCCGCTCTTTCTATGTAACTGTCTGCTGTTTCACCATATTTAGTAAACACCACTACTACATTTCCCATTCTTTCTTTTTTTTCTATACTCCCTTTTACCATATGAGCATCGAAAACAACAAAAACTTTATTGCCTGTATATTCTGCATAATTTTGCACAATTTCTATGAGTTTCTGCCTAGCAGAATCCAAACTATAATCAATAATAGGTTTGATATTTGGCCAACTATTAATAACATTATACCCATCAACAAAAATCGTTTTCACCTTTTATCACCTATTATTTTCTGTTTAAGAACTTCATACATCATGATTCCACCAGCAACAGAAGCATTTAATGATGTGATTTTACCCACCATTGGTATTTTCACTAACACATCACATTTTTCCATAGTCAATCTTGATAGTCCTTTCCCTTCACTACCTATTACCAAAGCAACCGCACCAGTAAGATCTGCTTCATAGCAATATTTATCTCCTTTCATGTCTGCACCATAAACCCATATACCTTTATCTTTAATATCATCTATATATGAATTAATATTGGTAACCTTAGCAATCTTCATGTGTTCTACAGCACCCGCTGATGATTTATATACTGTAGAAGTTACACTTACATTTCTTCTTTTAGGAATTATAATACCATGAACACCGCATATTTCCGCAGTTCTTATTATTGCCCCAAAGTTATGAGGATCTTCTATTTCATCTAAAATAACAATAAAAGGTTTCTCATCACGTTCTTTGGCATATTGTATTATTTCATCCGGTTCACAATATTTATATGACGAAACTATAGCAATGACTCCCTGATGTTTCCCCGTTTCTGATAATTGTTCTAATTTCTTTTTATCAACTTCCTTTATAACAATCTTTTTCTCTTTTGCAAGCTTAATAACTGTATTTATTGAACCCATAGTTTTACCTTTATTAATTAAAATGCTTTCAATATTTCTTCCAGTCTTTATGGCTTCAATTACAGCATTTCTTCCTTCTATTATATTATTTTCTCCCATTTTCTCACCTTACCTTCACTCTTTATACTATAATTTGAGATATTTCTCCCTCATTTCATTCATTTTACCACATGTCATTTTTCCTTCTGGACATTTTCCAAGCAAACACGCTGGGCCTGCATATTTAAATAAAGTTGGTGCTATATGCTTAACTTGAGTAAGCATTTCGTTAGCTAAATTTCTTATTTCCCACTGTGCTCTATTGCAACATCTATGCCTAAAAAAATTCATAAGACTTCTTGCATTCATAGTAACTATTATTTTAGTTTCACAAGCATTTGGAAATACATATCTCGCATCTTCAATAGCTTTTTTTTCTGCTTGCTTTGATTTCATTCCTTTATCTATATATTTACTTTTAAGTATGCTAACGAGTTCATCATATGCTTGTTGGCTTTTCTCCATAGCTTCTATAAATATTTTTCTTGCATTCTCATCATTTGATATTTCATAAGGTATCACATAATCAAATTGATCTAATTTTACATACCTTTGGCTTTGTTGTGAATAAGAAGCTATCCTATGCCTAACTAACTGGTGTGATAAACTTCTTGAAACACCTTCAATAGCAAAAGTAAATGATACATGTTCTATAGGTGATTCATGTCCAAAAGACATCAGCATTTCTAAAAATTGTTTTGTATTATACTCGCTTAATCCATTTAATATATCGTCAATCCCCACTTGGCTATAGCATAATTTAGCCGCAGCTGCAATGACTTTCTCTGGATTTGGAGTATGTTCTATAATCTCTACTTTTAAACTCATTTTATTCACCCTTATCTATATTTATAATTTTACCCATAATCTCATTTATTCTATCATATTCTCTCATTACAAACAAATACCCAATTAACGCTTCAAATCCTGTTGCCATTCTATATTCAACAACATTTGCATTCTTAGGAATTGTAGCTGATTTAGCATTTCTACCCCTCTTGAAAACTCTCAATTCTTCATCATTTAAGTTATCAATTATCTTTTTCATAAATTCGCTTTGTGCGTGAGCTTTTACATAAGAAACTGCTTTTACGTGCATTTTATGAACACTCATATCTCTATTATTGGTAATAATAAAGTTCCTTATTATCACTTCATACACAGCATCACCTATAAATGCCAGTACTAAAGGATTTAACTCATTAGCTTCTCGTTTCGTTAAATTACATCTAAAAAAATCAAATTCCATAGCTATCCCCTTATCATAATAATTGATTATATTAATTCATTAATATCTATGTTACTATTTTTTATTCTATTTTGCCATAGTTTTATTATTTGCGTATATGTAAATTTGTAAAACAAACCTCCACTAATTAGTATATTAGTGGAGGTTTTAGTATTTATTTTATCATCTAAATCTTTTTCCATCTTACTCCCTGTGGTGTATCTTCAAGAACAATTCCTCTTTCTTTTAAGTCATCTCTTATTTTGTCAGCTAAAGCCCAGTTCTTTTCTTTTCTAGCCTTTTGTCTCTCTTCAATTAATTTCTCTATTTCCTCTTCTAAACTACCTTTTGTAGTTTTTTGAAGTATTCCAAGTGGTTTACCTAATTCTCTTATCATATTTAGTGAAGTCTCAACTAATTCCTTTGATGATTCAACATCTACACTGCTATTTATATCCCTAACCATATCAAATATTACAGAAATTGCATCTGCAGTATTAAAATCATCATCCATTTTTTCTATATATTTTTGTTTATATTCTTCTAATTTTTGAACAAATATTTTATCTTTATCATTTAATTCTTTTCTAGAAACCTCGTCTAGTAAGCTTTCAAGATTTCCAATTGCATTATATAGCCTTTCCACTGAAGCTTTTGCAGCATCTAACAATTCTCCACTAAAATTAAGCTGATTTCTGTAATGAGCCTGCAACATAAAGAACCTAATTACATCAGCATCATACTTTTCTAACGCTTCTCTTGCAGTAAGAAAATTATTAAGTGACTTAGACATTTTCTTATTATTAACATTTAAATATGCAGAATGCATCCAATAATTTGAAAATGGTTTGCCCGTTCTTGCTTCACTTTGAGCGATTTCATTTTCATGATGTGGAAATACCAAATCCATTCCTCCACCGTGAATATCTATTGTTTCTCCAAGAAGTTTTTGTGACATACAAGAGCATTCTATATGCCAGCCTGGTCTTCCTTTACCCCATGGACAATCCCAAGCAGGCTCACCTGGCTTAGCACTTTTCCATACTGCAAAATCCATTGGATCTTGCTTTCTTTCATCGACTCTTATTCTAGCTCCTGCTTGTAACTCTTCCATATTTTGACCTGAAAGTTTGCCATATTCTTTAAATTTCTTAGTACTAAAATAAACATCTCCATCTACTTCGTATGCGTATCCTCTATCAATCAAATCCTGAACAAATTTTATTATTTCATCAATAAATTCAGTAGCTCTAGGATTTGATGTAGCTCTCTCAATATTTAAATTATCAGCATCTCTATAATACTCTTTTATAAATCTATCCCCTAATTCTTTAACAGTTATTCCTTCTTCATTTGCTCTTCTTATCATCTTATCATCTATATCAGTAAAGTTTTGAACAAATTTAACATCATACCCTTTGTATTCAAGATATTTTCTAATAGTATCAAATATTATAAAAGTCCTAGCATTACCTATGTGAAAAAAATTATATACTGTAGGACCACACACATACATTTTTACTACACCTGGTTCTATAGGAATAAATTCTTCCTTCTTTCTGGTCAAAGTATTGTATATTTTCATCTAAATACCCCCTGAATTAAGATTAAATTTGAATACTTGTAACTATAGTCTAACATTGTTCTTCTCGAATTCATATTTTACTTTTTGTAAAACTTCATTTATTTCAATAATTTGAACTTCATCTTCACTTCTTAATTTAAATTCTACTTTACCTTCACTAACTTTTTTACCAACAGTTATTCTCATAGGTATTCCTATTAAATCTGCATCCTTGAATTTAACTCCTACTCTTTCTTTTCTGTCATCAATAAGAACTTCAACTCCAGCATTCTTCAATTGATTGTAAATTTCTTCTGCAACCTTCATTTGTTCTTCATTTTTTGTCACAACTGGAACAACAACTACATGATATGGTGCAACAGATAGAGGCCATATTATTCCATTATCATCATGATGCTGTTCTATTACTGCAGCCATAGTTCTATTAACTCCTATACCATAGCACCCCATAACCAATGGCTTGTTTTTACCATTTTCATCAATATAGTTTGCTCCCATAGCTGCTGAATATTTAGTTCCAAGTTTAAATATGTGTCCTACTTCAACCCCTCTTGCAATAGTAATAGTTTTCCCACACTTAGGACATTTATCACCTTCAACAGCATTTCTATAATCTCCTACTATACCTTCAAAATCCCTGCCATAATTAGCATTTTCATAGTGATATCCTGTATCATTTGCACCAGTTATAAAATTACTCATTTCAGCAATTTCTCTGTCAATTAATAATATATCTGTCTTGATTCCTATTGGTCCAGCAAAACCTACCTCTGCATTTGTAACCCTTCTTATTGTTTCAGCATCTGCTAGCTCAAATTCAATAGCACCACCAATAGCATTTACAACCTTAACTTCATTTACTTCTCTATCGCCTCTTACAACTACTGCAACAGTTTTGCCATCAGCATTAAATATAAGTGTCTTTCCGAATTTTTTAGATGTTGTATCAAAGAATTCTACCAATTCATCAATAGTCCTAACATCAGGTGTTTCTACCTTATTCAATTCTTTTGGTTCTTCTTTTTCTGCTATTTCTGCAACTGCAGTTGCTTTTTCTATATTGGCTGCATAACTACATTCTGTACAAAATGCTACTTCATCCTCACCTATTTCACTTTTTACCATGAATTCAGCAGAACCTGAACCACCTATAGCTCCTGAATCAGCTTCAACACAACTTGTTTCTAATCCACATCTTTTAAATATATTTTTATAAGCTTTATACATATCATTGTATGATTTATCTAGTCCCTGCTCATCAATATCAAAGCTGTAAGCATCTTTCATTATGAATTCTCTTGACCTCATAACTCCAAATCTTGGTCTTCTTTCATCTCTATACTTTGTCTGAATTTGATACAGATTTAAAGGCAATTGTTTATAAGATTTTATTTCATCTCTTGCTATATCTGTAAACACTTCCTCATGTGTAGGTCCAAGACAAAACTCTCTTTGATTTCTATCTTTAAGTCTAAACATTTCAGGACCAAAAGCATCCCATCTACCAGATTCTTTCCACAATTCAGATGGTATTAAGGCTGATGCCAAAAATTCCTGTGCACCTGTATCATCCATTTCTTCTCTAATGATATCTTCTATTTTTTTTATAACTCTTATACCAAATGGCATTAAATTATAAACTCCTGAAGCCATTTTTTTTATCATTCCGGCTCTTAACATAAGCTTGTGACTTGATATTTCTGCTTCCGCTGGTACCTCCCTTAATGTTGGTATAAGCATTTTAGACATTCTCATAGTGATTTCCTCCTTCATATTTGTATTTAATATTCCCTTTTGAAATTTTCCTATTGCAATTAACCTCTTTTTTGCTCAAGTTTCTAAATTTAAAATTGTAAAAAAATAAAACTCTCCCATAATATGTTAGGGCGAGTTTTACCGCGGTACCACCTAAATTTTTCACTCATTCTGTTAACGGTATCAACCGGTAGGTTTTGCCTACAGCTCCGAAGCGGGTTCAAAACAGGTGAAAATCTCTCAGCCTAGGATTCTCTCTCTGTATAATTGTTTCTACTATTCTTCTTCATAGCCTATACTAATATTTTTTTCTTACAATCGTTACATTTTATTATACATAATTTATGTCATTTGTAAATACTCTTTTGTTCAATAATTACATCCATATTTTGAAAACAATATTTTTTCCCCTATTATCAAATCCTCAGGAGTAGTTATTTTAATGTTATCGTAACTTCCATCATAAAGATATACAGAATTATTAAATTTTTCGACAACCATTGTATCATCCGTAATAACAATATCCTCATATGCTATTTTCTCATGACATTCTAAAATAAGCTCATATTTAAAACACTGAGGAGTCTGAACCATAAACAATTCTCTTCTATTTAACGTCCCTTTAGATAAATTAAAATTATCTCTAATTTTAATTGTATCTTTAGGCACCACTCCGCATGCACATGCTCCATGAATACGTGCAAACATTATTCCGTCTTTTAGTATTCTGCTATCAACAAAAGGTCTAGCCCCATCATGTATCAACACTATTTCGCATTCTTCTATTGCCTTTAGCCCATTCAAAACAGAATCATGTCTTTCATTTCCACCAGCTACTACCTTTGATACTTTGGTAAAATTGTTTTCATTTACTATTTCCTTAATACAATATTCAACTTCATTTTCTGCCGCAACAAGTATTATATCATGAATATCATCACATTCTGAAAACACCTTCAAAGTGTAATACAAAATGGGTTTATTATTCATCAAAAGAAACTGCTTATTAATACCAGTTCCCATTCTTTTTCCTTTACCTGCTGCGAGAATTATTGCACAATTCTTTCCCATTTTTACTCCTCAATTAAAATTATCTAGATATCAAATCTTTTCTTTTAGCAAAAATCATCCTGCCAGCGGCAGTTTGAAGCACAGATGTAACAACAACATTCATAATTTCACCTATGTGTCTTTTGCCACCTTCAACAACAATCATAGTACCATCATCTAAATAAGCAATACCCTGCCCAGCTTCTTTACCATCCTTTATTATTTGAATCTCCATTTCTTCTCCTGGTAAAACCACTGGTTTAACTGCATTGGCAAGCTCATTAATATTAAGCACAGCAACACCTTGGAATTTAGCAACTTTATTTAAATTAAAGTCATTCGTAATAACCTTTCCTTTCATAACTTGTGCCAATTTTAAAAGCTTACTATCAACCTCATTGATTTCTGGAAAGTCTTTTTCAACTATTTCAACAGGAATTTTCAATTCATTTTGAATTTTGTTAAGTATATCTAATCCTCTTCGTCCCCTGTTTCTCTTTAAATCATCGGATGAATCCGCAATATGTCTTAATTCCTCCAAAACAAAATTAGGTATCACCAATGTTCCTTCGATAAATCCAGTTTGACAAATATCAAATATCCTTCCATCTATGATAACAGACGTATCTAAAATTTTCGATGTATATTTTGATTTATTTTTCTTTTCTTTTGTTGAACTACTCGTTTTCTTTATGCTTGAAAATATAGATATTATATCATCTTTCTTCTTTATAGCTATATCCACACCTAATGCAGTAATAATCAACGTTAAAATCACAGATATTATAGCAAATAATGTTCCTCCTACACCTGTATTCTTTAGTACACTAAAAAAGAGTGTTGAAATAATTAATCCTATTATACCTCCAGCCGTTCCAACTATAACATCATATGTTGGCACTCTCTGAACATCTTTCTCAACATAGTCCATAACCTTAGTTATAGCGGCATTAATCAAAGGTGATAAAAAGAAAAATATAAGTCCAAATATTATTACTAGAATTGCTATGAAAATATACTGGCCAACACTTCCATTAATTAACATAGGAAAATTCTTGCTTAAATCTGATTTAGCAATAATCTCACCAATAATATAACCTATCGTAGCTCCTATAAGTGTAAACAATATTCTTAATATTTTTTTTAACAATATTTTCACCTCCCTTTGAATTATTAACATTTTTTTCATTTTATATGCCTTTTATCTTACTATATTATATTACCAAAAACATTTCAATAATTATCGACACTATTTAATAATTTATTTACTTATTATGATAAATTTCATCCAAAATTTAACATAATTATCCCCCTATTAAAATAGTTGTTTGTGTTTTATTATGAATATATATTAAATTCTTAAAATAATCTTCATTGACAAATCATTTAAATAAAACTTATAATTTACTTAGTAGCATAAATACTTTCATTTGGGGAGTGAATATTATGAAAGATATAATAATCGATGATTTTCAAAATTCTGTTGATGAATGCCTTTTAAGACATAGAAGCATATTAGATATACTTACTAAATTACAGGAATCTGAGTCAAGGATCAATAGAGCTGTGGCTAAATCTGTAACAAGTTGTGGGTGTATAGAAATAAATGCAGCATCTAAATCTATTTCAATTGATAAATATGAAAACCAAAAAGAATGTTATAACAAAGGCTCTGATACACATCTATATGGGAAATTGTGTCCTAATTGTAGAGAAATTATCGAACAAGAAATTGGCAATAATTTATTCTATTTAGCTTCATTGTGCAATCTTTTAGATTTAAATTTGTATGACATTTTTCTAAAAGAAGAAGACAGAATCAATACATTAGGCAAGTTCACTTTAAGATAGCTGACACCAAGACAGTTAATAGCACAAAATAATTTCCTATTTTGTGCTATAATTGCCTATCTAGCATAAACTGTTCTCTGAGTCTAACTAATCCGTTTTTAACAGCCTTAGCTCTTGCTTCTCCAATTCCTTCGACATTTTCTAGTTGCTCATTAGATGCTTCAATAACATTCTTTAATTCTTTAAAATGCCCAACTAGGTTCTCAACAACACTATAAGGTAATCTAGGTATTTTATTTAACATTCTATAGCCCCTCGGAGAAATAAGAGTATCAACTAATGGTACCCCTGAATAACCTAACATTTTAGATATCATATCCAAATCGACAATTTCTTCAGAACTTGAATTTTGGATTCTTGTATATATTTCATTATAATCTAAACTTTCTTCACAATAATCTCTAATAAGTAAAATTCCTTCTTCTTCAACATCCCTTATCAATTCATTAAGTTGCATTGATATAAGTCGTCCTTCATTTCCAAGCTCAATAATATATTTTTCAATTTCTTCAACAATTCTCATAACCATCTCTATTCTCTGTACACCTGTCATAACATCAAATAGAGTTACCAAGTCTTGAAATTCAAGTAAATTAATATTATTTATAACCCTATCTAATACCGATACATATTTTTCTAAAGTCTGTATCGCCTGATTAGCCCTAGCCAATATAACACTACTATCTCTTAGAACATATTTTAAATTTCCCTTATAAATTGTTATTATATTTCGCCTTTGCGAAATCGCTACTACAAGTTCATTTGTTTGTTTTGCAATTCTGTGTGCAGTTCTATGTCTTGTTCCTGTTTCATATGTCGGAATTGATGGTTCAGGCATTAGTTGAGCATTTGCAAATAATATATTTTTTAAATCTGAACTTATTATAATTGCACCGTCCATCTTTGCAAGTTCATAAACATATGCAGGAGAATATTCAGAATTAATATTAAATCCACCATCTACCAATTTTAATACATCTTCTTTATCACTTACAACAATTAATCCTCCTGTTTTTGCCCTTAATATATTCTCCAAACCTTCCCTAAGTTCAGTACCTGGTGCCATTATTTTTAAAATATTCATTAATTCCTTATCTCTTTTTATTCTCATTTTTTTCACCAACTCTTCTAAAATACTTTTTTCAAACATTCTCTCAATGAAGATACACCTATAACATTTTCATATTTATTTATTTTACCCAAATTATTATTAGGTATAATAAATTTTTCAAATCCTAATTTAATACCTTCATTTACTAACTTTTCACAGAAAGCTACAGGCCTTACTTCTCCAGTTAATCCTATTTCACCAACAATCATTGTTTTTTCCAATTTTATAGGTATTCCTTTCACACTCGATATAAGTGCTAATGCAATACCCAAATCACCATATGTACCATTTAAGTTTAATCCACCAACTACATTTACATATACATCTGAACTATAAAATGGTATATTAAGCTTTTTTTCTAAAACTGCAAGAATCAAACTTAACCTTGATGACTCTACCCCAATAGACGTTCTTCTTGGCATAGGTGCATTGGTATGTCCTACCAATGCTTGAACTTCTACTAATACTGGTCTAGTACCTTCTACAATACCAATTACTGCTGAACCTTCCTTTAAATAATTGGTTTCTTCAAGAAACACCTGCGAAGGATTACTTATTTCAATCAATCCTTCCTCCCTCATTTCAAATACCCCTATTTCACTTGTTGTACCAAAACGATTCTTTATAGTCCTCAGTATTCTAAATTCTTGAGTTCTCTCTCCTTCAAAGTATAAAACAGTATCTACCATATGTTCAAGCACCCTTGGCCCTGCAAGTTCACCCTGCTTTGTTACATGTGCAACAATAAAAAATGGTATATTATTAGTTTTAGCAAGTCTCATAAGTTCATTAGAACATTCTCTAACCTGTGAAACACTTCCGGGTGCAGAAGTAATTACTGGCTTATATAATGTCTGTATTGAATCTATTATTACAAATATAGGTTTAACATCTTTCACATGCTTTTCAATAATATCTATATTTGTTTCTGAAACAACAAATAAATCCTTATAAATAGCATTTAATCTATCTGCTCTCATTTTTATCTGCTGCTCGGATTCCTCTCCTGAAACATATAATACTTTACCATAATTTTTCGAAATATTCCCTGCTGTTTGAAGTAACAATGTTGATTTACCGATACCAGGATCCCCTGAAATCAATGTTAATGAACCTTTTACAAGCCCACCACCTAATACTCTATTCAATTCATTTATTTTTGTATCATATCTCTCTTGTTTACTCGAAACAATATTTACAATACTCTGTGGAATATGCTTATCACTTATTGTTACCGCTCTTTTGAATTCAAGTGTTTTCTGTTCTTCAATAAATGTGTTCCATGAATTGCATTCAGGACATTTTCCCATCCATTTTGGTGACTCATACCCACATTCCTGACAAATAAACACAGTCTTATTCTTAGCCATACATTCATCCCCTAGTTATATGCAATAACCTATATTTGTAATCCGCTTTTACACTCATAAAAACATTATATACTCAATATGGTAGAATTTCTATACTATAATTAAAATTATTAGGCATTTAAAAAAATAATAAGTCAAAGATACAACATATATTTTATACCATACTTACTAGTTATTTTTTGAAAATGCCTTATTCAAATAATGGAGCTATCTTTTAAAGACAGCTCCATTGTTTTGGTAATTTTAAATAAAATAATATATTTTGTGAAACACAAAGAGTTGTGTTCCAAATAGACTAGTATACTGGCTTATTATTTATCTGAATGCGCCTTGGTAAATTTTAATTCACCATCTTCACAAGTAACAAATATACTATCACCCTTTTTTACATGTCCTCTTAAAATTTCTTCTGAAAGTTTATCTTCAACAATTTTGGTAATAGCTCTTCTTAATGGCCTTGCACCATAAGCAGTATCAAATCCTTCCTTAGCCAAATAATCCTCTGCTTCTTTTGTAAATGATATAAATATATTATTATCTTTTAATTTTTCTGAAACACTATTTAACATAAGTCTTACAATTTCTTTTAATTCATTTTCTTCTAGTGGATGGAACACAATTATGTCGTCAATTCTGTTTAAAAATTCAGGCTTAAATGTCTGCTTCAATTCTTGCATCATATTTTCTTTTAATTTTTCATATTCACTTTGTGACCTATCAGAATCAATCGAAAATCCTAAAGTCTTTTGTTTCTTGATAGTTGAAGCACCTACATTTGATGTCATTATTATTATAGTATTTTTAAAATTAACAACCCTACCTTTTCCATCTGTAAGTCTTCCATCTTCAAGTATTTGAAGTAAAATGTTAAATACATCTGTATGTGCTTTTTCTATTTCATCAAATAAAATAACAGAATAAGGCTTCTCTCTAACTTTTTTAGTTAATTGTCCTCCTTCATCAAATCCAACATATCCTGGAGGAGATCCAATAAGCCTTGACACAGTATGCTTTTCCATGTACTCTGACATATCAATTCTTATCATATTATTTTCGTCACCAAACATAGCCTCAGCAAGTGCTTTTGATAATTCAGTTTTACCAACTCCGGTAGGCCCTAAAAATATAAATGAACCGATAGGTCTTTTAGGATCTTTAAGACCCACTCTTGCTCTTCTAACGGCTCTAGAAACAGAACTTATAGCTTCATCCTGTCCTATAACTCTTTTGTGAAGAATCTCTTCTAATTTAAGCAACCTTTCAGACTCTTTTTCTGTTAATTTTTCAACTGGTATATTGGTCCATTTAGATACAACATTTGCTATATCTTCTCCTGTAACAACATGTTCTGTTACTTCATTTTTGGTTTTCCAATTATTTTTGATAAAATCTAATTTGTTCTTTATTTCTTTCTCTTTATCTCTTAATTCTGCTGCTTTTTCAAAATCCTGAACAGCTATAGCATCTGCCTTTTCTTTAGATATTTTTTCAAGTTCTTCTTCAAGATTTTTCATATTAGGTGGTGCAGTTAAATTTTGTATTCTAACCTTAGCACCCGCTTCATCTATTAAATCAATTGCTTTATCAGGAAGATAACGGTCTGTAATATATCTATCTGACAAATTTACTGCTGCTTCTAGTGCCTCATCTGTAATTTTTGCTCTATGGTGTGCTTCATATTTATCCCTTAATCCTTTTAGTATTTGTAATGCCTCTTCTTTAGTAGGCTCTCCTACCATAACAGGTTGAAATCTTCTTTCAAGTGCAGCATCTTTTTCTATATACTTTCTATACTCATCAATAGTAGTAGCACCTACACACTGAATTTGACCTCTTGCCAGTGCCGGTTTTAAAATATTTGATGCATCTATTGCACCTTCTGCTCCACCTGCACCTATTATGGTATGGATTTCATCAATAAACAAAATCACATTCCCACTATTTTCAATCTCCTCCATAACCTTTTTTAATCTCTCTTCAAACTCTCCTCTGTATTTAGCACCTGCTATCATTGATGACATATCTAAAGTTACAACTCTTTTGTCTTTTAATAGCTCTGGTATATTACCTGATGCTATTTTCTGTGCTAAACCTTCTGCAATAGCTGTCTTACCAACTCCCGGTTCTCCTATTAAACATGGATTGTTTTTAGTTCTTCTACACAATATTTCAAGAACCCTCTGCGTTTCATTATCTCTACCTATTACAGGATCAAGCTTTCCCTCCGATGCCATTTGTGTCAAATCTCTTCCAAACTTATCCAAAGTAGGTGTTTCACTATTTCTATTATTACCTGAATTTTTCATAGTTGTATTTGAATAACTTTCCATCTCATCTAGCAATTGCTTAATCAACTTATTAATATCAACCCCAATATTAACTAAAATAGTATACGCTACACCCTCACCTTCTTTTGCTAATGCAAGTAAGAAATGTTCCGGTGCAATATAATTATGCTTTAAATTACTAGCTTCAGCAAGACTTAAATCTAATAACCTCTTTGTTCTAGGTGTAAGAGGTATTTCATGCCTCTGCATATTAACGTCTCCTTGCCCTTCATATTCTAAAATCAGCTTCATTACAGCATCAATTGTTACACCATTTTCATTAAGCACCTTGCTTGATATACCATCAGTTTCTCTTAGAATTCCTAACAAAATATGTTCTGTACCGACATATCCATGCTTCAATTCATTTGCAGCTTCTTGTGCAAATATTATTACCTTCTGAGCTCTTTCGGTAAACCTGCTAAACATCATTATTATCACCTCCAATATATTTATAGATTTAACTCATTTGTAATTTATTCCTTACAATCTCAGCTCTTCTATACGCTAATTCCTTACTTGACAATTCCTTATCAATTTCTAATTGAATCGATGCATCACTAATATCCACTAACAATTGATTTAATGTTGAAAAAGTCACATCTTTAATTATTCCCATTTCTACACCTAATCTTACATTCGATAAAAGACCTAATGTTTCTTCCATTTGCAATAAATATGCAGATCTTAACAGTCCTAATGATCTGAAAATTTTATCCTTGAATTCATAACTGTATTTATTCACAACTTTTTCTCGAGAAATATATTCTTGATTAATAATTTGTTTTACCACAGCAAGTAAATTATTTAATATCTCTTCCTCTTCGAGTCCCAAAGTAATTTGATTTGATATTTGATATAAATTTCCCTGAACCTTAGACCCTTCTCCATAAAGTCCCCTTATAGTCATACCTATTTTTGAGACAGTATTAAAAATTTTATCCATTTCATTTTGCATAGACAATATTGGTAAATGAAGCATAACAGATGCTCTCAAACCAGTACCTAAATTAGTCGGACAGGCTGTTAAATATCCAAGTTGTTCATCAAATGCGTAATCAACTTTTTCTTCTAATAAATCATCAAATTTATTTGCTACATCAAATGTTTCTTTTAAATTTAATCCTGCACTTATTGCTTGAATTCTCAAATGATCTT
Source organism: Clostridium tepidiprofundi DSM 19306 (assembly GCF_001594005.1). Taxonomy (GTDB): domain Bacteria; phylum Bacillota; class Clostridia; order Clostridiales; family Clostridiaceae; genus Clostridium_AC; species Clostridium_AC tepidiprofundi. The sequence continues at coordinate 5,730 of NZ_LTBA01000005.1, read as the reverse complement.
CTTCATTTATCATAATACTTATTGTTTCATCATCATTTACAATGAAAGCTGATTTATCCATGTTTGATACTAATTTATAGCTTATTAAATGCTTATCGAAAAAAACTCTATTTTTGATTAAATCATTCTCCCACAAATAAATGGTTTTAAAATTTTCATTCGGATATTCTGTGTTGTAAAATGCCTTCTCGACATCTTTAACTATACTTTTTCCATCTTTTGAATCAAGTCTGTGGGGAAATGCTATTCCTTCAATATTCCTAGCTAATCTGATACGACTGCTTATAACTATATTGTTTTCGTTGTTTTCGTCATTTACAGAATATATCCAATTTTTCATATTCATCCCCCTTATTCACTTTTCAATTCTTTTATTTCATCTCTAATTTCCGCAGCCTTTTCATATTCTTCTAATGCAATAGCCTTTTGTAATTCTTGTTTTAACTTAATAATTTTTCTTTTATTATATATATCTTTTGCAGAGTTTTTAGGAACCTTACCAGTATGTTCAATACTTCCCTGAACTCTCTTAATTACAGGTATTAAAGCTTCATTAAAATTTTTATAGCACTCACTACATCCTAAAAGTCCATTCTTCTTAAATTCTCTATATGATGTATTACAATTTCTACATACTAATTCATAATTGTTTACATCTTTTGATGATTTATTGTAATTTACATAATCCATTATTCCATTTATAATATTTTGCAGTGAAAATGGTGTATCAAATTCAATATCTCCTATCATATTTATTCCTTCAATTTCCTTTGCACACTTCTCGCACAAATTCAATTCCTGTTTAACACCATTTACTATCTTTGTAATGTGAACATTTGCTTCATTTTTATGGCATCTATCGCAAATCATACTATCACTCCTTGCATATTTTATAATCAACTTAATATACTCATAATAATAGATTTCAATATATCTGCTCTTACATTGTTCCTTCTGTCAGTAGAAGCGGCTAATGTCCTATCATTTATTGCAATTCTTATAATTTTAGCTTCTCTTTCAGTAATTATGTTGCTTTCAAGTAAATTATTTACTATGCCAAGACCAGTTGAATATGTTATACTATTACCTATTTTTTCAGAAATAACATCTGCTAAAGAATTATGCTCCTTATATTCAATCTTCTTTATTTTTATGCATCCTCCGCCGCCTCTTCTACTTTCAATAATATATCCCTTATCTGTTGTAAATCTAGTTGTTAAAACGTAATTTATTTGAGATGGTGCACAGCTAAAATAATTTGCTAATTCATTTCTTTTTATCTCTAATTCATAGTCATCTTTATCAACAAACATTTCTTTAATAAATTCTTCTATCAAATCCGATAATCTCGCCACACTACCATTCCTTTCATTAATTAGCCTTTGACTTTCTTTGACCATTATTAATTTTACTACTTAGTAGTTATTTTTTCAAGTTTAATTCGTATAAATACATTATTTTTTTAATTATGCTTATAAAAGCCTCTTCAAAAATAACTAATCAAAAATAACTAATCAGTATATTAGTATAATCTATAAAAACATGCATATGTATTGAACTACATTGCATGTGTAAAAATTATAAATATTTATTTATATACTTTCTGTCCTTATATAACCTAGAAATTGCATCATCATAATTAAAAAAGTTGATAACAATACACTTTGGATTATTATACCTTATTCTTATTAACTCATCGCTTTTTAATGAAACATCTACCTGTGCTGATTCTTTAAAGTATTTAAAGCTCCCTTGTTTTTTGATTAGCTCTTCCACATTATTTTTACACCTTATCATTCCTATTCCGTTGCCAAAACCTTATAAAACTCTATAAAGCTTGTTTAATTCCCTGTTCAACCTATCCCATTTTGCCGAAGCTACTTTGGTTTGATATAATAGTCCGAGGGCTTAAATTCGGATACAACGAATCCTACATATACAAGTTTACTTTTAAGTGTAACTACTTGTATTCACTAACATTTGCTTGGTTTTCGCTAACTACCACCCTCATGGTTCTACCCAATGGTTATATCACTTTCGCAATATACGGGATTCACAATAGCTAACTCTATTATATCACAAATTTAGTACTTGTATCCTTAACAATTTTTTAGATAGTTTTATAGACTTTTATAATAATTCTGCAACAGTCTACCTCCCTCCTGATATTACTTAATTAACTACTTACCAAAATGGTATACTCATTACAATATTATAGTATTATAGTTGATTTTTACATTTTATTACAACCACATTGTACATATTCTATGAGAAGAGCTAATTTCCTTTTTTTTGAAATAATTTTATGCAAAATCTGGTATATACCCTTTAAATTGTGCATTAAATAACTGAGCATATATTCCTTCACGTTCTATTAATTCATCATGACTTCCTCTTTCTTTTATTCCTTCATTAGTCAACACAAGTATTTCATCAGCATTTACTATGGTAGATAACCTATGTGCAACAACTAATGTAGTTCTTTCTTTTGATAATTTTTCAAGAGATTTTTGGATTATTATTTCTGAATTGTTATCAAGTGCAGATGTTGCCTCATCTAGTATTAGTATTGGTGGATTTTTCAAAAACACCCTAGCAATTGATATTCTTTGTTTTTGCCCTCCTGATAACTTTACTCCTCTTTCTCCAATATAAGTATCATAACCCTCTGGTAAAGAAAGAATAAAATCATGGATATTTGCATTTTTAGCTGCTTCAATGATTTCATCATCTGTCGCTCCTGGTTTACCATATAAAATGTTTTCTTTTATAGTACCAGTAAATAAAAATACTTCTTGTTGAACTATACCTATGTTCTTTCTAAGTGATTTAAGAGTTACATTTCTTATATTTATCCCATCAATAAGAATTTCACCTTCAGAAATTTCATAAAACCTTGGAATCAAATGACATATAGTAGTTTTTCCTCCACCTGATGGTCCTACTAATGCAAGTGTTTTGCCGCTTCCAACTTTAAAAGATAGATTTCTTAATATTGAATGATTTTCATTATAGTTAAAAGTAACATTTCTAAATTCAATATCTCCTTTTACGTTTTTAAGTTCAATAGCATCCGCATCATCAATAATATCAGGTTTTATATTCATTATTTCAATAAATCTTTCAAATCCTGTCATTCCAAGCTGATACTGTTCAACAAAAGAAGTAAGTCTCCTAACAGGCTGCATAAAAAAGTTTATATAAAGAAAATACGCTAACAATTCTCCTAAATTTATTTTATGGTAATATAAAAATAATCCTCCTGCAAATAACACTATAACATTTAAAATATTTAGCATAAATCTCATTCCTGAAGAAAATTCCGCCATAGTCTTAAATGCATTCTCTCTAGCTTCCTTAAATTCTCTATTGCCTTCATCAAATTTTTGCTTTTCATATTCTTCATTTGTAAAAGATTTTGCAACTCTTATTCCTGAAATACTGTTTTCTAATTGAGCATTAACAACCGCAATTTTTTTTCTGTTCACTTTAAATGCTTCTGACATTTTAACTCTTTTCTTAATTGCAAACCATATCAATATTGGCATAAAAGCAAAAATTATCAACGTTAATTGCCAATTTACAGTACATAATATAATGAATGAACCAAATATCATAACTGTTGAAATAAACAAATCTTCTGGACCGTGATGTGCAAGCTCAGATACATCTCTTAAATCGTTTATCATTCTAGACATAATATGCCCAGTTTTAGTATCATCAAAATAACTAAAAGGTAGTGTTTGAAGATGTGCAAATAAATCCTTTCTCATATCATACTGCATCCTAACTCCAACTACATGTCCCCAATAATCTACTACATAATTGCATATCAATTTAAGCACATATAATACTACTAAAATCAAAACATAAATATACAATAATTTAATCATTCTATTAGGAATAACATTATTGACTATATCTTTAGTAACCATAGGAAATGCCAAATCAGCAACCGCCATAAATAGTGCACATAAAATATCTAGCAAAAACAATTTAATATGCGGTTTATAATAGTGTATAAATTTCTTTATCATTCTATCTATTCCCCCTATGTTAACAACAAATTCTTACAACGCAAATGTGGAAATATGAACTTTTCAGCCCAATTTCCACATTGTCTAATTTATTGTTTAATTTAATATATTATCTATTTTTCATAAATTCCTCAATATCTTCTACAGTTTTGATAATATCCTTGGATAAGTTTTCACATCCATTTTCAGTTATCAATAAATCATCTTCAATTCTTATTCCAATACCTTCTTCTTCTATATATAACCCTGGTTCATTTGTGATTACCATACCTGGCTTTAATTCTATATTATAAGTACCGACATCATGTGCATCAGCACCTAAATAATGAGAAACACCGTGGAAATAATATTTAATTAATTCACTATCATCCTTTATCAATCCAAGTTCTTTACATCCTTCAATTAAAACCCTTTTAGTAATTTCATTTAAATTTTTGAAAAGTACTCCAGGTTTAGCTGCTTCTTCTACAGCTTTTTGTGCTCTTAAAACAACTTCATATACTTCTTTTTGTCTCTTAGTAAATTTACCATTAACAGGGAAAGTACGACTTATATCAGCATTATAATATTTATATTGTGCTCCTAGATCAAATAGCATTAAGCTATTATCTTCAATCTTACAATTATTTTCAGAATAATGTAGTATTGTTGCATTTTTACCCGATGCTGCTATTGTAGAAAAAGCTTTATTTTTTATGCCATTCTTCTTTAATGTATAATCAAAATATGCCTCTATTTCATATTCCATAACACCTGGTTTAATATTTTTTAATATATTCTGAATACCCTCATTAGTTATATCAATAGCTTTTCTTATAAGCTGTACTTCCTCTTCTGACTTAATCATTCTTAGTTCTGCAATATCATAATATACATTTTTAATATGTATATATGGATATTTCTCTAAAACAATTTTTCCAAATTTCTGAGCCTCCGTTATAGCCGTTCCAATCTCCTGTCTTTCTAAATCTAGATACACATTTTCTATCCTATTTCTTGTTAATAAAGAACTTAATGTATCTTCAAATTTATCTAAATAGTCTACACACTCAATACCGGAAACTTGGCTTGCCTCCTTATCTGTCATCCTTGCACCAATCCATCTTGCCATAACTGGATCTGGTCTCTCTACAAATAATTTTTCTTGAACATTTCCATTAATCTTAGCTACCATAAAAATTATTTTTTCTCTATCTATACCAGTGAGATAGTAGAAATTTCTATTAGGTACAAATTCATATTTCTCATCTGCCGACTTATATGGTGCATAACCTGCAAATAGCAATAGTATGGAATTATCATCAAGTTTTTTTATTAAATTATTTCTATTTCTTATAAAAAATTCTGTATTCATCATTTTTCCCCCTTAAATGTGGTCTTTTTCTATTAATTATACCTTAACACCATTAATTATACCTTAACACCATAATAATTTAACCCGTTGTGCTAATAGAATAATTTTTATTTAAATGATAATTATTCCATTAAGAATAAGTATAAGTATCCACTAAAATCAAGTTCGCTTCAGGAATAATTAACCAAATATAAGTTGTTTAATTTTAGCTGGATTTACATTAATACCTAACGTTTTATTGATAAAGAAACAAAGATTATGAGCTAATACTTTATTAATTATTCTAGTAATAAAGCCCCATTTAGATTTTGCTAGTACTCTTTGAATATTTAGTTGTTC
>NZ_LTBA01000004.1 GCF_001594005.1 Clostridium tepidiprofundi DSM 19306 | reverse complement strand
AATTATATTTCTTTAGATGTATTAGAGGTTTTAGAAAAAAACGAATGTTACAAATAGATATTATTGAAGATATAAGAGATGAAAGATTTACTATAGAAGAAGACTGGATTAATCCAATATTTGCTAAAACATAATTTAAAAACAAAACTGGAAATTAATTATTAAAATTTCTTGGGGTAGGGGGAGGTGTAACTATTTTTAAGGCCTATCGGTTTGCAGGCTTCCCAGTTATTCAAGTAAATGTTAAAAGAATAAATCTTAGTAAAAACAAATTTTTAACTGGAATTTTGATGCGAAATCTCTGGAAGCATTCTTTTTTAGTAGTAAATTTACAATATTAATGATAATATTAAAACGAGTATGTGTTTAGGGAGTGATATTATTATGAAAGAAAAATATATATTAAAGTTAAAACCATTTTTAAGTGAAAAGATATGGGGATGGGAAAAATGGATGCTATCATCTCACAAATATGGAAATGCTGTAGTTGATAATGGAATTTACAAAGGAAAAAAATTATCAGAAGTATTGGAGAATGGTGATGATTTCCCTATACTGATAAAAATCATTAATGCAGAGAAGACATTATCAGTTCAAGTACATCCAGATGATGAATATGCAATGAAAAATGAAAATTCAAAAGGTAAAACAGAATGCTGGTATGTTCTAGAGGCTGATGAAGGTGCTACTCTTGTTTCAGGTATAAAAAAAGGGTTAGATAAGGAAAGCCTCAGCAAAATAATAAATGATAATAAAATTGAAGAATGTTTAGAGTTTATAGATATTAAAAAAGGAGATTTTATTTATATACCATCAGGAACAGTTCATGCAATAGGTGGTGGGATAAAGGTCATTGAAGTACAACAAAATAGCAATATAACATATAGATTGTATGATTGGGGTAGAGATAGGGAAGTTCATATAGAAAAATCGATAGATGTTATAGATTACGAAGGTAAAAATAAAGGTGGTAAAATAGAAAATTTCAGTAAATTAGAAACACCATATTTTACAGTAGAAAAATTAGATATAAATGATAAATATAGATGCAAAGTAACAGAAGAATTCCACAGTTATACTGTTATAGAAGGTGAAGGAACTATAAAGACTGATTCTCAGTTACTTAAATTAAATAAAGAGGAAACGATATATATTCCTAAAGGAATAGAATATGATATAGAAGGAAAATTAAAATTAATAAAAGCTGTGGTGTAAAAGTATTTGTGTTTACAACTTGCAACCTGCCTGATTGACTGTTATTATAATAAAGTATAAAAACAAATAATATGTAAAGTATTATGATTATATATTTTGCATATGTAGGTTTATATAAAAAATTGAGGTGGAATGATATGCGTTTAAGAAAAAATTGGGCTGCAAGACCACAAATGGAAGCAAGTAGATTTTGTATATATAATCCATATGAATTGAAGGGAAAATGGAATGAAGTATTTCAAAATGATAATGAAATACATTTAGAACTTGGATGTGGAAGAGGAGCATTTATAGCTGAAATGGCTCAGAGAAATCCAGATATAAATTATATTGCAGTGGATTTAAAAGATGAAGTATTAATTTATGTGCTAAGAAAAATTGAAAAGTTGAATTTGGAGAACGTTAGAATACTACCTATAAATATAATGCTTATGGATGGCGTTTTTGATAAAAATGATATTGGAAGAATATTCTTGAATTTTTCTACACCATGGCCAAAACCAAGGCATAATAAAAGAAGACTGACTTATGGTAGGTTTTTGGATATGTATAAGAAGTTTTTAAAGCCAGAAGCAGAGATATGGTTTAAGACAGATAATAAGCCATTTTTTATGGATTCATGCAACTATTTCAAACAAAATGGATTTAAGCTTAAGTATTTAACTTTTGATTTGCATAGCAGCATATATAATTCTGAGAGTCCAATGACAGAATATGAGGAGAAATTTACTAAATTAGGTATGAAGACTATGTTTTTGATTGCCAAACTAAAAAGATAATAAAAAATAGTTGAAATGGATAAAATAAATTCAAAGCATATAAATAGCTTTGAATTTATTTATTATGGGTATAAAATTTACTCATAAAAATGGAGGTATGATTATGAATTTAGAATCAAAACATGTAATAACTAAAGTCGTTAAGGATAATAGAGGTGAGATAACAGCTTATCAACTTGAAAATGGAGAAATCATTATGAAAGATCAAGCTATTGAAATGGCTAGACAGGGTGCAATACAAGGTGTAAATGTAGCTACTTCAAAAAAGGGTGAAGAGTTTTTAAGAGGAGTTGGAGATGGTAACATCACAAATAACTTATCTAATCTTCCAACCATAGATGAAAGTGAAATAAGATAGCATTGAAGTTTTAGAGAATATACACAAGTTGATATCGATAAATCAAAAAAGCATCTCATAGGTAGAAATACATATGAGATGCTTTTTTGTATATGTAAATTACAATTTGTTTTGCAATTTTGACATTAGAGTTGATAATTTAAAGGCTATTAAATTATATAGTAAACTTGGTTTTATAAAAGAAGGATTGTTAATAAATGATATTAAAGACGGAAAAAATTTTTACGATACATTTATAATGAGTTATTTCATTTATTAAAATAATAAAAAGGAGTAAATAATAATGACTAATTTGGATTTTTCAATCGGATTATGTATAATGTCTGTAATATTAATTTTGCTAGGTATTAAAGCACTAGTTATCTCTTATAAACCCACTATGAAAGATTGTGGTGTTGATTCATTAAAACTTAGCGGTAAACATGGCATAATTGAAGGTTTCTTATTATTAGGTGTAAGTTTATCGTTAATATTTTCAAATAATACTTTTATTACCTATATTATAGTAATTATTCTTATAATTACTATGATAATTAATCATTTTAAAATGAAAAAATGTGAAAAACGTGAAGAACATAAAATATATGATTATAATATAAATAATAAAAAATAATTTTATAGAAACATTCTTTTGGTTTTGAATATATCTTTAGATTATTTCAGATGATACAGTTCTAGCAGTACCGATATAATATCACCTCCAAAGATAATTATATCATACAGTTGATTATGTTTCTATGTAGCGTTATTATTAATAAATAGATAACAGTGTAAGGAAGTGATATACATGAAATTATTAAATGAAACATTGAAAAGTATTGAACCTTTGAATGAAAATGCTGTTAAGGATGCATGGAAGTATTTGGATGGTCTTACAAAGCCCATTGCGAGCTTAGGTGAATTAGAAAATATAGCTGCAAAAATGGCTGGAATAACAGGTAATGTGCATAATAATATCAACAAAAAAACGATTATAATAATGTGTGCTGATAATGGAGTTCAAGACGAAGGTGTAAGCAGTTGCCCTCAAGAATTAACATGGATAGTCTCTAACAATTTTACAAGAGGTATTACTGGAGTTAATGTACTTGCTGATTTTGTTAATTCTGAAATTACAGTTGTTGATATAGGAATTAAAGGAGAAATAAATAATACTAAAATTTTGGATAGAAAAATAGCTAATGGTACTAATAATATGCTAAAAGGTCCTGCTATGACGAGAGAAGAAGCAATTAAAGCAATTGAAACTGGAATTGAGATTGTGGACAACCTTGTACAGAAAGGATACGATTTATTTGGAACTGGAGAGATGGGAATTGGCAATACTACTACGAGTTCAGCTATATTGAGTGTATTGTCTGGATTAGATGTTGATACTGCTACTGGTAGAGGAGCTGCATTAACAGATGAGCAATTTGAAAATAAAAAGCTTGTTATAAAAAAGGCAATTGAATTAAATAAACCAAATAGGAATGACATCATTGATGTGATTTCGAAAGTTGGGGGTTTTGATATAGCTGGTTTATGTGGATGCTATTTGGGTGCAGCTAAAAACAGAAAGCCTATTGTTATAGATGGTTTTATTGCATCAGCAGCGGCACTATGTGCATATAGATTAAATCCTCTAGTAAAAAATTACATATTCCCATCGCATTTGTCGGCTGAACCGGGAGCAAAATATATTATGAATGAAATTGGATTAGATCCTTTTTTGAATCTAGGTATGAGATTGGGAGAAGGCACTGGATGTGCATTAGCATTTAACATAATTGAAGCAGCACTTCATGTAATAAATAATATGGGTACTTTTGATCAAGCTGGAATTGTTACAGATTATCTTATTGAAATGAGGTAACAATATTTACATAATTTGGGGTGAAGTCATTGAATATATATTTGCTTAGACATGGGCAAACTAATGAAAACAAAGAAAAATTGTATTATGGTGATATGGATATTGATATGAACGAGTGCGGTAAAAAGCAGATTTATATGGCAGCTAAACATTTAAAAAATATAAAATTTGATAAGGTTTTTATAAGTGAAAGAAAGAGAACAAGACAAACTGCTGATATAATATTTAAATGTAAAAGGAATGATTACATTATTGATCCGAGATTAAATGAGTCAAGTTTTGGAATATTTGAGGGATTAACTTATGAGGAAATAATAAATAAGTATCCAGAAGAATATAAAAAGTGGAGTGAAGATTGGGTAAACTATTGTCCATTAAATGGAGAAAGTTGCAGTGATATGTGCAACAGAGTGAATAGTTTTATGGATGATTTAAAAAATATTGATGCAGAAAATATATTAATAATCACGCATTCAGGGGTGATGAGGGCGATTTATTGTTATTTGTTAGATAAGAATATAAATATGTTTTGGAAATTTGGATGCAAGAATGGAGATATAGCATTGCTAAAATATGAATATGGCAATATGTTTTTGGATTCAATTTTGCATTGCAATTCATAAAAATTATGGCAAGAAAACCGCAGTTGCTTGTCTTAGTGGTGGTTGAGAGAACATATGGTAAAGAAATATATAGTAATAAAACAGAAAGTTTATTATTTTATGGTAATTAATAAGAAGCAAAAAATAGAATAGGGGATGGAAAAATGGGCAAGGTAACGCTTATTACGGGTGGAAGCAGAAGCGGAAAAAGTTCTTATGCTGAAAGTATGCTTAAGGGTAAAGATGATGTTTTATATATTGCTACAGCTATTGTGACAGATAAAGAAATGGAATATAGAATAAAGAGGCACAGAGCAGACAGAAATCAAAAATGGACAACTTATGAAGGATATAAGGATTTAGATTTAGCTGTAGAAAATTGGAATAGCAAGTATGTACTTCTTGATTGTGTTACTGTTATGGTTACAAATTTGATGTTTGATGAAAAAAGAGATTTTGAAAAAATGTCACATAATGATATAGATGTTTTATTGAAACACATTAAGTTTCAGTTCAAAAAATTCATAGATAAATGTAGAGATAAAGATATTAATTTAATAATGGTAACAAATGAAGTAGGGTGGGGATTAGTACCAGAATATAAGTTGAGTAGAATTTTTAGAGATATTGCTGGATTTGTTAATCAGTACATAGCAAGTTTAAGTGATGAAGTTTATATTATTTCATGCGGACTTCCACTTAGATTAAAGTAAAACTAGATTGGGGGTAGCTGCAAATTGTAGCATTTAAGTATGAAGAAATTTATGAGCGAGTTATTGAATGATTTTTTGTTGTATTTTCAATTCTTTACAAGAATACCTATAAATAAAAATTTGAATTGTGATATGGAAAACTTTAAAAAAGGTTCTATATTTTTTATATTTGTAGGTCTCTTCATTGGAGTAAGTCAATGGACAGTTTTTTATTTGTTTAATAAAATTTTTCCACCTAAAATAACCGCTATATTTGTAATTATGGTTTCAATATTAATTACAGGAGCAACTCATGTTGACGGTTTAGGTGATGTTTGTGATGGATTTTTTGCATTTAAAGGAAAGCAAAAAGAAAAAATAATAGAAATAATGAAGGATAGCAGAGTTGGTACATTTTCGAGTATAGCAATTGTGTTTGATATACTCATAAGATATGCAGTAATAATAGCCATTATAGAGAAAAATGTAGCATTTATTATAATAGCGGCACCTGTACTTTCAAAGTTTTCAGTAGTGTTTATATCGTATATAGGAAAATGTGCTAAAAAATCAGGCACCGGAAATCTTTTTATAAACAATATAGATTTAAAAAGAGTTATAATATCGGCATTATTTACATTTGTTTTCATATTTAAACTTATAGGAGTAAAATATTCTATAATACTCATGAGTGTAGCATTAATAATTGCATTATTGTTTAACAAATATTGTGAAAGCAAAATAGGTGGACTTACTGGGGATACGCTTGGAGCTAACAATGAATTAGTTGATATGTTTGTAATGCTTGTATATTTAGCAATTATTTAATCAAATGATAATTAACTCAATTTTAATTATTATTAAAATTGAGTTAATATAATAGTATTAATAAGGAGACAAAATATTTGTATGTGTTAGTGAAAAATGTCTAATACATTGATTTTAGCTTATACTGGAGGTGCATTGGAATTAAGGCATTTTCAAAAAAATAACTAGTCAGTATGCTAGTCTATTTTGCGAACTACTTCATCGTTGGAACCCGTTGATAGAACCTACTATCAGCGGAACCCAACTCTTTGTATTTCACAAAATATACGTCGCATCTTTGACTTGTTATTTTCTTTCAAATGCCTAATGCTACTTTTTATGGCATCAAATATGAAGTTTAGGGAAATAATTAATTTAGATATGGTTTCAGCAGAAATAATAAGAGCGATTGCGGGGAGTATAGGATTGGCACTGACAATACCTCTTACTGTAATAATTGCAGCTAATATTAGAAATCATAAGGGTAATAGATAATTTTCATTTTACTATTTTTGGTTTAGTAAAATTTGTACACTAAAAATATTGTATTAAATGCAAAAATATGTTTATTTTTAGAGATATCAGATATAGAAATGGAGTGAAGTATATGAAAATAAGTTTTTGCGAACACAATAAAGCACGAGGGAAGGTACTAGATATGATAAAAAAATATCATCCTGAATTTGAAACTTCAGTTAATCAGTGTATTGGAGAATGTAATAAATGTGGAAGGCTTTATATAGCAAGAGTTGATGGAAAATTAATAGCGGGTGACACTGCAGAAGAACTCTATAATAAAATAATAAAATTTTATGTATAATTGAAAGGCTGTTATTTTGGAATAACAGCCTATTTATCTGATTTTCTGCCAAGAGAAGTTACTTTTACATTAACGTGAACATTTATTTTTGATTTGCAAAAATTATCATCACTAGCTACGTTTTTTTCCCTTCCGTATTTTGCAACAGCATAATATCCTAAATCAAGCCAATCTGTTTTATATACTTGTTGCATTTTTTGTATTTCTTTATAAAGCACTTTTTCTAGCTTTTCTTCGAATGTAGATTGTATTTTTTCTTTATTGCAAAAGCTGTTATCTTCTTCGCAAATGGAATTTACTGTTAGAACTCCTTTTAATGTTACATAAATATCGTAGACAAATATATTATTTTGTTTTGAAACTTTTACTTTGATGCTATTTTTACCTGTAAAATCAGTATAATTTTCTTTATTTGAAGTATTAATGCTTATATAACCAGTTGATTTATTATTTCTTAGTAGATTGATTAATCTAGCTTCATTTAAAGAAATCTTTTCTATCATTGTAGCACCTTTGAATAGTGCAAGTCCTGTTACTTGGGGTCTGCCTTCTTTTAATTCTATGTAGAGTAATGCCATCTTTCTGCCTTCTTGATTGTATGATAACAGCATATTCATTAATGTTGGATTAGTATAAAAAAAATTAGCTTCTTTTGAAAACTGCAATAATGATGCTATTTCTTCTGAATTTGTTGTTGAATAAAAAGGTTCATTTGTAAAAAACTTTTCTGTGCTTTGCTTGGTTATAGCTATATAGGCATTTTCATTTCTATTAGCATCTCTTAAAGTAGCATCCATAAAATCTTTAATACCACTTCTTGCTCTAGATTCACTTATCAAGTATACAATTTCATCAGCGAGCAACCATTCTTTACTGTTTTTTGTTTGTCTATCGTTTTGTGTAGTGTACAAAGTGTATCCCTTACCTGTTAAAGCTGTATGAGATATATTGTTATTTCCTTTAAAAATTAATGTTTCTAGTGTTGCTGAATATGGATAATCACATTCGGTATCTAAATCGTCCCCTATTCCAACTATTAAGCTCAATTCTTCTATAGGGACTGCATCATAGCAACTACATAAAAAAAATGGTGTAAGTGTAATAATTACAAGGCTTTTAAAAATTAATTTTGTTTTATGCATTTTTTTCACCTCTTGTTTTAAAAAAGACTATTATTACTGTAATAGCAACCCAAATGACGAGTATATACGAGACTATTGTTGCTGTTGGTTTCACTACTTTTTTAAAAAAGTTATCATTTTTTAGAGATATATAGCTTAATAAAAATAATACTGGTACAGGTAATAAGCAGGCTTTTTTATAATCTAATTTAAAGACATAAGATAGTGAATAAACCATAGGATAATCAAAAATTGAAGTAGTTAAAAAAATTGAATTACTCCAAAAAATCAAAAAAACTGCTTTTAAATCGGATATTATGTGAAGTCTTTGAGTTTCAAATATAAAAAGTAGTACATTATTCGTCTTAGATGTTAGCTCCCATCCTAGAAAATATATTGTAATAAACACAATATATGCATAAAAAAATGTTACGACTGATGTTATTAGAATAGCATTTTTTTTTAGACTTTTTCTATTTGATATATAACTTGATAAAAAGAAACATACTTCCCCTCCCTGATATGCAAGTAAACTTTTAGGTACAGCTTTTATTATATCTTTGTAACATGTTGCAAAAGGTTGTAGGTTTTTCACATCGCCTTTATTTGCAAAGAATAGAAGCACTATAACAATAGAGAGTATGAAGTATATAGATATTTCACTTAAACGACCGAGTACTTTAATATTGTGCCATGATGTATATGTCATTATAGAAACAAATATCAATACGACTAGAAATTCAGGCATGAATTTAGATATAGAAGTTTTTAATATTTGAGTATAATTAACTACTATTATAGGTATATAGAGCATTGAATCTATTATAAAAATAAAAGGAATAATTTTTGATAAATATTTTCCATAAGTATTTTCTGCAATATATTTGAATTCGCAATAATTAAGTTTTTTAGATATGTAGGCTGATGATAAAAGTACAAATAATGGAAGAATACCACCTATGATAGCGGAAATCCATGCATTTTGCTTAGCATCCTTGCATAAATCACCTGCTAATGTTATTATTCCTATACCTATAAATGAGTTTAATATTAGCGCTATATATTGACGATTGGTTAATTTGTTGTCCATATCAATGCTCCTTATTATTAGGAAATTTAAATAAATTGGTCATTTTATTAAATGAATTAATTGGCATTTTAATAAAAAGATCTTTGAAACCAGTTATCCTCAATGGTGCTATTGGTGTAAAATAAGGTATTCCAAATGAATCTATGCTTGTTAAGTGCACTAGAATAAAAAATGCACCAATTATTATCCCAAAAAATCCAAATAGTTTTGCTAATATTAACATTGGAAATCTCAAAAATCTAATAGAAAGAGACATTTCATAGTTTGGAATCAAAAAAGAAGCTATTACTGAAAGTGCAACTACAACAAGTGTAGTTGGACTTACTATTCCAGACTTTGTTGCTGCATCGCCAAGTATGATACCTCCAATAATACTAAGCGTTTGACCTATTGGTGTTGGAAGTCTTAACCCTCCTTCTCTAAGAAGTTCAATAAAAAATTCCATAAATATTAATTCTAAAAATGGGTTTAATGGAATTCCTAGTCTTGAATTAATTATTATTTTTATAAGGCTAATGGGAATTAACTCAGCATTATATTCTAGCAATACCAAATACATAGGGCCAAGAAAAATTACAATAAAGGAAGATATAACTCGTAATATTCTAATAACGTTTCCAATGAACAATCTGTTTGAATAATCTTCGAATGCTTGAAAAAATTCTATAAAAACAGCAGGCAAAACTATGACCTGAGGAGAACCATTTACCATGACAACAGCTTTGCCCTGTAGCATATCTGAAATTGCCTTATCTGGTTTTTCTGTGGTTTTTGTTTGAGGAAAAAAGCTGAATTTGTGTCCTTCAATGTATTGAGTAATATATCCTGTATCAGGTAAATATTTTGCATTTATAGAATTTAATTTGTTTTTAATATTACCTAATATATTTGGGTCTATTAAGTTATCAATATACATTAGCACAACATCATTTTCGCTTTCTTTACCCAATATAAATTTTTCTATTTTAAAATGGCTATTTCTTAATTTTTGCTGAATAATTGCAATATTCATTTCTAGATTTTCAACAAAAGATTCCTTATCACCTCTCACGTGTCTTTCAACATTCGATTCAGTTACTGCTCTATGTGTTCCACCAGTTGTGTTGCATATTAAACAATTATCGCTATTATCCACAAGAATAACACATTTGCCTCTTTTCAGTGAATTGGTTATTGATATAACATCTTTTGTTATTTTAATGCTATAACTCGGTATATATTTTTCTGCTAGATATCTTGGAAGGTTATTATCTACAAGCAATTCTTCATCTATTTTAAACAAAAGAGGATAGAGTATACTGTTTTCTATATACTGCTGATTAACTAGCCCATTAATGTATAAGATAGAACATGATATATTACCTTTAAGTTTTATATTTCTAGTTATGAAATTATCATTTAAAGCCATATTTGAATATATTAAATTAAGATTTTTTTCAATGTTTTTATCAAGTGTAGTAACCATGCCTATATTCCC
Source organism: Clostridium tepidiprofundi DSM 19306 (assembly GCF_001594005.1). Taxonomy (GTDB): domain Bacteria; phylum Bacillota; class Clostridia; order Clostridiales; family Clostridiaceae; genus Clostridium_AC; species Clostridium_AC tepidiprofundi. The sequence goes on along the minus strand of NZ_LTBA01000004.1, from coordinate 101,217 downwards.
ACTTTCAATTAATTTATATTATTTTTTGCACTATTAATCAATTATATGCATTTAACTAAAACTATCTTCAATTCGTAGTTTGAATTTTTATCACATATTACAACGAAAAAATGCAGTATGCAGAGATTTTTATAGTGAATATTACGAATTGAAGTAAAACTAGTTAATATATTTATAAAACATATAAATAATGGTAAAATATACTTAATAGATACTATATATGGAAAGAGGTGAAATTCATGAAGGTTGATGCTGTATTTGAAGGGGGAGGAATGAGGGGCATAGGCATAGTAGGTGCTTTAAGGTATTTTGAGAAAAAAGGATATGTGTGGAGAAAAACAGCAGGAACGTCAGCAGGGGCAGTTATAGCTGCACTAATTATAGCTGGATATACTCCTAAAGAATTAGAAAAAATATTAGTTGATACAGATTTTACAAGATTTTTAGATAGAGAAGGTATGCATAGAATTCCTCTAGTTGGTAAGGCATTAGGTTTTTTTAAGGACAAGGGAATATATTCTGGTGAATACTTTGAAAATTGGATGTATGAATTATTAAAGGCAAAAGGAATTGAGAGATTTAAAGATGTTTGTTTCGAAGATGAATCAAAATTAAAGATAATAGCTTCTGATATAACATTAAAAAAGATGTTAGTAATTCCAGATGATTTATCATATTATGGATTAGATCCATTTGAGTTTTCTATTGCTAGAGCGGTTAGAATGAGTATAAGTATACCTTTTTACTTTAAGCCTATTGAGCTTAAGCATAAAGATGGTATTAGCTACATTGTTGATGGTGGAATATGTTGCAATTATCCAATAAATATATTTGATTCAAAAGAAGAATTGACTATTCCAACAATAGGGTTTAAATTTGATAATAATATGATAGGATATACTTATGAAGGTAAAACAGATGCTATGTCTTTTCTTTTTGATATAGCAGATACTATGTCGGCAGAAACAAATGGTTCTAATTTAAGTGAAAGAGATAAATATAGGACTGTTTTTATACCTACTTTAGGAGTTGAAACGACTGAATTTAATATATCTAAACAGAAAAGTATTAGGCTTTTTCAGTCAGGTTATAGAGCAGCAAGAAAGTTCTTGAAAAAGTGGGATTTTGAAAAGTACCTAAATGAATATTGTAAGGATAAAAAAATGGCTTAAAATATAAAAACAACACCTACAAAAATAAATCTTGTAGGTGTAACTGATTTATTACTACTATGTTGTTATTATTCAGCAACAGGAGCACCAACTGGGCAAACATTAGCACAGTTTCCACAATCGATACAAGTACTTGCGTCGATTACATAGATTCCGTCTCCTTCAGTAATAGCGTTAACTGGACATTCAGAAGCACAAGCTCCACAACTGATGCATGCATCTGTAATTTTATATGCCATACCAATTTCTCCTTTCATATTAAAATTTACACAATAATAATATCATAAAAAATTTAATAAATAAAGCGTTTTTCAAAAAAAGAAATGATATTCATTATCAATTGGCTGGACTTACATTTGAGATCAAAGCAAAGTTAAAACAAAGTGAATCAATGAAATCCGCTTAAGCATCATCTTTCATTGATTCACTCTCTTATGTTGCGCAAGATATATTTTGGCTTACACAACACTTTCAAAGAAAACAACACAGTATTTTCTTTGAAAAATGACAGTTATAACTAATGTATATATATAAAAGATGGATCCATCCTAAAAGCAATTAGCTATCAACTATCTAAATTTATTATATGCAAAGTAATAAAATATATACAAAAAATAAAAAATGATATAATATTGATGTATTAATTATAGAAAAAATAAAGAGGGTGATTCATTTGAAATTGAAGGGTAAAGTGGCTGTTATTACTGGAGGGTCAAGAGGAATAGGGAAGGCTATTGCTATTGAGTTTGCTAAAGCTGGAGCGGCGATTATTATAAATTATAATAAAAATGATGAAGAAGCGTATAAAACGACAGAAATGCTTAGAGGATTAGGTGTATATGCAATTTCTTCAAAAGGAGATATAAGCGATTATAATTATGCCAAAAATCTAATTGATTTTGTAATTGAAAGATTTGGAGTATTAGATATTTTAGTAAATAATGCTGGCATATCAAAGGTTAATCTCTTTATCGATAATACCGAAAAAGATTGGGACGATATAATTGGTATAAATTTAAAAGGAACATTTAATTGCTCACATAATGCTACTAAATATATGATAAGCAAGAAGAAAGGGTGCATTATAAATATATCATCTATATGGGGAGAAGTTGGAGCATCATGTGAAGTCATTTATTCCGCGTCTAAGGGAGGAATAAACTCTTTTACAAAAGCATTGGCAAAAGAATTGGCACCATCAAGTATTAGGGTTAATGCAATTGCACCTGGGGTTATTGATACTGAAATGAATAAATGGCTTACATATGAAGAAAAAGATGAATTGAAAAATGAGATTCCTATGATGAAATTTGGTAAAACAGAAGATGTAGCTAAATTAGCATTGTTTTTAGCTAGTGATGATGCAAGCTATATTACAGGAAAAGTATTTACGGTAGATGGGGGCTTATTATAATTAACAAATTTTTAATACTTTTTTAAAGGTTATATATTACAATATAACATAATGTGTGATATAATATATATAGAGGTATTCGTTATATTCTTAAAACGGTACAGTATTCAAAACAAAATTATGAATTTTAGAAATTGATGAGTATAACATAAAAGGAAAGAAGGGATATTATGGTGTATTTGAATGGATATAATTTAAAGAGTTTTCTTAAGATGCTTTTAGTAGCATTGTTTATACTTGGTGTTGGTATAACTATTTTGCCTATAGCGGTTACTTTAGTTTCAGTAGTTTTGTTGTTTATATTTGGAATATGGGGAATAAATAAGCTTATAACATATTTTTCTAATAAGATATTTAAAATAAAGAAAAGAGCAAATTGTAAAAGTAACAGTTTTTCAAAAACTAATAAAGGTGTTGTTGTCGAGATAGTTACAGTGGATACTTCTTATGATGGAGAAGTAATTGATGTGGAATACAAGTAGTAGTAATTATGATGAATAGAATGGTAAGTGAAAAAACGCCCAATTATCCCCCGGGCGTTTTTTCATAAAGATGTGTTAAGAATACATGTCAAGTGAGTTTGCTTTATTTTATATTAATGTATCTAATTAATATATGATACTTTATTTAGTAGATTTTCGAAATTATCTGCTGACAAGGGTTTGCTAAATAAAAAACCTTGTATTATGTCACAATTTTGAGAACTTAATATTTCTAATTGATCATTTTTTTCAACACCTTCAGCAATAACATCGAGATTTAGAGTATGTGCTAATTCTATTACAGTATTTGTAATAGCTCTATCACGGTTATTTGTACTTATTTCGTCAATAAATGATTTATCGATCTTTAATGAATCAATAGGAAGCTTAGTTAGATAATTTAATGAAGAATAGCCTGTTCCAAAATCATCAAGTGAAATTTTTATACCCAAATCATTGAGTTGTTTTAGTATTTCTGTTGAATGTTTAAAATTCTTTATAGCAGTTGACTCAGTTATTTCGATTTTTAACCATTTAGGTTCTAAACAAGATTCAGTTAAAGCATCTTTAATATTCTTAATTAAATTAGGATTTTGAAACTGTAAAGCAGATATATTTACAGAAACGGGAATAGGATAGTAACCTAAATCTTGCCAAAGTTTATTCTGTTTGCAGGCTGTGCGTATAACATAATCATCAATTTCGGATATCAATCCAGTTTCTTCTGCTATTGGAATAAATTTGGAAGGTGAAATAAAACCTTTCGAAGGGTGAAACCATCTTATAAGAGCTTCCATTCCTACTAATTTACCTGTCTTAACGTCAACTTGGGGCTGGTAGTTTATAGAAAACTGTTCATGTTTTAATGCATAGCGTATTTCATTTTCAAATGATTTATGATGCGAACTTGTATTTATACTTTTTTCATATTTTTTTGCTTTAGTAATATCCATTCCTATGGTCAATATAAATTTTACGTTTTTATATTCATCGTAGATTATTTGATTGGTACAAAAAACATTTATGATTTTGTCGTTTGATTTTATTATAAATTCGTTTTCAAATGAATTAACATCTTCATTTAAACTACTTTTGTATGGAAGGATATTATTTTCCCAATATTCAGACAAAATACTGTTTCGGGATGCTTCAACAAAGTTATTAATATAATTGCTTAAGTCTACTATATTTCCTTTTGTGTCCCATAAAACCATCATTACATTACTTTTCTTAATTGCATCATATAAATTCTTTTCTAAATCATATTGTATAGTAAGCATGAATTATACCTCCGGGTGAGTGAAAGATACAGAAATGTGTAATTTTACATAAAAATCCACACATTCTGCGTCATATACAAAAATAATTCTATATAGTAACTTTGAATTCCTTTTTTTTTGAAATTTTTTATAGGATTTATCAATTCTATAAGGAAAATTAAAGTTTTTTGTTTCAAATGGAGTAGAATCTCCAAATGAATTATCGATGTTTTGCTTTAGAAAAACGAGTTAACAAGATTTCAACTTCTATAAAGGGAATATCAAGGTTTTTGCTTTAATAAAACGGGTTTACTGTACTTTGTCAGAAAGTATAACATCCATATTACTCCATTTGCCGCATCTATCCCCAAAACATCCAATTACATTTTTACCATCATATATTCGTACAACTTCGCATTGGTTAGGACAACCATTGCATTCAAAGCTTTTTGAAATAAAAGTTTTATCAGCAGTATTGAAACCTTTAAATAGAGTTTTAGTGCACTTCTGCATTTTTTCTTTAGCCAATATTGCACTTCCGATAGCACCCATTAAATTGTAATGTTTAGGAATTATTATTTCACAATTTAATGATTTTTCAAATGCTGCCTTCATGCCTTTATTGGCAGCTACTCCTCCTTGAAAGAATATTTTTGGTTTAATATCTTTGCCTTTTGCTATATTGTTGAGGTAATTTCTAACAAGAGCTTCACATAATCCACCAATAATATTTTCTTTACTGTATCCTAATTGTTGTTTATGTATCATATCTGATTCTGCAAAAACTGCACATCTACCAGCTATTCTAACGGGGGAATCTGCTTTTAAAGCATAATCTCCAAATTCTTCAATAGGTATCTCAAGCCTTTCAGCTTGCCTATCTAGAAATGAACCAGTTCCGGCAGCACATACTGTGTTCATGGCAAAATCAGTTACAATACCATCTTTTAATATAATTATTTTTGAATCTTGACCGCCAATTTCAAAAATTGTTTTAACTGATTTGTCAATTTCAAGTGCTGCAACAGCATGTGCTGTTATTTCATTTTTTACAATATCAGCTCCAAGTAAAAACGAAGCTATATGACGACCGCTTCCCGTTGTACCAATTCCTTTGATTTGACTATCTGAATATTTTTCTTTTAATATAGAAATACCATTTTGTATAGCTTTTATTGGACTACCCTTTGTTCTCAAATATAATTTATCTATAACTGTATTATTTATGTCAATTAAAACAATATCTGTACTAACTGAACCTACGTCTACACCCATATAATACATTTTTATTTTTCCTCCTTTCAAGCATATCTAAAAATGCTTCTATTCTTGTAATATAACCTGCTTCGCCTGTCATCTCATCAACTATTAGTGACATTACTGGGAAGTCTTCATTTTTTGATATAGAGGGGAGTATAGATTTGGTAACAATTTCAGGCATACATCCCATAGGAAAAATTTGAATAGCACCATCAAAACCGTATTTTTTAGCTAACATGACTTCGCCAATGCATTCTCGTCCATGTCCACCTATGTAAAAAGGTAAGTACTTTTTTGAAGCTATTCTTAAATCTAAAGAATTTAATTTTAATGGTTTTAAAGCAGCATCTTTTACCCACCAACTAGGTGTAAGATGTCTTGAAGATGAAACACCATAATCCATAAGTTTATCTTCAATGTACAAATTTGAGAAAGGTTCTAGAATAGTATAGATTTCACCTATTATTGCGATTTTAAGTGGATTTTTGTCTTTATTTATGGGTACTTTATCAAGTTTGTTTTTATAGTATTTTAATATATTAATCATTTCCTGTGGGGATGTAGACTTTGCAGAATCGAGTTTGCATTTGTTGAGCAATATTTTGCATTCACCTTTGTTTAATTCATATCCTGCTAAGTAATGTGCTTTTGCTTCTATTTTATCTATTAGCGTAATGACATTATAAGAATACTTTAGTGCTTTGATTTTTTCACTATTTTTTTTAGTACTTGCTGATGAAATTTTATTTATTCTGTTTAAGAATTCTTTTTTGCCAATGCCATTCTTAGTAGGGGCATCGATTACAATAAAATCAAGATCATATCCTAATTTTTTTAGTATGTTGATTTGAAGTTCACAGTATTCCCCAAATCTACAAGGGCCACAACTTCCGGTTATAATTACAGTATCTGCACCTTTTTCTATACTTTGTATGTAATTGCCTATCATAATTTTAAATGGAAGACATATTTCTTCTGGTGAATATAAAGAACCAATTTCCAATGCTTTTTTGTTACTTGGTGGAGGAATTACAGAATCAATTCCTAATCCATCAAACAGTGCTTTGCTTGCTAAGTAGGTATTCCCCAAATGAGGAAAGGTTATTTTCATGCTGAGTCCTCCTTTCAAGCATATCTACAAATGCTTCTATTCTTGTATTAAATCCTGCTTCTCCTGTTTGCTCATCAATTTTTAATACCAACATAGGCGTGTCATATATATGTTCTTTAATCAGTTCTACTACAATGGAGTCTATACCACATGCAAAAGAGGATAAATAAATAATTCCGTCAATAGTTTTTGCGTGTGCTAGATAAACAGAAGAACCATATGATTGTCTAGCAAATGACCAAAAAGGTTTTTTAAATAATATTTTAATTTCTTTGTCGATATATTTTGAAGGTACGAATTCCTCTGTAATAATACCAACGCCTAATGAATTAAGTTTTTTGACTAAATTCATGTTTACGAAGCTGTCATACACATTGTAAGGATGACCAACTAAAGCAATTCTTAAAGGATAACTATTATTCTTTATTCCACATGGAAATTTTTTTTGTTCATTCAATGCGGCTAAAAAAGCTTTCTTAATTCTAAATCTATTATTTGTGATTACAGAACCTGTTTTGATTGCCCATTTATATAAATTATTTTTACTAGTTGCATATATTGGGGCAGATAGCATATTGGGCATGTTTGGTATATCGTTAAATATCATTTCTGGAAGTCCACAAAACTTTGGGCATATATATTCGCCTTCATGTATACTCATAATTCTTGGGATTAAAATAAAATCACAGTTATCTTTTATTTCGGCAACATGACCGTGAAAAACCTTAATGGGCAAACATGCTTCATCAACACAATATTTGATTCCTAAATTGAGTATTTTCTTATTCGTATCGTTTGATATTATTAGCTTGCAGTCGAGTGCTTTGAAAAATGATTCGAAAAATGGATAATATTTATAATATAAGAGTCCTTTTGGAATACCAATAATCATAAAAAACCTGATAATGATTTTATACCAGGTATTCACCTACCTTTCAGAAATATCAGCTATACATCTGAATATTATTGACATAAATATATTGTTTATTCATTGATTAGCAATTTTTCATAATAAAACTTATTTTATGACAAAAGCACAGCTTACACTGTGCTAAAGTATTATTAATCATATATTACCATGAATCATAAAATTTCAATTCAATATAAATGGTGTATTGAAGATTTATGATCAAAATGACTTTACTTTACGATTTCTAATAAAGAATGCTATACTTCCGAGTAGTCTAAAGAATGCAGATGCGTATAAAGCAAAATAAATAGAAAAATGATTTTGAATTATATTACCTACTATTGGTGCTATGGATAGTGTGATGCTTGTAAGAGTTACATGAATACCAACATAAAAAATTCTATCTTTATCAGGAGTAACTTCTAATAGAGAATTCAACAATACTGTTACAGTACCAGAAGTAAAAAATGCAGAAATTACTGAAACAGTGGCTAGTATTTTTAAATTTGGGGAAAATGCATACAACAATGGTGTTGCAGCCATACCAAGAGTGGTTACTGCCATTACAGGTGGATTTCCCTTTTTATCTATGAGTACGTTCCAAAATTTATAACAAAAGAACATTGTTATAGACGAAACTATGCTTATTATAGCTATCCAGTGTTCATCAGCACCTAAATATTTTATTTGATAAATGCTGAAGAGGGGCCAACCCATTTGCCAACCAAAATGATATATTAATGAACATAAAATAAATATCCAATATTTTTTGTTGTTTTTTGTGCTAAGTATAACTTCAGGTGTTTTCATTAAATAATAAAATATGCTCTTTTTATGAGTGCTTGAATTTCTATCAATTGATGATGGGGAATTTTCTTTTAATTTGCTAAAAGTATATATTTCAATTAAGCCTATCAAGAAACTTACAATAAAGAATATTTGATATATTTTTAATATTATATTGTTGGTTTTACCAAAATGTTTTAGTATATAGTCAACAAGAAGAACTGTCATTAACTGTGCAATTATTGAAAACATATTTCTTGATGATATAGCAGTAGCTCTTTTTTGTTCAGGAAATATATCACCAGTAAAACTTTGCAAGGAAGTTACAGATACCGATTCAGGATATTGTTTTAAAGATATTAGTATTACGAATATAATAGGTTGATATTCTACGGGTAAAAGGGGTATAGCAGCAAATAGTAATATGAATAATCTGCTGCTAAAAAAGAATTTATTCATTGTCTTTCTTTTATTAATAGTGTCGTTTATTATGAGAATACCAGGAATAGTCGAAAAAACGGCTACTAAACCAGGTAGTGCATTGAGAAGAGAAATATGGAAATCACTACCACCTATTCTATAAAGAAATTTTGCAGTAAAAGGTTTAAATAAATTCATCATTATAGTAAATAAAAAACCATTTAAAACATAGAACATAATATTATGCTTAAATAAACTTTTAGAATATGTTGATTCTGATTTGGAATTTTCATAGCTCATTAATAGCACCCCCAATTGCATTTATTGAAGCTTTTGCTTCATGTGGAGTAGAGTCTCCACCTAAAGTTTCGATGTTTTGCTTTATTAAAACGAGTTCACTGTATTCAACATAATGTATAGTTTATATTATTTATTGTATGAATTTATTATAGAGGATAAATATTTAATTAGATTTTCTTTATCCTCAATGGATAGCTCAGAAGAATGTTTTTTAATAAAGTCAACCCTTTTTTTAATTACATCATTTATCAATGAATGACCTTTTTCAACTGCTTTTACATTAACAACTCTTCTATCTTTTGTATCTCTTGTTCTTTTAACTAAATTATTTTTTTCCATTCTATCTATTATGTCGGTTATTGTACTAGGAGCTAGATAAAGTTTGTTGCTAAGTTCACTTATAGTAATTTCTCCTTCACTAATTATTATTTGAAGAGCATTAAACTGAGGAGGAGTCATATTAAAGTCGCTTAATAATTCTCTTCCGTTTTGCTTTATTATAAAACATAGTTTTCTGAGTAGAAGTTCAATAGATGCATTTTTATCGCTTTGTTTTGTATTCATAAATATTCCCCTTTCAAATATTTAGATTATCGAATTATTATATACTCAAAATATAATTTAGTCAATATATTTTTGTTTATCATTAACAAATATTGAATATGTTTAATATAATGTACTATGAGTTTAATAAAAAGAATGTTAAATGGGTAGTAGAAGAACATAACCTTATAAAAGAAAGGGGCGAAAATATGTTCAATTCTTTCTGTAATGATGATGTTCTACTGGCCATAATTATAATAATACTTCTATTTGGCTTTTGTGGATTTGGCTTATTTGGATATGGCTTAGGATATGGATGTTGTTGCATGCCATGTTGTTGTTAATTTTTGAGAGTTACAATTGTATATAAAATAAATTAAAGAGCATACAGTGATTTTATGTATGCTCTTTTTGCAACTAATTTTCAATGTAAAACGTTATTTATATGTAGAGGTGTTTTATATATTATTTTGTGTGAAGGTGGTTTATTATATGTTCAATAAGTGTAAAATTCTGTTGTATAGTTTTGCTATACTAATGGTTATGATATTTGTGAATTTTTTCTATACAGTAAATGCTTTGGCAGATGGTGATAAGAATAGCAATATTATTTCTAGTGTTAATTCGTATAAAAATTTAAAGTTGCTTTTTAGTGATTTTAATAAAACTTATTTAGATAATGACTTTGATGAGGATACACTAGTTCCAACTTTAACTTATTCAAATATTGATAATGATGTTATGAATAAGTGTAACTCAATAATATCTGATGGAGAATATATATTTAGAATTAATAAGAACAGTATTGAGATAGTCAAGGTGCTTCCCTGTAATGAAATGATGATAGCAAATACGATTGATTTTGGGGATGAGTTTTCTCCTACAAACATGTATGTAAATGATAATAAGCTTTATGTGATAGGGAATTATAGCATACATCAACAAGTTTTTGAGAAGAAAATTGTTAAGACATATGTATTTGATGTTAGTAATAAGGACAAAATCATAAATATCAGAACATTTGAAGTGTATGGAAATTATGTGGCATCACGTATTGTTGATTCTAAATTATATGTTATTACAAATGAGTTAACTAATTATTATTCCATCAAAAAAGGTGAAAATTTAGTGCCAAAATACAGGGATAGTATATTAAATGATGAGTATAATGAATTGGATTTAAGTAACATTGACTTTATTCCTAATTTTAGTGTGCCAAACTATTTGATTATTTCTAGTATGGATTTGACAGACATTGATAGTGAAATACAATTTTATTCATGTATAGGAACAGGAAATAACATTTATGTTTCTGACAAAAATGTGTATGCTGTGATTAATAGTGATGATTGTCAAAATACAAGTGTTTACAAATTTGCTCTAAATGATGAAAAAGCTGAATTTGAGGCATTTTCAGATATAAAAGGTAACATAATAAATCAATTTTCAATAAATGAATATGATTCATATTTGAGAATTGCAGCGAGTATAAGAGATGAAGATACAAAATCAATAAGCAATAGATTATATATACTAGATAATGAATTAAAAGTTGTTGGTGAGCTATATAATATTGCGGATGGTCAAGAAATAAAAACAGTAAAATTTATGAGTGATAATGTGTTTTTTAGTACATTTGAAGAAAGAAGTCCAGTGTACATTATAAATGTTGCTGAACCTTGTGAACCTAAAAAAGTAGGTAGTACTAATATTCCAGTATTAAGCAGTTATATGTATCAGTACGATAAAAACCATTTTATAGGTATTGGATATGAGAAAGAGGACATGTTTGAAATAACATCAAAAGGTGATATAGAAGATTTAGGTCCTCTTGAAAATGGAATGAAGCTATCAATGTACACTATAGATGATAGTGGTAATATTTCTGAGAAATTTTCTTACAAAATAGGCGATAGTGGTACTTATTCAGAAGTGTTGAATAATTGTGAGGCTATTTATTTCTCTAATAAGGATAATTTGTTAGCATTACCAGTATCTATATTTAAGAGAGGGGATAGTGGTGAAAGCAAGTTTGATTTTCAAGGTGTATATGTATTCAATATAGACCCTCAAAATGGTATAAAATTAAAAGGTAATATTATCAATATAGACAGAAAAACTATTGAATCTGAGAATTACCATAATGTAAATGATGAGATAATACAAAAAATATTTTGTATTCGAGATAATCTCTTTACTATTTCCAATAATAAAGTAGCAGCATATGATATTGAGTCATTGGAAGAGAATATGCATATAAATATTGATAAGTATATAAATATTAAGAAATATATTAAATTCAAAAGAGGATGCTTGAGACTTAATGATGTTTTCTTATGTAAATCAAATATAACTCACAAGGGAAAAGATTATTTTATAGAGTTTACTGAAAAAGCTTCTGGCGAAGATAAGTGGAATGTTGATATTAAAGATAGTGATATAATAGCATTAAAAAATGATAAAGTGTTTGAATTAGGAAATATAAAATCTAATTACGATTATGTAAAACATGTATGGAGATTTAAAGCATTAAAGAGTGGAGATACCAAAATAATATTTAGAAGTACAGATAAAAATAATAATAATACAATTGAATTCATTGTTCATGTTGATAATTAGAATATATTAAAAGTTAAAGTTATATTTTACTTGATAAAATGTGATATATAATTTATTATAATGGTGTAACATAATAATAAATTATACGAAAGGAAGAAATAATATGGATTGTAGCGACTGTAGGAAATTTATTGAATTATTAAAAACAGAAGTTGTACCTGCTTTAGGGTGCACAGAACCGATAGCGGTAGCATTAGCTGCTTCAAAGGGTATACAAGCATTGGAAAAAGAAGCAGAAAGTATTGATGTCTTTGTAAGTGGTAATATATTAAAGAATGGAATGGGTGTTGGAATTCCAGGCACAGGTATGACAGGATTGGATATTGCAGCGGCATTAGGTGCAATAGGTGGTAATCCAGATGCTGAATTAGAAGTGTTAAAAGATATTACTAAAGAAGATGTTAATGAAGCAGTTAAAATGGTTGAAGAAGGTAAAGTTACTATTATCCACAAGAATGTACCTGATAAATTATATATTGAGGTAATTTGCAAAACTAAAGAAGAGTACTCAAAAGTAGTAATTAAACAAAAACATACTAACATTGTTCTTATTGAGCGTAACGGTAATGCAATATTTAAAGATAATTCAAGTGAAGAGAATGTAGTTACGACTACTGAAGATAGAGATTTTGCAACTATTGATAATATACATGAGTTTGCTCATGATGTAGAATTAGATGATATAAAATTTTTATTAGAAAGTGTGAAATTAAATAAAAATGTAGCTAAGGAAGGATTAGAAGGCGATTATGGTTTGAAAGTGGGCAAAACCATTGCAGAGAATGTCAAAAAAGGTATTCTATGCGATGATATTCAATCATATGCTATGAGTTTAACAGCTGCAGCATCAGATGCAAGAATGGCAGGGTGTATGTGTCCTGTTATGAGCAATTCAGGAAGTGGAAACCAAGGAATTACCGTGACATTGCCTATTGTTGCGGTGGCAGAAAAGTTAGAATCAAGTGAGGAAAAATTGCTAAGAGCTTTGGCTATTGGTCATCTTACAGCGATTCATATTAAAACTTATCTTGGTAGATTATCGGCACTATGTGGTGCTACTGTAGCAGCAACAGGTGCAAGTGTTGGTATAACATATTTGTTAGGTGGAAATTGTACTCAAGCAAAATATGCAATTAAGAATATGGTTGGAAATGTTGCAGGAATGATTTGTGATGGCGCAAAAATAGGATGTGCATTGAAGGTATCTACATGCACTAGTGCGGCGGTTCAATCGGCACTATTAGCAATAAATGATATAGTGATTTCTGAAAAAGAAGGAGTAATAGATAGAGATATAGAAAAAACTATTAAGAATTTGGGTACGATTGCTACGCAGGGAATGAATCAAACTGATAATGTTATACTCGATATAATGGTTAGCAAATAGTAATGTAAGGTTGTCTCTTTTAGGGACAACCTTAATTAATATAATTATAATGTAAAATATTATAATTCTTTAAAGAAAAATACAAACAAAAATACGAATTTTATAAATTGACAGGTATATCTTTAGAAAAATAACTTGATAAATTCAATGCAAAGGCATAGAATAGTTCATATAATATTATTTTCAGGGGGTTTTTAGAATGAATCCGATTGCATTTACTATATTTGGTTATGATATAAGATGGTATGGCATTATGATTTCTATTGGAATTATTGCAGGAATTCTGCTTTCAATATATTCTTGTAGTAAAAAGGGTGTTGATAATGATATACTTTTAAATGCTGTGCTTTTAGCACTTCCTATTGGAATAATAGGAGCTAGAATGTATTATGTTGTTTTCAATTGGGATTATTATTCAGGCGATATATTGCGTATGATAAACATAAGGCAAGGTGGATTGGCTATTCATGGAGGAATAATGTTCGGTATTTTGACTGCATTTTTTTACTTTAGAAGCAAAAAGGAAAGCTTCATTAAATATTTAGATGCAGCTGCACCTTCAGTTGTGTTAGCACAAGCAATTGGAAGATGGGGAAACTTCTTCAATCAAGAAGCACATGGTGGACCAGTTTCTTATGAGTTCATAAAACATTTTCCTAAGTTTATTCAAAATGGAATGAACATAGGAGGAGTTTATTATCATCCTACTTTTTTATATGAATCTATTTGGGATATTGTTGTTTGCATAATACTCCTTCTAATTTTAAAAAAGAATGAGAATAGAAGAGATGGCATGGTTATAGTCTCTTATTTAGGGTTGTATTCTATTGGAAGGTTTTATATTGAAGGACTGAGAACGGATAGCCTAATGTTGGGTTCTATAAGGGTTGCACAATTAATGAGTTTAATAGGCATATCTATTTGGGTTATTTTTATTATTGTGAGCTTTATTAGAAATAAAAGATTAAATAGCAAATAGATATTCAGTGAAAAAACTCTCAACATTTTTGTTGGGAGTTTTTTATAATAGACAAGTACTAGTAATTGGAAAGATTTTAGGTTTTTAGCACTTATGCTAACTAGAAAGCTACAGGACGAACATGTCTTCTTAAATATTTATTATGTTGTATGTCATATCTTATGTTTTTATGAATTTTATTTAATCTGTTATTATTATTTGAATATTTAGTTGCATTAAAATTATATCCCTTTATACCATCTTGAATTAAATCTATTGAACCTAGAGCAATATGGGCTATACCGAATCCTATTAAGCCACTTGCTACTTTAGGTGCAATTTTTTTGATGCAAAGTGCTGTACCAATACCTGTAACCAATGTACCTAAGCCTGTTTCAATAAATCCTTCCTGAACATTTTTTACCTTCATAATAGCCCCCTTTAAGAAAATTTATAGTTATTATTATGTTTCTCTAATTTTGAACTTTTATTCATAGAACATTATAAAATGGTTGTAAGTATCTCAGTTGCATTGGTTAGTATTAAAATTAATAACAATATATTACAAATAAAAGAAAATTTTCGGAATATTTTTATGAAGGAAATTATATTAATTTGTGGAATAGTAAATATTAAAACAAGATTAAGTATTGGGGGCATGGAATTTGATAGAATTAATTAATGTAAATAAGACTTATGGAGGAACT
Source organism: Clostridium tepidiprofundi DSM 19306 (assembly GCF_001594005.1). Taxonomy (GTDB): domain Bacteria; phylum Bacillota; class Clostridia; order Clostridiales; family Clostridiaceae; genus Clostridium_AC; species Clostridium_AC tepidiprofundi. The sequence goes on along the minus strand of NZ_LTBA01000004.1, from coordinate 85,889 downwards.
GTTAAAGCAGTTGATAATTTGAATTTAACGATTTCAGATGGAGAGATATTTGGGTTTTTAGGACCAAACGGAGCAGGAAAAACAACTACAATAAAAATGATTACTGGAATTTTGGAAAGCGATAGTGGAAGTATAAATATTAATGGAATCGATATAAGCAAGAATCCACTTGAAGCTAAAAAACAATTTGGATTTGTTCCAGATAGTCCAGACATGTTTTTGAGATTGAAGGGAATAGAGTATTTGAATTTTATGGCTGATATATATAATATATCAAAGCAAGAAAGAGAAAAAAGGATTCAAAGCTTAGCAGAAAATTTTGAGATGACATCAGCCATAGGTGATCAAATAAAAAGCTACTCTCATGGTATGAGGCAAAAGATAATAATAATGGGAACTCTTATTCATGAACCACCTATATGGATTTTAGATGAACCTATGACAGGGCTTGATCCTAAATCTTCTTTTAGGTTGAAGCAAATAATGAGAGAGTACGCCGATAGTGGAAAAACAGTGTTTTTTTCAACACATGTGCTTGAGGTTGCAGAAAAAATTTGTGATAGAGTTGCAATTATAAACAAGGGTAATATACTTTTCTGTGGAAGTTTAGATGAAATGAAAGAACACTTTAAACAAAATGAATCACTAGAAAAAATGTTCTTGGAGATGATTGAAAATGAATAGATTCATTGCATTAACAAAAGTATTATTTAAAAATACAGGCAGTTCTATAGTGACAAATGGTAATACTAAGCAAAAGTTAAAATCCTATTTGATTGTATTATTTTTAATAGTATGTTTTTTGCCTATGGCTATAAGTTTAGGAGCATTTACAAATAAGGCTTATGGTGTTTTATCATCAATAAATCAAGAAGGACTTATATTGGGACTCGGTTTTGGAATAGGAAGTATGTTGATTTTTATTTTTGGTATTTTTTATGTTATGGGTACATTTTACTTTTCAATGGATATAGAAAATTTGCTTCATCTTCCTTTTAAGCCGTCAGATATATTGGGTGCAAAGTTTGTCATAGTGCTTGCATTTGAGTATTTAACTGAATTTGTTGTTTTACTACCAATATTGATTGGATACGGTGTTGGTTCAAAAGGCGGAGTATTGTATTATCTATATTCATTTATAACTTTTTTAACACTGCCAGTAGTTCCACTCATAATTGCATCTTTAATTGTTATGGTAATAATGAGATTTACTAATATAGCCAAAAATAAAGATAGATTCAAAGTTGTAGGCGGAATGATTGCTATTGTAATTAGTGTTGCTATTAATCTATTTATACAGAGGACTTCACAGAGTGGAGCAAGTACAGAAGAAATTAAAAATATGATTATAAGTGGAAATAATTCACTGATAGGATTAGCAACGAAAATATTTCCTAATTCTAAATTCGCAGCATACGGTGTGGCACAAAGTAGTAATTTATCTGGTGCAGTAAATATGCTTGTATTTCTAATTATTGCTATTGCTGCAATTATAATATTTATTTTAGTGGGTGATATGCTTTATTTAAAAGGTGTTATTGGAATATCAGAAACCACTTCAAGAAGAAAGAAATTGACTAGTGACGAATTAAAAAAGAATACTAAGCAGAACTCTATTATAAAATCATATACTATTAAGGAAATAAGAATATTACTTAGAACGCCAGCATATTTTATGAATTGCGTTTTGATGAATTTCTTATGGCCTGTAGTTATACTTATTCCTATGTTTACGAATTCAAATGGTATGAGTGATATACATGAATTTGGAAAATTTATTTTAAAACCTGATATAATTGGAACAGCTCTAGCATGTGCAGTTGCGATAGTTGTAGTTATAACAGCATCTAGTCCAGTTGCATCTACAGCGATTTCAAGAGAAGGACATAATTTTTTTACTAATAAATATTTGCCTGTTGATTATAGAATACAGATAATGTCTAAGGTTTTTTCAGCATTTATACTAGGAATTTTCAGCATGCTTATTCTATTAGTAGTTTTGATACCATTTATAAGACCATCTGTTATTTTAGTTGTGCTTATTGTATTAGCGGGTACGCTTGGAATTCTCTTTAGCAGTTTTACTGGAGTACTTGTAGATATAAATAGTCCTAAGCTGAACTGGGATAATGAACAAAAAGCTGTAAAGCAGAATTTGAATGTGTTCTTAGGTATGTTACCATGCTTAGTGTATTCAGGAGCAATTGCGTTTATAGTATTCAAATTTAAATTAAGTATTGTGGTAGCTTCTGTTATTTTAGTTGGAGCATTTGGTGTTATAGATATAATACTTTATAGGTTTTTGATGACAAAAGGAGTAAGTATGTATGGAAAAATAAATTAAAGTTTTAATAAAAAAGTTCTTCAATATGAAGGACTTTTTTTGTTGCATAATATAAACTTTAGGTGTATACTAAAAATAGTTCGTATACGAAATATTTTTAGTATAAGGCATTGAAAAAATTAATAGGTAAAAGTATTTTTGGAAGACGTTTAATAGGGGGAGAGTAATGTGGATAAGCTTGATAATGAGAAAAAGTTATTAGGAGATATGATAGATTTATATTGCAGAAAGAATCATAATTCAAAAGATGATTTGTGTCCAGATTGTAAAGAATTAAAAGAATATGCTTTTTATAGGCTCTCAAAATGTCCTTTTGGAAACGACAAAAAAAGCTGTGTGAATTGCAAAATAAAATGCTATGATAATAAACATAAGGATAGAATAAAAGAAGTTATGAAGTTTTCAGGGTGGAGAATATTTTTTAGACATCCTATATTGACAATTAAACATTTTTAGAATTTGAAGTTTTTATAATGTAAACTTGTTTTAATGAGGCAAAATATAGGAAAATTCAGAGGGGACTCTACTCCATTTGAGGCAAGCAGTTTCAACATTCTATTTATAGAGGTTGGAGTCTTGTGAGATTAATAAAGAGGAAGCGATAATAATGAAAGATAAAGTAAAAGGATTACAAATAGGATTGCTTATAAGAGAAATAAATTCTAAGATAAATAGTAATCTCAGAAGTAAGTTTGAAAACACAGGATTAACACTTCCGCAAATTATGCTTGTAAGAATACTACTAAAGTATAAAAAATTAAGGGTAAGTGAAATAAGTGAAAAGATGAGTCTAGCTAAGAGTACTGTTTCAGGAATTATTGATAGACTTGAGAAGCAAGCTATAATAAAAAGAACACGGGATAGCAAGGATAAAAGAATAGTGTATATAGAGCTTGCAAGTGAAGGATATGAATTAGGTATGAAATTTCGTGACAATATAGAAGGGTATTTTGGTAGCATTTTTGATGATACCAGTGAAGAAGAAATAGAAATTATTATTAATGGGCTTAATACATTAAAAAATGTATTAGATAGAGAATAAGGGGGAAGATTTTATGTTGACTTTTGCAATTGTTTTTATAACTAGTGCATTAATTTGTTATACTATTGGAGTTTGGAGTGAAAAAATAGCAGGAATACTTAAAAAGTGGCATTTAGTATTTTTTTGGATTGGTTTTTGTTTTGATACATTAGGTACAACACTTATGGGAAAGATAAGTGGCGGCTTAGAGTTTAATGTACATGGAATAACAGGAATTATTGCTATTTTGCTTATGCTTTTCCATGCTGTTTGGGCTACAACAGTTTTGGTAAAGAATAATGAAAAATCTTTAAAGAATTTCCATAAATTCAGTTTATTTGTGTGGTTTATGTGGTTGATTCCATATTTAACTGGAATGATGCTTAATATGGTTAAATAATTAATGTAAACTTATTTATGACAACATGAATTTTGATTAGTAGTATGCTTAATACTGTTGAATGGTAAAAAAGTCTCCCATCTCATGTAGGTGGGAGATAAATATATATAGAGAAAATATTTCATACTTAACGAAGTGGGCTTGAAATGAATTTGAATAAAATTCATTTATAGGATAGAATAATAAGTAAGTTGTTTTTAATACAAATATAGATTATAAAAAAATTCATTAGCATGAGGGGTGCTGATATGGATAAAGTAAATAACATTCTTTTATCAAGTTGTGAATTAAGTAGATATGATGAAAATGTTATATCTTTAACTTTGTTTGGAAGTTATAATACCAAATATTGGATTGAAGGTAAAAGCGATATCGATATTTTAGTATTAATTAAACATAAGAATTTTGATTTGGAATATAATATTGAGCAATACTATTATTCATCAATATCAAAACACTTTCAGTATGATAAAATTCATTTTACTTTTATAGGTTTAAATGATTTTGATAAAGTATTTGCAGATATTTATATAGATTTTGAGGATAAGATAATTTTTGATATGGACTTACATTATGATTTCCTTATGTATATCAGTAAATTTAACAGAGTTAATGAAAACCTCATAAATTTAGTAAGAAGGGATTGGGAATCAAAATATGGTATATTATAGATATAAAAAAGAAAGATTAAATGACAAATTTAATAGTGCATATGATTTTTTGATAAAAATTAGAGAAGCGGTAAAGTTATATTGTGATATGCCTAATGATGTAATAGCAAGAGGAATGACAGGCTACTTTTCAGACTTTACAGAATATATAATAGATATTTGTGAAACATATTTAGTGATTAATGATAGATATAATACAAGATTAAGTGGCGTTGATTTGGTGAAAAGTGCTTCAAAATTTGGTTTAATGGATGAATTCCTTTGTGATTTCATGGTTAAATGTATCGTTCTCAGAAATAGATTTACACATGATTATTATAAGAGAGATATTGCAGAAAAAGATATAATAGAGTTTTGTCATTCAAAAATGTTATATCTTGATATATTTTTAGAAACATCAAATGAATTTATTAAGTTAAAATATAAGTTCAATAAAGCATAAAATATTTAGAGTTAGCTATAGTACTCATATGTAAGTGAACTCGTTTTGTTAAATCAGAACATCAGGACTTCAGGTGGAGACTCTACTCCACCTGAAGCAAAAGCTTCAATTTCTAAATTATAGAAGTAGAGGTTTTGTAAAATCGATAAAACGATTTTAAATACACAATAGGTTCATAGGTTTTCATGTCCATGACTATATTCTTTCTATTGGGAAATAATAAATTCATCTGAAATGATATGCTAAATAGGAGGAAAAGACTTTGGGAAAAGGTGATTATTTAATTAGCACAATAGATGAATTTGCAAACAATGATTTGATATGGTACCCATGGGAAGAATATGTGTTTGATAAGGCAAGATGTGAGAATAAACCTATTTTTTTAAGTGTGGGTTATAAAAATAATGAAAGTTATGATATCATATATAAAGAGTGTATAAATAATCAGAAAGTAATAAAAATTTTAAACAATAGTTTTATTCCAATAGAGTTTTGTAGTGCTGTAAACACTAATATTGATGTTTACATGGCAGCGTGTAGACTACTAAGTGGGTGTTGTAGTTTGCCTTCTTCAGTATTTTTAACTTATGACAAAAAACTATTTTATTCAGTCGATATTGGCTTAAATAAAGGAAGCAAATGTAAAGTTGAAAATTTTATTGATATACTAAAGTCTATTGTAGAGGTTTGGAATGATGATAATAAGAGAATAATTGATGCTTCAAATGAATTGACAAAGGCTATTCATACAGTTTTCGACCTAAACACTAATTAAGGCAGCTTTGAGGTGATAATTTTTGAAAAGGAAAATATTCTACAGGATATCTTTATTGGCGTTGATTGTTTTAATACTATCTATGTTTGGTGGTTGTAAAAAAGACAAAAATTGTTCAACAACTGTTACCGAGAGAAAGATTTATGGTTCAAATGATGTTTTTAATGAATACAAAGTTCAACAGGATTTGAAATTTGTTAGAGATAAACTCATAGAGGTTCATCCGTATGTGTATAACACTGTGAATAAAGAAAAATTTTATTCAGAGTGGAATAAAATAATTGAAAGTTGCACTAATTCAATGACTTATGATGAAGTTTATTTCAAAATTTTAGAGGGTATGAAACTTATTAATGATATGAATACTACTGCTTTTTATGATGCAAAAACAGAAAAAATACCTTTGTATTTTACTTGGAAAGAAAATGGAGCATGGATTACTAAGAATGTTAATTATTTAAATGTTGGAGATGAAATAATTAAAATAGGTAATAAAAGCATGTATGAAATATTAAATGAAATACAAGAAATCTACCCATCTAAAGATGAAGTTGATGCTATGTACTTTGCTACTAGTCAAATAAGAAATAGATATTTACTGAAAAAGCTAGGTCTTATTGATAGCAAAGGCAGGGTTAGTGTTGATGTAATAAGCAGTAACAATGATGAAAAAATAGTTATGTTGAATTTTGCTAAAGCAATAGACAGTGATGTGAAAAGTAAATATAAGAATGTAAGTTATGTTGTTAATAATAATGGAGTAGCAATATTAAGATTAAATAGATGCGTCAATGATGAAAATTATAGAAATACTCTACAAAAATTTTTCAATGAGTGTTTTAAAAACAATGTAAAATATATAGCATTGGATTTGAGAAAAAATGTTGGTGGAGATATTTCAGTATTAAATGAATTTTTGAAATTTACAGATATAAAACAATATAGGACGTTTGATGTAAAATATAGAACTTCAAAAGAGGCAAAGGCTGAAGGGTTTAAAAATAAATTATTTAGAAGTACAAAAGTAAAAATCAAGCATAAAGAAGGTAATTTATATAGTGGAAAATTAATGGTTTTGGTATCATCTGAAACAAGAAATGAGGGTAAGCAGATAGCTGTTATATTTAAAGAAAACAATATAGGCAAAGTTATTAGTGATTGTACAGGCTTATATATTGATGATTTTGGCAAGAACATTAAATTTATAACTCCAAACACAGGAATTAGATTTGTAGTTTCGACAGCAGTATTAAAGAAACCTTATTATAATAAAAGAGATAGCAATATTTTAAGACCAGATGAGTATGTACGTTACAAACAAAAGGACATAATGGATGTTAAAGATACTATTATTGAGTGGATTAATACACATCATTAGAAATTTTTATTATAAAATTCAAAATGATACTTGTATAATTGTTTTGTTTTGCGTATAATATTACTATATTTTTTGTTAAGTTAATTTATTATAGAATTGAAAGACATAAAATCTATGAAGAGAAGAGTACTTTCTTAGGCGTTCTTAAAGCGAGCAGATTGTGGTGGGAGTTCTGTAGAAACCTAGGTTAGGAAGAGAGTCTCGGAGATGCTACCTGAAATACAAAATAAATTTTTGTTAAGTAAGGTGTGACGTTAGCTGCGTTAAAGCTTTGAGTGAATTAGACAGTATTAGTGTTTAATTAAATAGAGTGGTACCGCGGAAAATCCGTCTCTACATTTTGTAGAGACGGATTTTTTTAAAAATAATGTACGAGTAAAAATTTATAAAGAAGGAGGCATTTTTGTGGATTATAAAAAGATAATAGCAGAAAGAATAAAAGAAAATGTTGATTTAGAATTAGAGTTTATTGAAAAATTGATTGAAATACCACCACAAGCTGATATGGGAGACTTTGCTTTTCCATGTTTCCAACTTGCAAAAGTGTTAAGAAAAGCTCCACATATGATAGCAGGAGATTTGGTAGAAAAAATTGATAAGTCTGGATTCGAAAGAGTGGAAAACATAGGACCATATTTAAATTTCTTTGTTGATAAGACTACACTAATAAAGGAAACTGTTGAAAAGGTTTTAAATGATGGAGAAAGATACGGATGTTCTGAAATTGGAAAGGGAAAGACTATTACAATTGATTATTCATCACCTAATATAGCAAAGCCTTTCCATGTTGGTCACTTGTTTACGACTGCTTTAGGAAATTCACTATACAGAATATTTACTGCACAGGGATATAAAGTTGTAGGAATAAATCATTTAGGTGACTGGGGAACTCAATTTGGTAAATTGATATCTGCATACAAAAGATGGGGAAATGAAGAAGCACTTGAAAAAGAACCTATCAATGAGCTTTTAAGAATTTATGTTAAATTCCATGAGGAAGCTGAAAAAAATCCATCACTAGAGGATGAAGCAAGAAAATATTTCAAAAATTTAGAAGATGGAAAAGAAGAAGAGACAAAGCTTTGGACTAGATTTAAGGAATTAAGTTTAAAAGAATTCAAGAGAGTATACGATATGCTTGGTGTAAGATTTGATTCTTATGCTGGTGAAAGTTTCTACAATGATAAGATGGATGATATGGTTGAATTAATTGAAAAATCGGGACTTTTAGTTGAAAGCCAAGGTGCAAAAGTTGTAATGCTTGAAGACTACAACATGCCACCATGTATTATAAAAAAGGCTGATGGTGCTACAATATATGCAACACGTGATTTAACAGCAGCTAAATACAGAAAAGACACATATGATTTCTATAAGAATATATATGTTGTTGGTAAAGATCAAACTCTTCATTTTAAACAGGTATTTACTACATTAAAACTTATGGGATACGATTGGGCAGATGATTGCGTACATGTTCCTTTTGGAATGGTAAGATTTTCAGATAAGAAATTATCAACAAGAAAGGGAGATGTAATTTTCCTTGAAGATTTGCTTAATGAAGCTGTTGCAAAAACTTTAGATATAATAGAAGAAAAAAATCCAAACTTAGAGGACAAAGAAGATGTAGCTAAGAAAATAGGAATAGGAGCTGTAGTATTCACATATCTTAAAAACAATAGAGAAAGGGATATTGTTTTTGATTGGAAAGAAATGTTAAGCTTTGATGGCGAAACAGGTCCATATGTTCAATACACATATGCACGTGCAAAGAGTATAATAAGAAAACTTGGTAATGCACCAGAGAATATAGATTATTCAAAACTTACAAGCAAGGAAGAATTTGAATTAGTTAAAGAACTTTCAAATTTACAGAATGCTATAAATTCAGCAGCAGATAAGTTGCAGCCATGCATGATTACGAGATATGTGTTGGATGTTGCAAAGGCATTCAATAAATTTTATAATTCTCACAGCATAGTTAATTCTGAAGATGATGAAACAAAATATGCTAGATTAAAGATGGTAGAGGCTGTTTGTCAGGTAATAAAGAATTCTCTATATTTAATTGGAGTAGATGTTGTTGAAAAAATGTAAAATAATTTGCCGTTGCACTAATGCAGCGGCTTTTATAATTGAAAATTGTTAAAATGTATTAAGGCATTTGAAAGAAAATAACAAGTCAAATATACTAACATACTGACTAGTTATTTTTTTGAAAATGCTTTATACTATTATATATAAATATATTGTATAATAAATAAGGGAAGCTCAAAACAATTACTGATATTAGGCTGGAGGAAAATAATGTTTACTAGAAATCATGAAGGTAAGTTGCATATTTCGCAACAAATTTTTAAGAAATACGATTTAGGGAATATTGCATTTTTTGATATTGAAACAACTGGTTTTAACAGAACTTGCGATATAATAATGTTGATATCCATTGGATATTTTAAAGATTATGAGAATTTTATTATTAAGCAATATTATGCTGAATATATTGAAGATGAAGAAAATGTTTTAAAAGCATTTAAGGAAGAAATAGCTAAATTTGATTCTTGGTGTTCATATAATGGTATCGCATTTGATGAGGACTTTATTATTAAGAGAATGGAAAGAAATAATATTGAATTTGTTCCTCCGAGCAAGCATGTGGACTTATATAGACTTATAAAACCGTACCATAAACAATTTGGATTGGAAAGGTGCAATTTAAAAACTATTGAAAGATTTCTTGGAATAGATAGAGAAGATAGAATTGATGGCGGTCTTAGTGTACAATTGTACAAACAATATTTGTATACAAATAATGATGATATAAGGGACACAATAATGCTTCATAATTATGAAGATGTGTTAAATCTGCCTTTATTATTTAATTTGATTTACAGGATAGGGACTGATCCTAATATAAAAAAAGAGCCAGGAATAACGCCAAATCAGCTTAAATATTTAAATATATTATTGAAAAAGAATAATATTGAAATAGAAAGCGATATAAAAAGTATATCAAAAAAAGCAGCTTCAAGGGCAATAGATAGTATATTAAAAGGAAATGTGGATAATAAAAAAATAGATTTTATAATTAAAGACACATATTAAAAAACTCTCAATTTTTTATTGAGAGTTTTTTCTTGCAAATTTTTTTGTAAAAGAGATAACTTTTATATATTTTTTTCGTATACTATTTGTGATTGAAAATTTTAAAATATAGTTACACAGGAGGGAAATCAAATGAAAAAAATTTTAAGTTTTATTATTTCAGTTTTAACAATTTTCACTATAGCAGGGTGTGGAAAACAAGCAGTAAATGTTTCAGTTAGTAATATAATAACTGATATAAAGGGTGTTATGGCAGAAGATATGAAAAAAGGCGGTGTTGATGAGGAAAGGTTCAAGGATGGCAAGCTTCCTGGATACATAGAAGTTGATTTAACATCAGAGGACAATAAATTCCCAGCTCCAATAAAGATAAATAAGGATGATATAGAAGAAGGATATGTTTTAGCTTCTATGATAAATGTAAGATCAGATGAAATAATTGTATTAAAAGCAAAAGATGAATCTAAAGTTGCAGATTTAAAAGCAAAACTAGAGGAAGAAAAACAAAAGCAAATTAAAATATGGGAACAATATTTACCAGATCAATATGAAAAGGTTAAGAATAATATAATCAAAACAAAGGGCAAGTACCTAATATATATTACTGCTAATAATCCTGAAAAAATTGAAGAAGTTTTTGATAAGGCATTTGAAAGAAAATAACAAATTAAATATATTAGTATACTGACTAGTTATTTTTGAAAATGCCTAAAGCATTAAAATAATATTGAATTGAAGTAATATTAGGATGTGTTCAAATGGTATTTAGCAGTCTAGAATTTTTATTTGTATTTTTACCGATTACGCTTATACTTTATTATTTTGTACCAAGAAATATAAAAAACTTGATTTTACTTATTATGAGCTTAATATTCTATGCTTGGGGTGAACCATTGTATATATTTTTGATGATTTTTTCATCTGTTGTTGACTATATACATGGCATTTTAATAGAAAAGTATAGATATGATAGTAGAAAAGCTAAGCTTATTGTAATGTCGTCAGTGATTATAAATATAGGTTTATTATCATTTTTTAAATATAGCAATTTTATAGTACAAAATATCAATAGTTTATTTAAAACAGGATTTAATGGTGTTAATTTACCTCTGCCAATAGGTATATCATTTTATACATTTCAGACAATGTCATATACAATTGATGTTTACAGGGGAGAGGCACCAGTGCAGAAAAATCCTATTTCACTTGCAATGTATGTAACATTATTTCCTCAATTAATTGCGGGGCCTATTGTGAGGTATCAGACTATTGCAGAACAGATCGAAAATAGAAAAGAAAATGTAGAAAAATTTGCATGTGGTATAAAGCGATTTATTATTGGATTAGGCAAAAAGGTACTTCTTGCAAACAACATAGGTATGCTGTGGAATGAAATACAGCATACCTGTATTAATGATTTAACCGTTTTAACAGCATGGCTTGGTATAATTTCATTTTCATTTCAGATATATTTTGATTTTAGTGGATACTCAGATATGGCAATTGGACTTGGTAAAATGTTTGGATTTGACTTTCTTGAAAATTTTGATTATCCGTATATATCACAAAGCATTTCTGAGTTTTGGAGAAGGTGGCATATATCATTAGGGACGTGGTTTAGGGATTATATATATATTCCATTGGGTGGAAATAGAGTAGGCAATATAAAAACATATAGAAACATATTTCTTGTGTGGCTTTTGACTGGACTTTGGCATGGAGCAAGCTGGAATTTTGCTATATGGGGTATTTATTTTGGAATAATATTATCATTAGAAAAAATTGGGTTATTAAAGCTGTTAAATAGGGTTTGGAAGCCATTAAGGCATATATATGTTATATTTTTATTGTTAATAGGGTGGGTTCTATTTGCATTTGATGATTTGCATATTGGATATAATTATTTAAAGGTTATGTTTTATGCTAGTAACGTAAAAATAATAGATGCACAATTCATAAGTTATATGGCATCGAATATGATACTTTTGATTGTTCTTTGCATAACGTCAACGCCCTTTATTAAAAATATACACGCATATATAATTAAGAAAAGCAAAATCAATAATTTGTTTTATGAAAATATTATTATACCTATAACATATTTTGCAATTATTCTAGTTTCTACTGCATACTTAGTGGATTCAGTATATAACCCATTTTTGTATTTTAGATTTTGAGGAAGTGATTTCATTTGAAAAGGCAATCAGATAAGATATTTATAATAATGTTTATAACATTTTTATTTGGTATGAGTGTGCTAAACATATTAACTCCTGATAAAGTTTTTTCTGAGTCAGAAAATAGGGTGCTTCAACAAATGCCAAAATTAAGCATTAAAAATGTGCTAAATGGCCGATTTATGAATAAATTTTCAAGATACATTTGTGATCAATTCGTTTTTAAGGATTTCTTTGTGAGTTTTAAATCTGATATAGAAAGAATAACTCTTAAAGGTGAAAATAATGGAGTTTACTTTGGACGTGATGGATATCTTCTTGAGAAGTATAAAAAACCGAGTAAAGCATTAGACAATAATATCAATGCTATCAATGATTTTTGTAATAGGAATACTAAGCTATCAACGTATTTTTTATTGGTACCTAATTCAGTAAAAATTTATGATGATAAATTGCCTAAATTTGCAAAACCGTATGATGAATTGAATACTATAAAAAACGTAAAACATAAATTAAATTCAGATGTGAAATTTATTGATGTGTATAAAACTTTAAGGGAACATAAGAATGAATATATATATTTTAGGACAGATCATCATTGGACAATGCTAGGAGCATATTATGCATATAAACAGTGTGCTAGATATATGGGGTTTACTCCCAATAATATTAATGATTTTACATTCAAAACAGTTTCAAATAAATTTTATGGTACATACTATTCAAAAGCAAATAATAGGCATATTGATAGTGATAGTATACAGGTTGCTTTTCCTAAGTTCAAAGCAAATTATGAAATCTACTATCGTGATAATGATAGATGCACAAATTCGTTATATGAATCAAAGTATCTAAATAAAAAAGATAAGTATTCTTATTTTTTAGATGGAAATCACTCACTTGTTACAATAAAGAGCAATGTGAAGAATGGAAAGAAATTAATAATATTTAAGGATTCTTATTCTCATTGTTTTATTCCATTTTTAGCAAATAATTATGAAGAAATTCATATTATAGATTTGAGATATTATAGATTAAATGTTTATGATTATATTAAAGAGAATAATATTAACGAGGCATTATTTTTATACAATGTATCGACATTTTCAAGTGATGACAGCACTGATGTATTAAGTAAATAGGCAAACTCAAATTTGAGTTTGCCTATTTAAATATCAATCTTCTTTTTCTTTTTTAGTTTGAATAGCACATTTGTTAGGGCAATTTGCACATGAATGTCCGCCACATCCACCTTCGCCTTTTATTTGTTTTTTTATGTTTCTATAAATTAAGTAAACTGAAAACAAAAGAATTCCAACTAAAAAAATATATTTAAACAATTTATCACTTCCCCTTAGAACCTAATATGCAGATACTGGTAGTCAGATACCAAATCTGTATTGGAAGCTGGAGATTAGAGACTAATCCAAAGTCACCAATCTCCAATCTCCAGAGCAGATTGTTACTTTGATGAAAATTAATACTTAGAACTTTATTCTTAAATAGGTGTAGTTTTCAAGTTTCAAATCTGTACTAGGGACTGGGGACTAGAGACTGGAGACTAATCCAAAGTCGTTAATCGCTAATCACCAAATCAGATTGTAACTTAGTTAGAATATAAAACCTAGCACCTAATTCCTAAAAGAGTTTGCCTATATTATAAACCAAGAAGGAGACCACCCATGCAAGTGTAAACTGGTATGCAACAGAAAATGCTGCCATTTTGTTTCCATACTCTTTTTTCATAGTAGCTACTACAGAAATACATGGTGTATAAAGAAGTACAAAAACTAGGAAACTGTAGGCTGATAAAGTTGAAAAATATTGAGGAAGTAAAACTGAAAGATTTCCTCCATAAATAACTCCCATGCTGCTTACAACTACTTCTTTTGCCATCAATCCTGTAAGTAATGAAACAGAAGTTTGCCATCTACCAAAACCTAAAGGAATAAATATAGGATTTATAAACTTACCTATTGATGCTAAAAAGCTAGAATTCATATCTGTCATTCCAGAAAAATTGAAGCTCTGTAAAAACCAAATAATGACTGATGCTGCAAAAATAACTGTACCAGCTTTTTTAACAAATCCTTTGCCTTTTTCCCATGTGTGAATCATTAAAGTCTTAATATCAGGTAATCTATATTCAGGTAATTCAATTATAAAAGGTTCTTCATTCTTTTTGAAAATAGTATTTTTAAACAATATACCTATTATAAAAGCTAAAACTATACCTAATAGATATAATGAGAACACTATTAAAGCCTTGTATTTTTTAAAGAATATTGAAGTAAACAATGCATAGACTGCAATTTTAGCATTACATGACATAAGAGGAACTAAAAGAGCAGTAAGTTTTCTATCCTTCTCACTTTCAAGAGTTCTAGCTGACATGATTCCAGGTACAGAACAACCAAAACCTACAATCATAGGTATAAAAGCTTTCCCAGACAAACCCATTTTTCTCATCAATTTATCCATTATGAGTGCGGCTCTTGCCATATATCCACTATCCTCTAAAAAAGAAATACCCAAGAATAGTGTCAATATAACAGGCAAGAATACCAAAATAGAACCTATTCCATTAACTATTCCATCAACTATAAGAGATCTAAACCATTCACTCGAATTAGCCATAATGCTATTAAGGTACGGTATAAAGGAATCATTAAAAAGCTTATCTAAAACATCTGAAAGAGGTTGTCCTACCAAGTTAAAAGTAAACATGAAAATAATAAATAAACTCAAGAAAAACAGTGGAAAAGCTAAAAATTTATTAAGTACAATATTGTCAATCTTATCAGAAACACTCACTTTTGATGAATCTGTGTTTTTAGTTAAGCATTCTTTAAGTATGTTTTCAATATATGAATATGTTTCTTTTTCTGTATTAAACTCTAAAATATTATTTCCAAATCTATCAAATGAACCATTTTCAAGTAATTCTTTAACTTTTTCTATTCCTATTCCCTTAGAAGCAACTATTGGAACAACAATTACGCCCAATTTCTTTGATAATATATCATAGTTGATTTTCATTCCTTTTGACTCAGCAGCGTCAATCATGTTTAAAATCAATATTATTGGTTTATTGAATTGCTTTAGCTGAGTTGTAAGGTATAGATTTCTTTCAAGATTTGAGGCATCAACAATATTTAATATTACATCAACATCATCTCTTTTTAAAAATTGCTTTGATATCTTTTCCTCATTTGAATAGGTATCCATAGCATATATACCTGGAAGGTCGACAATTTTGATATCATCATTCAAGTAACCTTCTATTTTTTCAACAGTAACACCAGCCCAATTACCTATATGTTGCTTAGCACCTGTTAAAGAGTTGAACAATGTTGTTTTACCAACATTAGGATTACCTATTAATGCTGCAGTAATCATATTAGTCCTCCTTGATGTAAATGTTTTTAGCATCATTTTTCCTCAATGCTAAATCAAATCCTCTCAAATTAATAATTATTGGATCACCAAGAGGTGCAGTTCTTTTAACCGATATTTCTGTGCCTTCAATACAACCTAATGCTTGAAGTCTTTTAGCTAATTTTTCATTTCCATATATTTCTTTAACATACCCTTTTTGACCGGGTTTAAGATCGCAAATGCACATGATTATCACCTCGTAATGAAAATTATTCTCAATATCATAATAACACCATATATAGTTTGTGTCAATAGTTTTTACAGATTAGACAATTCACTTTTGAATTTAGTTGTGGTATCATATTCTTCAAGTGGTAGTTTTAAAATTGAAGAAGTTTTGCTAAAGCAAAAAGCTCCACTATCTTACTGATAGATAAAAGGGAGTTTTGTAAAATATATAAAGTAAATAGTAAGTTTATTAAAATGTATGTAGAAAGAGTGATAATGTGATTTATAAAAACGATGTAATAAAAATTGAAAGCTTCTCATTAGAATATGCTTTGTATGTAGATGGCAATAGAGAAGCATTTAGAGATGCAGTATTTTTTGATTTGGAACATTATGTGTATAAAAAACCTATATGTGTAGGAGTTTTTGGAGCCTGCTGTTATAATAATGGTGAATTGCAAGTAACACAGTATATGATTGAGAATAAAAAAGATTCTATTAAAATTTTAGAAATTGCTGAACAATATTTTAAAAAGCAGAAAAATGAAAATGGCAAAAAATATTTGGTTACTTTCTCAGGAAATAATGATTATACTATAATAAAGTATTTATTCGAGAAGAATGGTATAGATTTCGATATTAATGAGCAGTTTATTCATGTTGATTTGCAAAAATACTATGAAAAATATGTGGGCGTTTGTACAGGACTTAAAAAATTAGAAAAGATTTTTGAAATCAATAGAGAGAGTGAACTCATAAGCGGTACAAATTTAGCCAAAACTTTTTCAAAGATAGTTAAAGATGATGACTATATTAATAGAATGTCAAAAGATAAGATAGAAAAGATTTTGCTTTATAATGAGCAGGATATTGTGAGTTTGTTTCATATGTATATTAATTGGAATAAGTATGTGAGCAATAATTAGTAATTATGCATATAAAAATAAATAATAAGTCAATATGCTAGCATACTGACTTATTATTTATTTTTTTGAATGTGCCTTACTAATTATAAGCAGAAATAATCCCAACAAAAACAAAATTTTTACTGGAATTTTGACATTAAATTTCTGTATTTGTAAAAAATGCTTGACGATATAAATTGAGTAATGTAATATTAAGTTAGTATAATATTTCAAATTAAAATAAAATTATGTAATAACGAAAATATTTTCGTAGTGAATAAATGAATTGTAAAATTGTATTATTAAGGGGAGTTATTATGCTTAGAACTAGAAAAAGGCTAGGCGATTTGTTAATAGATACAGGGAAGATAACCAAGGAGCAACTGAAAGAAATATTAAACAAGCAAAGAGGGTCAGGTAAGAAGCTTGGAGAATTGCTTATTGATGAAAAAATTCTTTCTGAAGATGATATAATAGAAGTGCTTGAAAAACAGCTTGGTATAAAGAAAGTTAAGCTTGACATAGTAAAAGTAGACAAAAAAGCTATAGAGACTATTCCGGAATCACTTGCAAGAAAGTACAATGTGATTCCTATTAGCTTTTTGGGTAATAAAATGAGAGTTGCTATGTCGGATCCTCTGAATATTTTTGCTATAGATGATATTAAGATTGCATCTGGATTTGATGTCATACCATTGATAGCTACAATAAGAGATATTTTAGATGCAATAGATAGATACTATTCTAGTCAGTATGTAGAAAAAGTTGCTGCAGAGCTAACAAATGAGAATACAGCTAAGAATAATGATAAACAAGAGGAAGAATTAACTGTTGATGATGTTAGAAATGCTCCTGTTGTTAAGCTGATAGATTCTATTATAATTAATGCTGTTAAAGCTAGAGCGAGTGATATACACATAGAACCATTTGAAAAATATATAAAGATAAGATATAGAGTTGATGGTGTTTTGCAAGAAGTATTGAGGACTTCTAAGGAGTCATTAGCTGCACTTACAGCACGTATTAAAATACTGTCGAATCTAAACATTGCTGAAAAACGTATTCCTCAAGATGGAAGAATAATAACAGAGGTTGATGGTAAAAAAATAGATTTAAGGGTATCAATTTTGCCTACCGTACATGGAGAAAAGATAGTTATAAGAATACTTAAGAAAGATGGTTCTTTGCTTAATAAAGAAAAGTTAGGCATGAGGCAATATGATTTGAATAAATTAGATAACATAATAATGAGTCCTAATGGAATAATTTTGGTTACTGGACCTACTGGAAGTGGTAAATCCACTACTTTGTATGCTATTCTTAATGAACTGAATACTGACGATATAAATATAATAACAGTTGAAGATCCTGTTGAATTTATGATAGAAGGAATTAATCAAGTAAATGTTAATGTTAAAACGGGACTTACTTTTGCTGCAGGATTAAGATCTATATTAAGACAGGATCCAGATATAGTTATGGTAGGAGAAATAAGAGATGCTGAGACAGCACATATTGCTATAAGAGCGGCTATAACAGGGCATAAGGTGTTGAGTACGATACATACAAATGATTCAGCATCTGCAATAGTAAGACTTACAGATATGGGAATTGAGCCATATTTGGTATCTACTGCATTATCAGGTGTAGTTGCACAGAGATTGGTTAGGAAGATATGTCCAAATTGTAGACAAGCCTATAATGCAGAAGAATATGAAAAGAAAATATTGCATTGTGACGTCAATGATGAATTGACATTATACAGAGGAAAAGGCTGTGCAACTTGTAATGGTACAGGTTACTTAGGCAGAGTTGGAATTTACGAAATAATGGAAATCACAAAAGAGCTTAGAGAAGCAATGCAAAGAAATGCAGGAACAGAGGAAATTAGAGAATTGAGCAAAAAACAAGGAATAAAAACATTAAAGAGTGCATGTATTGATTTAGTTATAGATGGAGTAACAACAGTAGATGAGCTAATAAGAAATACTTTTTTGAATGAATAGCAAATTAAGGGGTGTTTTGTGTGCCTTTATACAAATATAAAGTAATAGATGATAAAGGTAAAAAGCAGGAGGGGACTTTTACAGCGAATAGTGAAAATGAAGTTTTGGCTATGATTAGGGAAAATAATTACTATCCCGTTCTTGTAAAAGAAACAAGGAATATTAAAGATGTTGATCTGTCTTTGTATTTCTCTAAGGTTACAACGAAGGATTTGTCGATATTTTGCAGACAATTTTATACAATGATGTATGCAGGTTCAAGTATATTAAACTCACTTAATATACTTAAGCAGCAAACAGAAAACAAAAAATTAAAGGAAACTTTGGAGTTTGTATATGATGATATTCAAAAAGGAGAATCCCTCTCGAGTAGTATGGATAAATACACAAAAGTGTTT
The DNA here is from genome assembly GCF_001594005.1 of Clostridium tepidiprofundi DSM 19306. Lineage (GTDB taxonomy): Bacteria > Bacillota > Clostridia > Clostridiales > Clostridiaceae > Clostridium_AC > Clostridium_AC tepidiprofundi. The sequence goes on along the minus strand of NZ_LTBA01000004.1, from coordinate 66,661 downwards.
CCTCAATTGCTTATAAACATGGTTCGTGCAGGAGAAGTTACAGGTAGGCTTGATTCTATATTGAACAGAATGGCACAGCATTATGATAGAGAAAATAAGATTAATTCAAAAATAAAGGGTGCAATGACTTACCCTATTATATTGACTGTTATGAGTATATCAGTTGTAGTATTTTTGCTGACATTTGTTATGCCTACATTTGTAGGTATGTATGCTGGAACAGGAGTGCAACTGCCAGCACCTACGAGAATTCTTCTAGGCGTTAGCAATACAATAGTAAACAAATGGTACTATATATTTGCTTTTATTGTTGTGATTGTTGTTGTTATTAAATATGCTTTTAGTACAAAAAAAGGAATACAGTTTATTGATTCTTTAAAGATAAATATGCCGCTTATAAAGAATACAAATAAGAAAATCATAATAGCAAGATTTACAAGAAGCTTGGCAACAGTATTGGTTAGTGGTATACCATTAGTTCAATCACTTGAAGTTGTTTCTAAGATTGTTGGAAACAAAATAGTAGAAAAAAGCGTAGTTGAGTTAAGGGGAAAAGTGGTAAAAGGAATACCTTTTGGGGAAGCGATAGATGAAGAGAAATTCTTTCCACCAATGCTTTGTTCAATGGTTAAGATAGGTGAGGAATCGGGTTCTCTTGATAATATACTAGAGAAAACCGCAGATTTCTATGATGAAGAGGTAGAAGCAGCTTTGAAGAAAATGACAACAATGATAGAGCCTATAATGATACTAATAATGGGACTTTTAGTTGGAGGCATAGTTGTTGCAATGGTATTACCTATGTTTAATATGTTTAAATTGGTTTAGATTGATGATTCATACAAAAGAGGTGTAAATTATGGGAAGTATAAGTCAAATCTTTAAAAAATTTAGTCGTGTGTTCAATAAAAGATATGACAGTAAAAAGGGATTTACGCTTATAGAGCTTATTATAGTAATAGCTATTCTTGGAATATTGGCTATGATTACTGTACCAAAGTTGAATGGCATTAAAGAAGAGGCTAAGGAGAAAGCGGATTTGGCAAATGCAAAGATTATTGCAAATGCAACAGCTATACTGATGGCACAGGACAAAATAACTAGTGATATATCTCATACTAGCGTTAATGCTGTATTAGATGAAAACACTAAACATTATCCAGCGGACTTGATCGAAGGATATTTGCAAGAAGTTCCAATACCACAAGAAGGCGGAAGGTTTGCAGTAGATGTAGATGTTAGTACAGGGAAAATAGAAGTTTATAGGGTGAAAGTTGATTTCGGAAAGAATAAGGTAAGTGGCTCAAAGCTGATATATCCGTAGGAATAAGAATAAGGGTACTAGGTGCTAGAAGAGAAAAGAAGGTGCTAGGGAAAAGTAGTTTGCTAGTTTGCTAGGGGCTAGTTTCTAGTCTCCAATCCCTAGTCCCCAGTCTTTAGTACAAATTTGAGACTTGAAAACTAGTATCTATTTAAGAATAAAGTTCTAGGTATTAATTTTCATCAAAGTAACAATCTTCTCTGGCGATTGGTGATTAGCGACTTTGAATTAGTCTCCAGTCTCTAGTCCCCAGTCTCCAATACAGATTTGAGACTTGAAAACTACATTTATTTAAGAATAAAGTTCTAAGTATTAATTTTCATCAAAGTAACAATCTGCTCTGGTGATTGGTGATTAGCGACTTTGAATTAGTCTCCAATCTCTAGTCCCCAGTCTCCAATACAAATTTGGAACTTGACAACCGGTATCTGTTTAAGTACTAGGTGCTAGGAGAGAAAAGAAGGTACTAGGAATAAGGTGAGGAAACAAGGTAGTAGGGAAAAAGTAAGTTTGCTAGATTGCCAGAGGACTAGAGGGCTAGTACAGATTTGTGATTTGACAACCAGCGTCTGTTTAGGTTCTAGGAGAAAGGAAAGGGTTCCAGGGAAAAAGTAAGTTTGCTAGAGTGCCAGAGGACTAAAGGACTAGAATGTTAGGGTGCTAGTTTATTAGAGTGCTAGACTGCTAGTATAGATTTGTTACTTGATTAATAATACTTACAATAAGCAAATACTTTTTCGTTTAGAGATTAATATCTATCAAAGTAATAATCTGTTTTGGTGATTGGCGATTGGTGATTGGTGACTTTGGATTAGTCTCCAGTCCCTAGTCCCCAGTCTCCAGTACAGATTTGAGACTTGAAAACTACACCTATTTAAGAATAAAGTTCTAAGTATTAGTTTTCATCAAAGTAACAATCTGTTTTGGCGATTGGAGATTGGTGATTGGTGACTTTGAATTAGTCTCCAGTCCCTAGTGCAGATTTGTGGCTTGATTACTATATACTTATGGCTGGTCACTAGCCGACTGGTCAACTGGCAATCTTATTAATTTGAAGAAATTGCGTAGCAATTTCAACCTCTACTATTCCTTATTCACTGATTTTTTTGTTGTTTGTTAAAAATATTTATATATAAAATTTTAAAAGTTTAAGGGGGAGAAAGTATGAGAAACATAAAAAAGAGAAAGAAAGGTTTTACACTTATCGAACTTATTATCGTAATAGCTATACTGGGTATATTAGCTGTTATTACGGTGCCTAAGCTTACAGGTATACAAACTAATGCAAAGAAAAAGGCTGATATGGCAAATGCAAAATTAATTGCTGATGCTGCTGCTATGGTTTTAGCTAATGAAGATACTTTTAATGCTGATGCTATTAAGGAAAAACTTCAAGGGGTACCAAAACCTCAGTATAAAACAGGTGTCTTTTGTGTAGCAAAAGATACTAATGATAAGATAGTTATATATGTTAAAGAAGGTTCAAGTAGTAATACTAAATATTATGAAGTATATCCTGACAGCGACTCATATCTAGGTCAATCAGGAGGTTTAAGTAATGTTTCATCTACTGAAATAACATTAGATTAGCATAGAAGAAAAATATTTATTATAATTATTTCAAAATAATGTCCAAAGTTCTTATAGGACTTTGGACTATACTTTAATGGGGAAAAGAAGGGACTAGGAATAAGGCGAGGGAATAAGATACTAGGGAAAAAGTAAGTTTGCTAGATTGCTAGAGGACTAGACTTCCAGTACAAATTTGTAACTTGAAAACCGGTATCTGTTTAGGCTTTAGGAGAAAGGAAAAGGCTCCAGGGAAAAAGCAAGTGTGCTAGATTACTAGAGTGCTAGACTGCTAGCATAGATTTGCTACTTGATTAATAATACTTACAATAAGAGAATGCTTTTTCGTCTAGAAATTAATATCTATCAAAGTAACAATCTGTTTTGGTGATTGGGGATTGGTGACTTTGGTTTAGTCCCAAGTATCTAATACAGATTTGAGACTTGAATGCTGTATACTTATAACTAGTACTATTCCTTATTCTCTATTCAATAAATAGGTTCTCTATTCACAGAATTGATGACTTGTTTTGGTGATTGGTGACTTTGGATTAATCCCCAGTTTCTAGTCTCTAGTCGCCAGTACAAATTTGTGATTTGAAGGGAATTATTTTATTAGGTGCTAGGAGAGAAAAAATAAGGTGAGGAAACAAAGTAGTAGGAAAAAAGTGAGTGTGCTAGATTGCTAGGGTGCTAGAGGGCTAGTACAAATTTGTGACTTGAAAACTACATCTATTTAGGAATAAAGTTCTAAGTATTAATTTTCATCAAAGTAACAATCTGCTCTGGTGATTAGTGATTAGCGATTAGCGATTTTAAAAAGAAAGCGTGGTGCTATACTTGTTTGGTAGGTTCATTTCAATAGAAATAGGAAGTCAAAATATAAAAATAGTTGAGTGTGAAAGAAAAGGAAAAAACATAGTAATACATAAGTCAGTTATGATTAGGACTCCTAGGAATTCTATTAATGATGGTATTATTGTAAATATTATTTCTATAAAAGAGGTAATTCAGAAAGTTTTGCATGATGAAAAAATCAAATGCAAGTCTGTTATTTTTACATCTAGGAGTACATCTATAATTACTAGAATAATTACAATTCCATTTGCGAAGCAGTCTGAAATGCAGTCCATAGTTAAGTATCAAATGCAGCAGTATTTACCTATTAATTTTGATGAGTACATAGTTGAATTTGTATTGTTAGAAAAATTTAAGCAGGAAGATGCTCAAAAGGCGAGAGTAAGAGTTGTTGTATATCCAAAAGATATGGCTGAAAAGTATTTGGAATTAGCAAAAACATTAAAGCTTACTCCAGTTTGTTTGGATATTAATTATAATTGCATTACAAAGCTTTTATGTAACAATTTTTCAAAGAATACTGAAACTCAATTTAAGAATGAGACATTTGCAACAATAGATATGGGAAGCGACTTTTTAGAATTTGCTGTTATACTTAATGGCAAAGTTGAATTTACGAGGATTATTTCATCGGGTGGAAGCTACATAGATGGAGACATTTCAAGACAAATTGGTTTAGACATTGAAAATGCTGAAATAAAAAAAATTGAAAATTGTGATTTGTCAATTGAACAATATGATGATGAAAATAAAGAATTCATAAATAATATTATAAAATCGGTTGTAGACGACTGGATAAGGGAAATTAAGAAATTTGTAGATTACTATAATAACAATAACAAAAACAACAATATAAACAAGATATATATTTATGGAGGAAGCAGTAAATTAAAAGGTATAGATGTTTATATGGCGAATTTATTAAATATGCCTGTTAGTGTACTGAATAATATAGATAATATAAGTTTTAAAGAACATAATTTAGAGGATTCGGTTTTTTATTTGAACAATATTGGTTCATTTATAAGACTTTAGGTAGGTGTGAACATGAAGGATTTTAATTTCTTTGAGCCTTATTTAAAAAATGAAGTATTATCACGAAATAAGAGAATAGCTATTACTGTTTTGGCTATAATTGTGACATTTGTTATGTTGATTGTACATATAACAAATAGCATTAACATAAATAATCAAGAAAAAGAGATTGCTATATTGGAAAATATGATGAATTCAAAGAATGCTAAGGAAGCAATTAAAGAGCTTAGTTCAGAGGAAAAGGAATATGATATTTTAGAAGAGTATTATAAGAGAGTTGCAGTTATAAAAGGGAATATTATAAGCAAAGATAGAATTAATAATGAATTATTGGATAATATACTGTCTACGATTCCACAAAAGGTTTATTTCAATACTATGAGCATGAATGGTAAAGGCATTCAGATACAGGGGTATGCTGATAGCAGAATTTCTATTGCTGAATTAGAACATAATCTTAAAAGTCTTAAAATATTTAGCAAGGTATATATTCCTGCTATAAGCACTAATGAGAAAGAGGATAAATTTATTTTTTCTATTACTTGTGCTTTGAAGGATGTGAACTCGAATGAAAATGAAAAACAACAATAAGATATCACTTGTTATATTATCTGTAATATTGTTGATTACAGCATATTATAAATTTGTGTTTTTGAAACAACAAGAAAAAATTAAATATCTTAGCAGTAAGAAAAGTGAGCTGAATTTACAGTTATCTAAAATGACCAATAGAGCTATTAAAACTAAAAAAATAAGTGAAAATGCTAAAATTATAAATGCAAAGATTCGAGAAGCTACAAAGGATTTGTTTCCTCCTATTGAACAGGAAAATATAATACTTATTTTGAATGAAATAATAAAGAAATCAAATATACATAATACTTCTTTAAGCATATCAGATGTTAATATTGAAAATATCAATCAGTCGACATCAGAACAAAATAAATCAAGTGAAGATAAGTATTTGCTTGATAAACTAATCAGAGAATATACTTCATTAAAAAATAACCAATATATTGAAAAACAAGATGATAAGAAAAGCGATAGTAATAAAAAAGATAAAAATGATTCTTTGGGTTTGAGAAAAGTATCTGTTAGCATGAATTATGCTGGAAGTTATGATAATTTGAGAAAACTTATAGGTGTCATTGAGGATTTTCCTAGAAAGATAATAATAAGCAATTTAAATATAATATCGGGTAACAAAGGTACTGTTATGGGAAGTTTAACGCTTGATTTATATGTTGTACCTAAAATGTATGATGATGAATTTACAAAATGGAATTATAATAATAATTATGGAAAATATAACCCTTTCAAGAGTGGTTATGAATATAATGAAGCTAGTAATTCTAACAAAAATAACAAAGAAAAGAAGTATGACTTTATTCTTTCAGTTAAGCCTATTAGTTCGGATTTGCCTACTATAATACTTGGAAAGAGCAATGATAATACTCAGGATTCGTATATTTATGCGGATAATAAGGATAATGAAGAATTGGAGATTTATTTTACTAAGTTTAATGGCAAATATTATTATAAATACAAAAGCGAAAAAAACTCATATCCTAAAGATTTCAATGGAAATGGTGTGATTTTTAATACCAACGAAAATGATATAAATTTTTGTGTGTATTCATGTTCAAGAAATTCTAGCAGTGATACTGCAGGGGCAATATTGAAGATACACAATAATACAGATAAGAATGTCAATATTGATATAAAATATGATGATAGTGATAGACCAAGAGTGATTGTTAGAAAAATAGAAGGGGATATAGTAGTCAACAGAAATTAGGCATTTTCAAAAAGATAACTAGTCAGTATGCTAGAGTATTTTTAATAGAAATGGATACCTAGAAGGATGGTATATATGAGTAAACAAAAAGGTTTTACATTAGTAGAATTAATAATTACCATTGCTATATTAGGAATAATAATTGTTCCTATTTCGAGTATGGTTTTGACATCAGCTAAGATTACTAAGGATTCAGAAGATAAGTTAAATGCTACAAATATAGCTCAAGAGTATATGGAAAAGATAAAATCGGACGACTCATTGGTTTTGAATAATTCAAAATTGAACTATGAAGAGGGTAAATATAATATTGAGTGTGAAATTCGCCCCATAGATGATTATAAGTTTGGACAAAATGTGGTAGTGGGCGAAAATGGAAGTGACAGTATTGTATGCGATTATAAATTTGTATTTGAAGAGGGAAAAAATACAATTGAATCATATAAAATGTCAGATGGTTCTACATTGATACCTTCTCAAAGTGCGAGTAAACCTCGTATAGATATTACATGTGCAGATAATGCCCAAAATAAAATTAAATTTAGCATATATGATAGTGACTCTTTGTTAAAAAGTGAAGAAATCACCAGAAGTGGAGAGAATGAATCAGGTAAAATTAAAATTAGATTTGATATATTGAGGGACTTGGGAGAACAGCTAGACATTAATTTGGATAATAAGAGCAGTGATGTTTTAGAAATTTATTTAGTTAAATCGGACAAGCTAACACATGAACCCAATATAAACATCAATAAAATTGCGGGTAAGATAAGAAAATATGATGATATTATAAAGATAACAGATAAAAGTTCTGTAGAAAATAAAGCGGATAATAGGCTCTATGAGATTACAGTTAGAGTTAAATATAAAAATACTAATGATATTATTATAGAAGATAAGGGGTATAAAACTTTTTTAAAATAAGGAATGATAGTATGAGAGCTTTAAAAAAAACAAAGAAAGGATCTTCATTAGCACTTTTGCTAATAATATTTAGCATATTAGCTATATTAGGTACTGCTTTTATGTCTGCTGCATTAGGAAGTTTTAGGATGAGAAAGTTGAATGGCACAATAAAAACAAATTTTTATGCATCAGAGGCAGGAGTTGATGAGGCGTATGCTATTATAGGTAAGGTTGTTGATAAAGCCATTGAGAATGGAAATAATGCAGTAAAGAGTGATGAAAGCAATTTAGAGAAAATAATTGAAAACGAAAGATTAAAAATACTTGCAGATGAAAATTATAAAAGTCCTTATATTAATGCTGATGGTTCCATAAATGAAGAAAAGATTAAAAGTTATCAAAATGGAATATTTAAAAATACATTTAAGAATTATGTTAAAGATAATATAAAATCAGAGATTGAGGATAGTGATAATTATAAATTCAATTCTGATGGTACAAAGCCTGATGTTGAAGTTGAAAATACATTGAGTTTTGCTGATGATAAAATGAATATAAATGTTTTATCTACATTTAAACATAAAGATATTGAAAAAAAGGTTGAAGCTGAATATGAAATAAAGGTACCTGATTATAAATCAGTATATTATATAGAGAGCAACATACTAAACATACCAGAAAATAGTGTTTTTTTGAATGGAATTTCTATTGATGGAGATATGAATGTCTTTGGAGGCAATGTAAAAATAAACGGAAATGTATTCATAAAAGGGAGCAATGTTGGTAGTGATGGTGAAATAGCTAATGCATATGAATTTGAAAGCGGATTGATTATTGATGGTAACAAGTCTGATGCTGATAAAAATATTAGTATTAGAAATAATTCTGATGTCAATATAAATGGCGATTTATATACTGATCAAAGTATTTATATAAATGGAATAAATGATAATTTCCATATTGATGGAACTGCATACGTTAGAAATGCTATTATTAGTACTGTTTCTAAAAATTCTAATTTAAAAGTTGATGGTAGTCTTTACACAATGGATGACTTGGAATTAAACGGAAATAAGTCACATGTTATTATAAGCGGAGGATATTATGGAATGAGTGATGGAAGTAAAAGTGCAATGAGTGACCATTCTAGTTCTATAATAATAAATGCTGAAGATATTGGACGAACTGATGGATCTAGTTTAAAAATTGAAGCACAAGGTGAAGAGGACAGCATCATAATAGAAGGTACTTCTTATATACACTTAAACGATAATAATAAATATCAAACAGGTGAATCTGTATCCATAAAAGGAAACTATAAAGCCTATACTCATCCATTGATTGATGGAAATCCTGTAAATAAAGATGGGAAAAGTTTAAAGGGAGATAACATTAAATTTGAATACATTGATCCTCTTGTTCTTGCAACTAAATTTAAAGATGATACTGATTTAAATGTATTTGATAAAGACAAATATTTTAAAGCATATTCAGAGGATAGCAATTACAATAAAGATAATTTTTCAAAACTGAATTTGGGTGGAAATGGAATTGATATAAATACAAAAAAGATATTGCTTAATACAGGAACAGTAATTAGTGGGAATAAAGTAATTGATGGTAGTTATTCAGTAGATAAAATAAATGAGAACATGGCAAAATTATCTGAACTCAAAAGAAAAATATTTTTTATGGGTGATGATAATGTTGATAGTGATACATTAAGGGAAACAAATAAATTAATGTATATGGTAAGCAAATCGGATAATTTAAAAGGAAAAGTGGACTTTAACAGCATTTCTAATAAATTTGAAGGACAAATAGAAAATAATGTGGTAGATAATAGTAAGGACGTAATTTTGTTAAATAATGATTCTAAAACTGATTATGTTTTTGTTGGACCAGATTCAAATGATAATTCATTAAAAAAAATAAATAGCAAAAACACTGGAAATAGCGAAAACAACGGAAGTAATAAAAATAACGAAAAAAACAACAGTACTAGAGAAATAAAGATAAATGTAAACAGTAGCGACGGCAAATTTAGAGGAATAATAATAACTGCTGGAGATGTGTATTTCTGTGGAAAAATTAAATTCAAAGGAACTATTATTTCAGCAGGAGATTTGGTTTTTTTTGATAGCAATTTAAAAGAGATATATTACAATGAAGAATATGTGAAAAGACTTATTGCATACAATTATGGTGATTTCAAAGATATTTTCATTAATAATCTTCCAACTTATTTTAATATGGAAGCAGAAACTGACATTAAAGCAGATAATAGTGTTAAGAGTGATATTACAAGGGATAAACTAATATCTAGAAAAAGGTGGAAAATAATAAAATGATTAAGAGGGGATTTACTCTTATTGAATTGATAATTACATTAGCAATATTAGGTATAATACTGATACCTATATCAAATTTTTTCTTTACCAATTATAAAGAATTAAATAATGTTAATAGACGGCTAAATCTTCAGTATGAAGGAGAAAAGGCAGTAAAGAAATTTACAGATGTTGCAATTGAGTCAAAAGGTATACAAGAAGTAAAAAGTGGACAAACAGATTTAAGTAATGGTATCAATGCTGACAATGTTACAAGGATTGTATTGATGTCTACTGATGATGATGGTAATTATGTATACGACATATTCGAATTGGAAGATGGTAATCTTTGGTATGGAAAGGGTAAAAAGAACGATACAATCAATAAAGATGGAAATTTAGAACAAAATGAGGTTTCTGGAAGTGTTATAGCTAAATATATAAATTCCATAAGCTTAATTGGTGAAAACATAACAAAGTATGAAGGAATGAAGCATGCTTATGTTGTTTTAATAAAGCTCAATTTAAAAGATGGTAATGTTACGTATTCAGTTAAAAGCAAAGTGTATTTTAGAAATAAGTAAGGGGGGAATTTTGTGAAGAAGAATTTAATAAGCTTTATTTTAATTTTTATGATTGTCTTTACTCAGTTTGGTGTTATGCCTGTTTTCGCTGATAAAAATACAGATTATGATTTAGTTAGTGTTAACAGAAGCATAAGTGGAAGTGAATTTAAGGTAGGACAGAAGATAGATGTGAATTATACAATTACCCCGGAAATAATACCAGTTACAAATATAAATTCTGGCAAAGAAAAGGATGTTGTTTTGGTTATTGATACATCAGGGAGCATGTCAGATAAAGTTAACAATTCTAGTAAAACAAAGCTACAAGTAGTTAAAAATGTAATAAAAGATTTCTATAACAAATTTAAGGATAATAAAAATATTAATTTGAGTTTGATTGGGTATAGTAATGCTACAAATTTTATTTATAGCAAAGAAGTTTTATATAAAAATATAAATAAAAAGAATATAAGGAAAATATGCGAGTCATTGCAGATAGATACAAAAAACATATATTATAAGTATGATCATTATAGTTACAAAGTAAATCATATATCATATGTATATGATATTGAGTATAACAATGAATATTATTATGCTATAGACTTAAATATGTATCCTAATGTAAACGAATTAGATTTTTACTATCATAGTAATAGCAATGGAAGTTTTATTAAAATAGATGATGTATGTGATATTATATTAGCTAATATGGAGGCTGATGGTGGAACAAATATAGGTGATGGACTTAGAAAAGCTTATTATATGCTTAACAATAATAATGGACATGATAAATATATTGTTTTGATGACAGATGGTTTTCCTACTGCATTTACTGCTAAAATAGGATATACTGAATATTATACTCCAGCGTGGTATCAGTATGCTCATGGAGAAATATATAGATATTCGGGAGGGGATTTACAATTTTTTGATAAATTCGAAAGTTTAGAATCAACTGAATTTGAAAAAGGTATCAATGATACAAATGTAGATTATATTACAAATTATGGTGAAAATGATGACAAAGGATTTGCACTATCTTATGCTAAGGAAATAGGTAAGCTTATTGCTAATAGTGGAAATATAAAGACATTTATAGTTGGATTTGGGAGTGATGCAAATAAAGATAGTGCTGTTATGAAGAATATGCAGATAGCGAAAAGTGCATGTGGTAAATATTACAATGCGTTAAATGAACATGAAATAAATGGAATTTATGATAAAATAGGCAATATAGTAGAAGTAAGCAAATCAGCTAAAATATATTTTGAGGAAAAAATACCGTATGGGTTGAGTATATCTAAAGAAGATATTGATAAGCTTCCAAGTGGATTGAAAATTGAAGGAAATAAGATTGTAGGTGAGTTAAAGGATGAGGTGTTCTATCAAAAAGTGAAAGATAAGAATGGAAATGTAATAGGGTTAAGAGCAAATCCTATTAGTTTTAATATAACGTACAAAGCCATAAAAGAAAATGAAAATTGTATTTTTAAAGGACAACCTGATTCATTTATTAAATATAGGTTTGAAGATAATGGGAAACAGATAACTAAATATTTTGAACCTATTGCAATAAAAATTAAACGATATATAGAAAAAAAATTAGTAAATGCTCAAAGATATATAACTGATATCGATCAAGAAGAACAGATATTTAATGTTAAATATAGAATTGTTCCAGAAAAAATAGATAAAAATAATGTGCTTAATAATGATAGGAAAAAAGATGTTGTATTGGTTTTGGATACATCAGGTAGTATGAATTATGATATCTATGGTTATGAAGACTGTAATGAGTATAACAAAAGATTGAGTATAATGAAAAATACTGCTGTAAAATTCATTAACAAATTGAGTGAAGATAAAAACATTAGAATTGGATTGATACAATATAACAGAGAAATAGTTGATTTTGTACCAGTATCTAATGGAAATAAGGATAATTTGATACGTAAGATTAATTCCATGAATGCTGAAGGTGGTACTAATATTGGAGAGGGATTAAGAAAAGCATACAGTATGCTTTCTAATAATAGTAATAGAGATAAATATATAGTACTGATGAGTGATGGATTTCCGACAGCTTTTACAGCTAAAAGTGGGACTACAAATTATTCAAGAACTAATAGAGCTCGAGAAAGTATCGGAAAAGTAATAAATGGAAGAATTGCAAGATATTTTAAGGCGCTAAATAGTGTAACATTTGCATATACTAGTTCCCAAAAAGTTGAATATGTTGTTAATTTTGGAGAAAATGATGAATGCGGTTTTTCTTTACAGTACGCAATGAGTATGGGAAATATTATAAGGAAAAGTTCTCAAAATATAAAAACATTTGTCATAGGTTTTAGCAATGGAATAAACTCGGAAAAGCTTCAAAAAATTGCAGATAGTAGCGGAGGAAAGTATTTTGAAGCTTTAGATGAGGAATGTATGAATAATGTTTATAATAGTATTGAAAAAATTGTTAAGGCAGATATCAATGCAAGCTTACATTTTGAAGAGAATATTGGTGAAAATATAAAAATTATAGATAAAGAGAAACTCCCATATGGATTAAATGTAAAGGATGGCAAATTGATTGGAAACATTGATAATATTTACTATACTCTTGATAGAAATGGTGCTTATTTTGAAGCTAAACCTATTGAATTTAATGTAAATTATAAGCCATTAAATAGTGGATATATTAGACTCGGACAGAATGATTCATCTTTTATTGAGTATAAACTTTCAACAGGTAAGTATGAAAGGAATATTTTTAGACCAATAGAATTATATGTACCTGATATTCCTAAAATTACTCAAGATGATATGTTATATAATGGCAAGGTTAAAGTTTCAATAACTGGAGATAGAAATTCAATTATTGAGTACAGGTTTAAAGATCAAAAACAATGGAAAGAATACAGAGAACCGTTGTATTTAGATATTGATACTCTAATATATGCAAGATGCAAAAGTTCGCATTTTGTGAGCAAAGAAGTAAATTTTACGACATATAATCCTAATGCAAAAGCGATAAGTACATTTACAAGAAATCTGCCTGATAAAATTGCTTTGGGTAGTGAGTATGAAATTAAATATATTTTTGATGGAAATAATGTAAAATACGATATTGAAAAACCATTAGAAATAGTTTTAATATTAAATACATCACTAACTATGAAAAATAATCTTGCTAAATTGAAGGAAGCTGCAATAAGCTTTATTGATAATTTACCAAAGGACAGGGAAGTAAAAGTTGGTATTGTTAGATATTATGGTTTTGGTGATATTGTTTCAAAATTAATAGATATTAGAAATACAGAGCAATTGAATACATTAAAGAAAAAAATAAACAATATTGAAGTTGAAAGCGGTACAAACCTTGGAGAGGCATTGCGTTTAGGATATCAGTTGCTCAATAATGGGAGTGATGCTAACAAACATTTTGTAATAATGAGTGATGGTTATGCAAATGTAGGAATAGCAAAAAAAGATTCTAAGTACAACAGTGGATGGGAAAATGCAACCTATGTTGATAATTTGGACAGTTCTATAAATAATCAAATTAAGAAAGAAGAAGTATATACAAGATTTGGGCTCCAGGGAGTGAAAAAATATATAAATAGCGATACTGATGGAGATGGTCTATTAGATAGATTTAATATTGGTCATAAATATGTAACTGTTATTGCTAATAAAATTAATGAATCTAATCTAAATATAAATACTCATATAATTCACTTTAAAAGGGTGAGTGGTGCAGGAGATGATATAGGAGCTAGGGAAAATAACAATGAAGTTGCGACTTTACTAGGAGTTACCAAGGAAGTTAAGCCAGGACAAAAGTTTTATCTTGCTGAAAATGCAGATGAAATCAGAAGGGCATTTAATGATATTGCTGGTGTGATTCAGGATAGTATAAGTTTTGATAAAGTCGAATTTAGTGAAAAGTTTCCTCAAGGTGTTGAAGTGCTTGAATATCCTAATGGGTTAATTTATGATAAGTATACTAACACATTGCATGGTACCATCAGAAATGTAAGAATGTGCAATATAAATAAAGATTTGAAGCTATACAAGGTAGAAGGAGAGTTTTCTATAAAGATTAAATTTAATCAATTAGGTGAGAAAGTATTTAATGAAGGTGAAGTTAAATATATTGAACCATTTAGTAAGTATGAAGAAAGCATAAAATGTAGAGGCGGTAGAGTACATGTTTTAGATGATAGTAAATTATCTATTAAACAAATAACTATTGTATCTAACAATCCTAATAATAGTAATCGTGCTAAGGTTGGAGATGTTATAACAATATTGATTGAGGCAAATAAAGAAATATATGAACCCGTAGTTACTATATTAGGAAATAGTGCGGATGATGTTGTGAAAGTTAATAATGATAATAAAAAATGGAAAGCTTGTTATACGATGAGAGAGACTGATACCGAGGGAAAGGTAAGCTTTGATATTCAACTTAAAGACAAATGGATAGATGATAATATAAATGTAAATGATACAACTGATGGAAGTCAGGTCATATTTGATAAAACGCCACCTACAGTAACTTTAGAGTATAGTACACTGAAAATAACTAATGGCAATGTTGTAGCTACGATTAAGAAACAATATGAGGATTTTAAAGTTATAAATAATAATGGCTCAAGAAACTACACATTTACTGAAAATGGAAAGTTTACATTCAGATTTAAAGATGAAACGGGTAATATTGGTGAATGTACTGCAATTGTTAACTGGATAGATAAAGAAGGTCCCGAAGCAAGTATTACGTATACTCCTAATACTTTAACGAATAAAGATGTTGTTGCTGTATTGAAATCTAATGAAAACATTATTATAACTAATAATAATGGAGACCCAAATTATAAATTCACAGAGAATGGTAAATTTACATTTAAATTTAAAGATATGGCAGGGAATACGGGTTCAAAAACAGCAGAAGTGGATTGGATAGATAAAGAACCACCTAATATTCATGTTGAATACAGCACAACAGAATTAACTAATAGTGATGTAGTAGCAGTTTTGGTACCTGATAAAGATGAACGTGAAGATTTTATTGTAACAAATAATAATGGTTTAAAAAAATATACATTTACAGAGAATGGCGAATTTACATTTGAATATAGAGATAGAGCAGGAAATATTGGCAGTATAACAGCAAAAGTGGATTGGATATACAAGGAAGATATATTGGGGCACGGTGTTTGGGTTAATGGCAAATTTAAAAAGATGGACAAAATCAATATTGTACGGAGTATTCCAACGGAATTGGCAACTTCATTAAAACTGGCATCAAGTAATACTGTTATAACTTTGAGTTTTGATAAACCTATATCTGATGTTAAGTTAAAATTATTAGATTTTGATGGTAATGAAGTTACTGATGGAATTAAGAAATCTTTTGATAAGTCCGATAACAAGTATATAATAAGTTCCTCAAAGGTACTTAAAGGACAATATTATTTAGTATATGAGATAACTGCATTGATTTCAGATGAAAAAGTAAATGCAACTATAGATATTAATTCAACGGTTGATGATGTAACGCAAGTCAATATACTTGATTTACCAAATCTAGAATAAAAACCACCCCAGGGGTGATTAGCCCCCATTGGCATTATTGGGGAGATTTGCCCCCCTTGAAACACCTCAGGGGTGAAAAATCACCCCTGGGGTATTTTTGAGGTGATTATAATGAATATTGTTATTTGTGCATATATTTTTGTAATAGGGCTTATAGTAGGTAGCTTTTTAAATGTTTGTATATACAGAATACCAAGAGGGGAATCAATAGCATACCCGCCATCACATTGTACAGTATGTGGTAGTAGAATTAAATATTATGATTTAATACCTATTGTAAGTTGGATTGCACTGAGAGGCAAGTGCAGAAACTGTGGTGAAAGGATATCTATTAAATATCCTTTAATAGAGTTGTCTACAGGATTACTTTTTGCACTTGCATATATAGAATATGGTTTAACAATTTACAGTTTAAAATATATTGTTCTTATATCCTATTTGATAGTTATTGGAATTATTGATTATAACACAACTGATGTTTATTCTGTGACAACATGGAGTGGAATAATATTGGGAGTAGTATTCATAATTATAAACTATTTTATGGGGCTTCCTATAAAGACGTATATATATGGTGGATTATTATCCGGTGGAATCATAGCAGTTATTATTTTGCTTACTAATGGTATGGGATGGGGAGATGCAGAAATTTGTTTGCTTTCGGGATTGTTTTTAGGGCTTGCTAATAGTATTGTTATGCTTTTATTGTCTTTTATAATAGGAGGAATTGTTGGAGTAATGTTGATTGTTACAAAAAGAAAGACAAAGAAAGATTATATTCCATTTGGGCCATCAATATCTGTAGCAGCAATAATTGTAATATTTATGGGAGATAAAATAATAGATTTGTATATGAAAATATTATTGCCATAATATGGTATTTGGTTTATAATATAATTGTAATTTATTTACAATTATATTTTTTTTATTGTTTTTTTATGAATTTTAGCAAAATAAGTATACTTATTAAGTTATAAAATAAGTTATAAAATAGGTATTTTTATTTAGATTATTATACTGTTTTAAGAACTTTGTAGGTATAACTTTGATGTGTTTAATTGAGGGGGAGAAGATCGTGCGAACAAGCAGATATTATTATACCAAAATATTGTTTTTTAAGATATTATTTATTTGTTTTGTCATTATGATTTTGCCAATGAAATTTGTACAAGCTTTATCGATATATGATATAAATGAATATTCATTTAAACAATTTAACAGTAGTAATACGTGTATTAAAAATGAATATAATATCACAGGAAAACTGTTTTATGTAAAAGCTTATAAGGATTTTTATAAAATTAAGACCAGCGATGGAATATTTATTCTAAATAACGATTCAGTCAAAAAATATGAAATAGCTAAAAGAGATGGAACAATTAAAAAACGTGTTCTAGCTAAAAAACATGATTTAGCTAAAAGATATGAAATAGTTGAAAAAAGCGAACAAACTAAAAAATATGAAACAGTTAAAGGAAATAAATTATTTAAAAATAAATCGTTTAAAAATAAATCGCTGCCATGTGAAGTATTAGAGGATTTAAATGGGGATATATGGTTTTCAATCACTCAGTATGATGAGGATTCTAAAGTGGGTTCTGAAGATTATATGCAGCATAAACTATTTAAAATTGATAAAAATGGTAAAAAGATTTGCTATTCTGTTATAAAAAATCCTCCTCAAGTGTTTTATAAAGATGTATTTTCAAAGCTTAAAGTAGATAAAAACAACAATATTTGGTTCGTGATTAACAAACAGGATTGTATTGAGGAAAATAATGAATACAAAATTGGCAAGGTAACTCAGAAAGGAAATATTAGTTATTATGCATTTTCAAATGATATAAAAAAATATATAATTGCTTCTGATTATATTTGGGTTTTACTTTATAATGATACTGTTGATGTAATTGATTATGAAGGTAAATTGATAAACGAGTATAATATTAAAGGGATTAAGGATATTACAAAGGATAATAAGGAAGATATTTGGATTATACAAAATGGGAGTATAAAAAAATTTTGTGATGGAGAATTTGTTTTTAAATATAGTGTTGATAAAAGTTGTAACAGGTTGAGTGTTTACAACATTAATAGAATAGCGGCATTTGGATATAGAAAAATTACTATAATAGAGAATTCAAAGCATAGAGATATAATTGTTGATAGCTATATAAACGATAATACTTTTGTTTATAGAAACAATAACGGGGGTGTTGTTGCTTTAAATACAGAAAGAGAATATTGGAATTTATCGTGTGAATATAGAGATGATATTCTCGCAGTTACAAATATTGTTAATCAAAATGGAAATAGAATTAGTAATAAAAATAGAAATGGTAACAGAAATGATTTTCAAATACAAAGAATTAATGGAGGCAAATATTTTCCATTTTACTATGCAAGCCATTGTAATGGCAAAATATTTGTACCCTGTTTAAATTCTATATATTTAGTGAAAAATAATGTGTTAGTTAAATATGTTGATTTGTTTAAATCAAGTTCAAGTGAAAATATAATAGAGAATATTAAATGCATTGAAACTGATTTTGATAATAATTTATATGCTATAACTGATAGAAATTTATATATTATAGATACTGATAAAAATGTTAAAAAGATTAATATATGGACATTGATAAAAGAGAATGATAAAAAAAGCGATATGAAAAATAATTTAAAAGGCAACATAAAGAATGATATAAAAAAAGACATAAAAGGTGACAGAATTTTTGTAAAAATATTAAGAGATGGAGAAGGTAGAATTTATATTGATTCTATGCTTGAAAATAATCATATAATATATAGTGTAGAAGGGGAAAATTTAAAGAAGTTACCTAATCAAACAATACAGTTTGAAAATACAATGTATTATCCAATTAACATATTCATAAATTATAATGATAGAATAGACTTGGTTTACAATATTAGGGGTAAGTATCATGTTTATGATTATGACAAGCATAAAATAGATAATGTGTTTAATCATTCAAGTGAACAAATTAATAAGCTTTTTTCAACAATAAAGCATGTTGTAAAGGCTCATGATGGTACAATATTTGCATTAATGGATGAAAATAATTTATATGCTAAAAAGTTAAATGATGATGATTTTAAAAGAATTTTTGCACAGATAGATAATGACTATGTTACGAGTATAGCATGTGACTTAGAGGGGAAAGTTTATATAGGAACTTATGAAAATGGCGTTTATGTTTATCCCTGATATATAAAAATTGAGTTCACACAAGTGTATGAAGAAGTGTGGACTTGCTTTTTATAAGGCATTTGAAAGAAAATAACAAGTCAAAGATGCGACGTATATTTTGTGAAATACAAAGAGTTGGGTTCCGCTGATAGTGGGTTCTATCAACGGGTTCCGACGATGAAGTAGTTCGCAAAATAGACTAGCATACTGACTAGTTATTTCTTTGAAAATGCCTAAAGTAATAAGACTCCTTTTCTATAAGTAGGAGTCTTATTGCTTTCTGATTTAGTAAAATGAAAATATTTTTTAAGCATTTAATTCTTTTTTCAATTTTTCAATACCTATTTTAATTCTTCTTAAAGATTCATCTTTTCCTAGAATTTCTGCCAATTCAAACGCTCCACCAGGCGTGAATTTCTTACCTGATAATGCAGTTCTTATTGGCCATAACATTTGGCCGTTTTTGATGCCTAATTCTTTAACAAATGCAATAATAGTATCATGTAATGAATCTAATGACCAGTCATTTAGATCTTCTAATATTGGAAGTATCTTTTCTAAATTTTCAAGTGCATTTTCAGAATTTGTTTTCATTTTTTTATGAGTGTATAATTCATTATCATAATCAGGTAATTCATTAAAGAAATCTATTGATTCAGGTATTTCAGTAAATACTTCTATTCTAGTTTGAAGTAATTTGCTTACTTTTTCAAGATCAATATTTTCGTTTGTAATTACTTGTTTATAGTAAGGCAATGCTAATTCATGGAATCTTTCCAATGGAAGTCTTTTTATATATTCACCATTCATCCATTTGAATTTTTTCATATCGAAAACAGCAGGTGCTTTATTAATATTTCTATAGTCGAATGCCTCAACCAATTCTTCAAGAGTAAACAATTCTCTGTTGTCTCCAGGATTCCATCCTAGTAGAGCTACGAAGTTTACTATTGCTTCAGTTAAATATCCTTGTTCCAATAAATCTTCATATGAAGAATGTCCGCTTCTCTTACTTAACTTTTGATGTTCTTCATTAGTTATTAATGGACAGTGAATGTAAGTTGGTATTTCCCATCCAAAAGCATTATATAATCTGTTATATTTTGGTGTGGATGAAAGATATTCATTACCTCTTACAATATGAGTTATTCCCATCAAGTGGTCATCAACAACATTTGCAAAATTATAAGTAGGGTATCCATCTGATTTAATCAATATCATGTCATCTAGTTCAGAATTATCAACTGTGATTGTTCCATATATTTCATCTTCAAATGAAGTTTTACCTTCAGTTGGATTGTTTTGTCTTATTACATAAGGGATTCCTGACGCTAGTTTTTCTTCTATTTCTTCTTTTGAAAGTTTTGCACAGTGCTTATCGTACTTGAAAGGTCTTTTTAATGCTTCAGCATTTTCTCTAAGAATATCAAGTCTTTCTTTTGTGCAGAAGCAGTAATAAGCTTCTCCTTTTTCAACAAGTTTTTTTGCATATTCTAAATAAACACCTGATTTTTGTCTTTCGCTTTGTATATAAGGACCATAACCACCATCCTTGTCAGGACCTTCATCATGTATTAAACCAGTATTTTTAAGAGTTCTGTAGATTATATCTACTGCTCCTTCAACGTATCTTTCTTGGTCTGTATCCTCAATTCTCAAGATGAAATCTCCGCCCTCATGTTTAGCTATCAAGTATGCATATAGAGCAGTTCTCAAGTTACCAACATGCATTCTCCCAGTTGGACTAGGGGCAAATCGTGTTCTTATTTTTTTGTTACCCATTATTTCTTCACTCCTATTATAAATTTTATATAAGGTATTTGAAAGAAAATAACAAGTCAAATATACTAGCATACTGACTAGTTATTTTTTTGAAAATGCCTAAATATGAATTATGTATCATAATAATAAATCCTTTCATAGCTCGGTTATGAAAGGGCTATACTTCACAATATTATATCATATTGTTGTTATATTATACAGTACCACATGAGAATTTTTCTCTTATAAAAATTTTTATGATTTATACAACAAAAATAGTTTACTTTTTGTTGTAAGTGGCATAATATTAATATTATACAACAAAAATTTATTATTTAATGGAGGAGATGGTATGATAAAAGCATTTCAACCTCTAAAATTACCAATAGATAATTTAATTAATATTGATGAATTTATTGATGAACTATTAGAAGCGAATAAATTGGTTGGTATATATCAGGTATTGCTAAATAAATCTAAAATAAATCCAGAATTGTTATTAATGCCTATAACATTACAAGAAGCAATACAGTCAACTAGAATAGAAGGAACCCAAGTTACATTAGATGATATGTTGGAATATGGAGTTGATGAAAATAGAAGAACTGATGATATTCAAGAAGTATTAAATTATTCAGAAGCATTAAGAATAGGTGAAAGATTAATAACAAGGATACCTATATCAACAAGATTAATAAAAGAGATGCACAAAATATTATTATCTGGAGATGTGAGAGGGGGAAATAGAAATCCTGGAGAGTTTAGGGCAATTCAGAATTTTATAGGACCGCAGGGATGTACAATTCAAACGGCTTCATACATACCACCAGAGCCTCAACTTGTACCTGAATATATGAGTAATTTAGAAAAGTATATAAACGAACCAACAGATAAATTGCATGATTTGGTAAGAATTGCAATTATACACGCTCAATTTGAAACAATACATCCATTCTTAGATGGTAATGGGAGAATAGGAAGAATACTTATACCACTATATTTGTTTGACAAGGGATTTATTAATTCTCCAAATTTTTTTATAAGTGAAAGCTTAGAAAAAGATAAATTTAAGTATTATAAATTGTTGAATGATATAAGGATAGATGTTTCAGATGATAATAAATCAATAGAATTAATATCACAGAGATGGAATACTTGGATAAAGTTTTTTATGAATGCTATTATAAATCAAGCAAACAAAAATATAAAATTAATTGAAAGAATAGATGAATTGTATAATGAAACTATCAATAGGAGTAGAAGTATAATAAATTCAAATAGATTGATAGATATAGTCAATGTGATGTTCCAAAATCCAATATTTAACAAGAAGAGGGTGTTGGAAAAGGTTGATATTCCGAGTAGTACATTAGGAGTGTATTTGAATAAATTAGAGGAAAACCAAATAATTTATTCAGATGGTAAACCTAGAAATAGGAAGTATTATTTCTATGATTTAATAAATATTCTAAGAGAATAAGATATCTTAAAAAAACAGGTAAGTATGCCAGTATATTCATTAGTATATATTTTATGATTTTTTATATTGTTGTGAAGATGTATGTATGTTATAATTGCATTGTGTATTAAAACTAAATATTAGCAACTAGGGGAGCCTATGGTGATAGGCTGAGATAGAGATATGAGCTCTGACCCTCATAACCTGATTTAGATAATTCTAACGTAGGGAAGTTAATGCGTATGTTTAATTCAGGCACTAGTGTATTTTTATTCACTGTGCTTTTTTATACAATTGACTGTTTATGAGGAGAGCAAATTGCTTTCCTTTTTTATGTTTTTTGAAAATATTTAAAGGAGATGTTAAGAAAATGAATTATTCAACTCAGATGGATGCTGCTAAAAAGGGTATAGTGACAAAAGAAATTGAAATTGTAGCTAAAAAGGAAAAAATGAAAGTAGAGGAATTGATGGAACTTATAAGTGAAGGGAAAGTAGTAATTCCTGCAAATAAGAATCATAAGTCATTAGACCCAGAAGGTATAGGACAAGGACTTAGAACCAAAATAAATGTTAATTTAGGTATATCTAAAGACTGCAATGATGTGCAGAAGGAAATTGAAAAAGCTAAAATAGCTGTAAAAATGAAAAGTGAAGCAATAATGGATTTAAGTTGCTATGGTAAGACACAAGAATTTAGACAAGAGTTAGTTAGTATTTCACCAGCTATGATTGGAACAGTTCCAATGTATGATGCTGTTGGTTTTTATGAAAAAGAATTATCAAATATTTCAGCAAAAGAATTATTGAATGTAATTGAAAGACATGCTAAAGATGGAGTTGACTTCATGACTATTCATGCAGGTATAAATCAAGAAACAGCAAAAGTATTTAAAAGAAACCCAAGACTGACTAATATTGTTTCAAGAGGCGGAGCATTGATGTTTGCATGGATGAATTTGAATAACAAAGAAAATCCATTTTACGAATATTTTGATGATATTTTAGATATATGTGAAAAATATGATGTTACTATAAGCTTAGGGGATGCACTTAGACCAGGTTCTATCGCAGATTCAACAGATGCTAGCCAAATAAAAGAGCTTATGGTTTTAGGAGAACTCACAAAGAGAGCTTGGGAGAGAAATGTACAAGTTATGATTGAAGGACCGGGACATATGGCACTCAACGAAATACAAGCTAATATGCTTCTTGAAAAGAAATTATGTCATGGAGCACCATTTTATGTATTAGGACCAGTAGTTACAGACATAGCACCAGGTTATGATCACATTACAGGGGCAATAGGAGGAGCAATAGCTGCTTCGACTGGAGCGGATTTTTTATGTTATGTTACACCAGCAGAGCATTTAAGATTGCCTGACTTAGAGGATATGAAGGAAGGAATTATTGCAACAAAAATAGCTGCACATGCTGCGGATATAGCGAAAGGAATCAAAGGAGCAAGAGATTGGGATAACAAAATGAGTGAAGCTAGACAAAAACTAGATTGGGATACAATGTTTGATTTAGCTATAGATTCTGAAAAAGCTAGAATATATAGAGCAGATTCCAATCCAGAAGATGAGAAAACATGCACTATGTGCGGCAAAATGTGTGCTATAAGAAATACCAATAAAGTATTGGATAACAAAAACATAAACATACTTAGAGAAGATGATTAAAAAATTTTCCAGAAGCCTATATGGGCTTCTGGAAAATTTTTTTACCCCAGGGGTATTAAATTTGCCATTTCAATAGCTGTTACAGCTGCATCATACCCTTTATTACCTGATTTTGTTCCTGCTCTTTCAATTGCTTGTTCTATACTATCAGTTGTTAGTACACCGAATATTACTGGTTTACCATACTGCAATGATACATTTGCAATTCCTTTTGAAACTTCACTAGAAACATAATCAAAGTGAGATGTTTCCCCTCTTATTACAGCACCTAAGCATATTATAGCATCATATTCTTTTTTTTCGCACATTTTTTTTGCGATTAGAGGTATTTCAAAAGCTCCCGGTACCCATGCAATTTCAATATCGTTTTCATCAGCACCGTGACGTTTAAGAGCATCTAATGCTCCTTGTAATAATTTACTTCCAATAAATTCATTAAATCTCCCAACAACTATACCAAATTTTAATCCTTGTGCAATTAAATTTCCTTCAAATATTTTCATTTATTATTCCTCCTCAAATTTATTTTCCTTCCTCAAATTTAAGCATATGTCCCATTTTTTCTTTTTTAGTTCTTAAATAATACTCATTTTTTTCATTGTGATTCATTTGTATGGGTACTCTTTCAACTATATCTATGCCGTAACCTGAAATACCTGACAGTTTTTTAGGGTTATTAGTCATAAGCTTTACTTTTTTAGCTCCTAAATCAGCTAATATTTGTGCTCCTATACCATAATCTCTCATATCTGGTGGAAAACCTAGAGCTAAGTTTGCTTCTACAGTATCCATACCATTATCTTGAAGAGTATATGCTTTTATCTTATTTATCAAACCAATTCCACGTCCTTCTTGACGCATATATAATAATATTCCACAGCCTTCTTCATTTATCTTTTTTAATGCTTCTTTAAGTTGTTCACCACAATCACATCTTAGAGAACCAAAAACATCACCTGTAAGACATTCAGAGTGAACTCTTACAAGAGTAGGTTTATTTTGAGAAATTTCTCCTTTTACTAGTGCAACATGGTGTTCTCCATTTAGTTTATTAATGTAACCAATTATTCTAAAATCACCGTATTTTGTCGGCATATTAGCTTCTGATACTCTTTCAATTAAGTTTTCATATTTTCTTCTATAGGCTATTAAATCAGCAATAGTTATTATTTTTAAGTTGTGTGTTTTAACATATTCCATAAGCTGAGGCACTCTTGCCATTGTGCCATCATCATTCATGATTTCACATATTACTCCAGCTGGAAATAATCCTGCTATTTTTGCTAGGTCAACAGCTGCTTCGGTATGACCTGCTCTTTTTAATACTCCACCCTCTTTTGAAACTAATGGAAATATATGACCAGGCCTAGTAAAATCATCAGGTTTTGAATCAGAGGCTATAAGCTTCAAAATAGTATTACATCTTTCATGAGCTGATATACCGGTTGTTGCATATTTTGAATCGACTGAAACTGTAAATGATGTTTGCTTTGGATCTGTATTGTGGTTTACCATAGGGTATATATGCAGATTGCTTACTCTTTCTTTTTCCATTGGTACACAAATAAGCCCTCGTCCGTATTTTGTCATGAAATTAATTGCTTCTGGAGTTACCTTTTCTGCTGCAATTATGAGATCCCCCTCATTTTCTCTGTTTTCATCATCTACAACTACAATCATTTTGCCCAATTTTATGTCTTCAATTGCTTCTTCAATGGTGTTGAATTTTAGCATTTTATTTACCTCCATGTATAATCTTTAATTTTCTTTCAATATGTTTATCGATTTTACAAAATTCCCACTTCTATAAGTGGCAGATTGAAGCTTTTGCTTCAGGTGGAGGAGAGTCTCTACCTGAAGTCACTATGTTTTGCTTTAGCAAAACGAGTTCACTTTTAGTTATATAAATCCATTATTTTTTAGAAAATTAACATCTATATTGTTTTTTACATCTTCTTTATAATTTTTATTTTTATTAGTTGAAAATTTTTCAACATATTTGCCTATTATGTCACATTCAATATTGACTTCTTCGCCAATTTTTTTTGTTAATAGTGTGGTCTCATTGCCTGTTAATGGAATAACTGAAACATTGAATATTTCATCATCTTCATAGGCTACAGTTAGGCTAATTCCATCAATAGTTATAGAACCTTTGTATACAATATATCTAAGCAATTCACGAGGAGGTTTAATGCTTATCCATGTAGCATTATCTTCTTTTTTGAAAGATTTGATAATGCCTGTTCCATCAATATGTCCTGATACAATATGACCTCCAAATCTGTCTCCTAGTTTTAAGGCTCTTTCCAAATTGACTTTGCTGCCTATTTTTAAATTTTTGAGATTACTTTTCCTCATAGTTTCAGGCATGACATCTATAGAAAAAGAGCAGTTGTCAAATTGTGTTACAGTAAGACATACTCCATTAGTGCTTATGCTATCTCCAATTTTCAAATTATTAAGTACTTTTTTAGCGTGAATAGATATTTTTGCAGAATGAATTCCTTTGTTAATGCTTTTAACAATACCTATTTCTTCAATTAGTCCAGTAAACATTTTTGATTTCCTTCTTTCTTTAAGGCATATTAAAATAAATAACAAGTTAAATATGCGACGTATATTGATTATTATTTATCGAGTTCACTGTGTCTAAATAACATTCAATCATTATGTCATTATCAAAGTTCGATATATTTATATCAGTTACACAAAATGCATCTTTCACAAATTCTTTTCCAGCACCTTCAACAGGAGTTTTTGAATCTTTACCGCCTATTATTTTTGGTGCAATAAATGAAATAACCTTGTCTACTATACCTTCATTCAAGGCACTCCAGTTTAGTGTACCTCCTCCTTCTAATAGAACGCTGTCTATTTTCATTTTTCCTAACATTTTCATTAATATAGTTAAATCAACTCTACCATTTTTAGTGGGTACAATTATTATTTCTGCTCCTAATTTTTGAAGAGCTTTAATTTTGTTAATATCAGCCTTTTCAGTAACAGCAATTATTGTTTTTGCATTTGATTCAATGTGTAATACATTTGAATCAAGAGGTATTCTAGCACGTGTATCAACGATTATTCTGATAGGGTCAGAGGCTTTAAAAGAGTTAATTTTAATATCATTTTGTAATCGTACATTTAATGAGGGATTATCTCTTATAACCGTTTCAATTCCAACCATTATTGAGGAAACTCTGTGCCTTAATGTATGCACATAATTTCTTGATTTATCATTTGTAATCCACTTGGAATCACCCGTATATGTAGCAATTTTTCCATCTAATGTCATTGCAGTTTTCAAAATGCAGAATGGAGTTTTTGTTGTAATGTATTTAATAAAAATTTCATTTAATTTTTTTATTTCGTCTTCAAGGATACCGCATATAACTTCTATTCCATTTTCTTTTAAAATATTTATTCCCTTTCCAGAAACAAGAGGATTAGGATCTTTCATTCCTACTACAACTTTTGATATACCTTTTCTTATTATTTCTTCTGCACATGGTGGAGTTTTACCATAATGTGAGCATGGTTCAAGAGTTACATACATTGTTGCTCCATGTGTTTTTTCACTGCAATTGTTAAATGCATTTATTTCTGCGTGCCAGTCACCGTATGCTTTATGATATCCTTCTCCTATAACTTTACCATTTTTTACAATAATTGCTCCTACTAAAGGATTAGGATTAGTGTATCCAATTCCTTGTTTCGATAATTCAATTGCTCTTTTCATATAGTAAATATCAGTATTCATTTATTCACCCCCGTATTTGTATGCATAAAAATAGCCCTGAAGAAAATTTCTTCAGGGCTAAACAGCTCACATTTATAATGAATACGTAGTTTATCGATTCTATAAGACTCCCACTTCTATAAGTGAGATATTGAAGCTTTTTGCTTTAGCAAAACGAGTTCACTCTAAAAAATAGCGAATAAACTACACTTTAAGCGTTATCCTTCTCCCATCCAGACTTTACTGTCGGTTCTGGAATCTCACCAGATCAACCATAAGGTTCGCGGACTTTACCGCCGGTCGGGAATTTCACCCTGCCCTGAAGGAATATTCAATTCTTAAATTCAGTATAGCAGTAATTAATTTTGTAGTCAATGAAAATATTTTAGGTGTTACAAATAAAATATGAATTCAAATTATTTGTATAATAGGGTATAATAATTATGTAAACAGTTTAAGGTGGTGTTTTTATGAATACGGCTAAGGAGATATTATTTAATCTTATTGAAGAAATACCAGAAAATGAAATATCAGAAGTTATAGATTTTATAGGATATTTAAAAACAAAGAGGGAAAAAGAATTTAAATAAAGTTTTATACTTTTAAGGAAAATAATGAGTTGACAATAATAAGTAATAAATCTATAATGAAAGTAATTTAATAAATGAACAAGCTAGGGGTGCCGTATGGCTGAGAAGGAAATTTCCTAACTCTTAGAACCTGAATTAGTTAATACTAACGTAGGGAAGCTTAATTACTTGTTAACAAAATATGTTATTTATGAGCTTACCTAATGGTAAGCCTTTTTTATTTTAGTAAGCAATGTACCCCCTGCTTGTTGATACAATCTCAATTAAGAAAGGGGGTAAGGCATTTGAAGGAAAATAACAAGTCAAAGATGCGACGTATATTTCGTGTCAGATAAGGAGGCAGGTTTTGCTGATAGTAGAGCTATCAACGAGTTCTGCCGATGCAGTATGGCACAAAATAGGCTAGTATACTGACTGTTATTATTTTGAAAATGCATGAATTATGTTTGTAAATGGCAAGGAAATGAACATAGAATCAGGGATTACTGTTGATGATTTGATTAATAAGCTCAATATAGACAAGGATAAAATAGTGGTTGAAGTTAATTTTGAGATTATAAGAAAAGAAGAATACTGCGATAGAATTCTTGTTGATTCAGATAAAATAGAAATTATTGCCTTTGTAGGGGGAGGCTAAATTTATGGATATAATTGTGAATGGCAAGAACATAAGTGTAAAAGAAAATACAACTATATACGAAATTAAGGAACAATTTAAAAACGATTCAGACATAGTTATTTTAAATGGATTTCAAGTTACTGAAGATTGTATTTTAAATAAAAATGATAATGTAGTTTTAATAAAAAAGGGAGAAATACCTGACAAAGATGAATTGGAAAGCTTAATGGTTTCTCGTCATACGCCAACTGTGCATAAGAAAGTAAAAAGAGCGTGTGTTGGAATTGCAGGATTGGGAGGACTTGGATCTAATGTAGCAATTTCTTTGGCACGTATAGGAATAGGAAAATTGATTTTAGTCGACTTTGATATTGTTGAACCTACCAATTTAAATAGACAGCAATATTTTATTAAGCATTTAGGTATCTGTAAAACAGAAGCTTTAAAAGAGATTATAGAAGACATAAATCCTTATATAAATATTGAAGTTCATAATGAATATATAACTAGTGAAAATGTTTTAGATTTATTTGATGAGGCAGAAATAATTGTTGAAGCATTTGACAATCCAAAATGCAAAGCTGAACTTGTAAATACTGTGTTGAGTTCAAAGAACAACAAAGTTGTAGTTTCTGCTTCTGGTATGGCGGGATATTTTTCAAATAATACAATAAAAACTTTGAAAATAAATGAGAGATTTTATATTGTAGGAGATAGAATAAATGAGGCTAAAATAGGGTGTGGATTGATGGCACCTAGGGTTGCAATTGCGGCTAACCACCAAGCAAATACGGTTTTGAGAATAATAATGGGTGAAAAAGATGTTTAAGGGGGAAAATGTTTTGAATAAATTAATAATTGCAGGAAATGAATTAGAAAGTAGATTGCTTATAGGTACAGGGAAATTTCCTAATAAAGACATTATAACAGATGTTATAAAAAATAGTGGAAGCCAAGTAGTAACAATGGCTTTAAGAAGGGTCGATATTGGTGCTAATGAAGAAAATATTCTAGAATATATTCCAAAGGAATGTATTCTGCTTCCAAATACATCTGGAGCAAGAAATGCTGAAGAAGCGGTAAGAATAGCTAGATTGGCAAGAGCATGTGGTTGTGGAAACTGGGTAAAGATAGAAGTTATTTCTGATAATAAATATTTACTTCCAGATAATATGGAAACAATTAAAGCAACTGAAATATTGGCTAAAGAAGGTTTTATAGTGCTTCCATACATGAGTCCAGATTTGATGGCAGCTAAAAGATTAGTTGATGCAGGTGCAGCGGCTGTAATGCCTTTAGGTGCACCAATTGGAACAAATAAAGGTATAAGGACAAAAGAATTAACTCAAATAATAATAGATGAAATTGATTTGCCAGTTATAGTTGATGCAGGTATTGGAAAACCTTCTCATGCAGCAGAAGCTATGGAAATGGGAGCTGATGCAGTTTTAGTTAATACAGCAATCGCTACTTCAGATGATCCTGTCAATATGGCAAAAGCCTTTTCATTAGCCGTTAAAGCAGGAAGAATAGCATATGAATCAAAAATGGGATTAGAAAAAAAATATGCAAGTGCTTCTTCACCACTAACTGGGTTTTTACATGAGGGGGATAAATAATGAGTTTTTATGAATATTATCTGGAAAACAAAGATATAGACTTTGAATATTTGTTTAGAAATGTTGATGAGTCAGAAATAATAGGCATATTAAACAAGGACAATATAGATAAATACGATTTTATAAAATTATTGTCTCCTTTGGCTGAAAAATATTTAGAATTAATTGCCCAAAAGGCGTATAAACTTTCTTTGCAGTATTTCGGGAAAGCAGTGCTTTTATACACACCAATATATATTGCAAATCAATGTGTTAATAAATGTGCATATTGCAGTTACAACATAGACAATAAAATATCTAGAAAAAAATTAACACTCGAAGAAATTGATATAGAAGCAAAGAAAATCTCTTATACTGGATTAAAACATATATTGTTGCTTACGGGTGAATCTAAAAAAGATATACCAGTTTCTTATATATTAGATGCTGTTAAAGTGTTAAAAAAGTATTTTGATTCAGTTACTTTAGAAGTGTTTCCTTTGACACAAGATGAGTACAGACAAGCGGTAGAAGCTGGTGTGGATGGAGTGACAGTATATCAAGAAGTGTATGATGAAGAAATATATGATAGGGTTCACATTGCAGGGCCAAAGAAAAATTATAGGTTTAGGTTGGATACTCCTGAAAGGGCATGTAAAGAGAATATTAGAACTGTAAATATAGGTGCATTGTTGGGATTGAATGATTGGAGAAAGGAAGCTTTTATGACTGGGCTTCATTGTAGATATCTTCAAAACAAATATACAGCTGTTGAATATAGCATTTCATTACCTAGAATTAGACCACATGTAGGAAGTTTTAATGAAATAGTAGAGGTAAATGACAAAAATTTGGTTCAGATAATGCTAGCTTTAAGAATATTTCTTCCTCAAGTTGGTATTACAATGTCTACTAGAGAAAAGAAAGAATTTAAAGATAAATTGATACCACTTGGAGTTACCAAGATTTCCGCTGGGGTATCTACTGAGGTAGGAGGACATAGCCTTACAGATAAAGGAGATTCGCAATTTGAAATAATTGATAATAGAAATGTTGATGAAACGAGAAGGGATATTCTAGCACTTGGATATCAACCAATATTTAAGAATTGGATGAGTATATAGCTAGAAAACTTTAAATGAGTAAAAATCATTACAATAATTTACAAATGACTTGACAACTCAATTTGTAATATTGAATTTTACTGTTTTCCTATATTAGATGATGCTAGAGAATCGCACTAAAATGTTATTTTACATTTAATGGATTGGAATTTGCTCATTTATAGTAGAAAACATATATTTTAAAAATTTTGGAAGTATAACTTGATTAAGTGTAGTTATAGTCTAGTATGAAAGGGAAAAACTATGTTATATGTCATAACAAATAGAAAAATTGTAAGAGACAACAATTTGATTAAAGTCATAAAATCCGCTGTAGATGCTGGAGTGGATGCGATTATACTTAGAGAAAAAGATCTAATGTACGATGAATTGATTAATTTGGCAAATAAGATAAAAAAGATAATATATAATAAGAATATACTCCTGATTATAAATAGCAATAAAAGAGTTGCACAAGAAATTAAAGCTGATGGATACCATGTAGGATTTAGCGATTTTATTGAGCAAAAACCTGATTTTGATGGATTAGTTGGGGTTTCAGTTCACAGCATTTCAGAAGCAGTTTTAGCAGAGCAGAATGGAGCAGACTACATACTTATAAGCCATATTTTTGAAACGGATTGTAAAAAAGGGTTAAAGCCAAAGGGAACAATTTTTATTAAAGAAGTTAAAGAACTTGTTAATATACCGGTGATTGCTCTTGGTGGAATCAATGTATCAAATGCAAAACAAGTTTTTGATGCAGGAGCTGATGGCATCGCGGTTATGTCGTCTATAATGACTGCAGATGAACCATCAAAAGTTGTGCGAGAGCTGAAAGAAAAGTGTACCCGTACATTTTGAAATGCTCATAGTGTTTGGTATAATTTTGTTGAGGAAATTTTAAAGAAATATAAAATATATATAAATATATCAGGAGGTAACAATAATGGAAAGGTATTCATTAAACAAAAATTTAGCACAAATGCTTAAGGGCGGAGTAATTATGGATGTTACCAACGTTGAACAAGCTAAAATAGCTGAAAAAGCAGGTGCATGCGCTGTTATGGCATTGGAAAGAGTACCAGCGGATATAAGAAAACAAGGTGGAGTTGCTAGAATGTCTGACCCTAAAATGATAAAAGAAATAAAGGAAGCTGTATCTATTCCTGTAATGGCGAAGGTTAGGATAGGACATTTTGTAGAGGCACAAATACTTGAAAGTCTTGGAATTGACTTCATAGATGAAAGTGAAGTATTGACACCTGCTGATGAAGATTATCATATTAACAAGAAAAATTTCAAAGTGCCTTTTGTGTGTGGTGCTAGAAATTTAGGGGAAGCATTAAGAAGAATAGGTGAAGGTGCTGCTATGATAAGAACAAAAGGAGAAGCAGGTACTGGGAATGTTGTTGAAGCAGTAAGACATATGAGATGCATGGTGGATGAGATAAGAAGGGTTAAAAATGCTCCAGAAGAGGAATTAATGAGTATTGCTAAAGAATTAAATGCTCCATATGATTTAGTTAAATACGTTTGGCAAGAAGGTAAACTTCCAGTGGTTAATTTTGCAGCTGGAGGCGTTGCAACACCTGCAGACGCAGCATTGATGATGCAACTAGGTTCGGAAGGTGTTTTTGTAGGCTCAGGAATTTTTAAATCTGGAGATCCAGAAAAAAGAGCAAAGGCTATTGTAGAAGCTGTGACATACTATGATGATCCTAAAGTGCTAGCTGAAATTTCAGAAGATTTAGGTGAACCAATGTCTGGATTAGAGATTGATACTTTGGAAAACAAATATGCTCAAAGAGGATGGTAATATTAAAAATACCTGCACTATTTTCCAATTGCTATTTGTACTGTAGTGGCAGCGGCGAAATGGAGGAAGCAACATGAAAATAGGAATTTTAGCACTTCAAGGAGCATTTGTTGAGCATGCGAGGCATATAAAAAAGCTTAATTGTGAGTGTGTATTTGTAAGAAATAAAGAACAATTGAACGATATTAATGGGCTCATAATACCTGGTGGAGAAAGCACAGCTATAAGCAAATTGCTGGTAAAAAAAGGACTCATGGAGCCAATAAGGGAAAAAATACTTAATGGCTTACCTGTATGGGGTACTTGTGCAGGTTTAATATTGCTTGCTAAGGAAGTTGAAAATGATATAGTTTCAGGCATTGGAGTAATGAATATAAAAGTTAGAAGAAATGCATACGGAAGCCAAATAGATAGTTTTAAACAGTATGCTGTAATAAAAGAAGTGTCTAATGAAGAAATACCTTTGGTATTCATACGTGCTCCATATATTATAGATGTTGGAGATGATGTTAAAGTATTATTTAAGTTAGATGGCAACATAGTTGCAGCAAAAGAAAATAATGTTCTCGTAACATCTTTTCATCCAGAATTGACTGATTCATTAGAATTTCATAAATATTTTTTATCTATGATAGAGTAACAGTTATATATAATTATGTGTGATAAAGAAGGTGATTTCTAAATTGGATAGGAGTCATCTTTTTTATTATATTTGTATTGAAGTTTTTGCTTCAGGTGGAATAGAGTTTTTACATGAAGTACTGATATTTTGCTTTAGTAAAACGAGTTCATTTTTTCTCGAAAATGCATACGAGATAGCACGTTGTAAGTATTAATTTTTATATTTATGATTAAACCACAATAAGTAACTTAAATTTCTCTAGAAAGAAACTTTAAATTCTTTGTAAGTAACAAATTTATAAATTTGATTACAGAATATGTTAAAAATTGTTAGTACAAATGAAATTTAAGAATATCTATTGATACAAAAGATAGAGTTAAGATTGGTCAATTTTCAAGAGGTGGAAAAAGCAGAGTGATCGTAACGGCAGCTGATCATGACTTTGGATATGAATATCTAACTCCCTTTGGGATACTTGATGTAACAAATGATAAAGTAGATTTACCATTTACAAAATCGAAGGTTACAGCTGATTTTATGGTTGATGCTATAGAGGCATACCTAATTAGAAATAATTATCATATAACAAAGTATACAATCATAATAAATGCTGACAATGGTCTAGAAAATAATAGTCGCAGAACACAATTTATTAAGACAATGATAGAACTTTCTGCAAAATATGATTTTAAAATTATAAGTGAAATGGTATAATATAAAATAAATGATAGCAATTTGAAATTGACTTGTTATTTATTTTAAATTGCCTAATAGTTAAAAGCAATCAACTCAATTATCTTTTATTAATATAGAAAGGATAGAACAATGAAAAAGAAATTTTTAAATCATAAATTTATAATTTTTTTAGTAGTAGCTGTAATAGTAATGATATTTACTTGTCAATATAAAAGTGATAAGAAGGTTATGTTAGGACAATTAACAACAGAACAAAAACTTGAAGATTTTAGATATATGTATGATATATTAAAGGATAATTATGCTTATTTTGATGTTAAGAAGAGAAAAAATGGGTATGATTGGATTTTATATAAAAAACAATTTGAGCAGCAGATTATAAAAACAAAAAATAATTATGAGTTTTATTGTGCACTAGAAAATATTATAGATGTATTAAAAGATAGTCACACAAATTTACTTAATCCATATAGTTTTAATTATCATAGATCTTTATACAATAATGTTTCTAACACAACAGAGTGTGATTTTACTTCATGGATAAATATTTTGAATAATAATACAACAATAAAGAAATATTGTTATTGGGGAGAAGTATTAACTGAAAAAAAACCTGGGTATAAAGAATTTTCAAAATATTATTCAAACTCTTTTAAAGATATTAAGAAAAATAGTAATTATAAAAATTTTGATGTTAAAGTAATTGAGCCAAATTCAATAGCTTATATAAAAATTAGAACTATGAGAAGTGAATATATTGAACATGATATAAAAGAAATAAAGAATTTTTTAAAAAAAGTGAAAGATTATCCTTATCTTATTATAGACATAATGGGTAATAGTGGTGGAGATACAAGATATTGGGGGAAAATTGTGGAGTCATTAGTAGATAAAGAAATAAATTATACATGTTATTCTGTATTTAGAGGAAATGATTATTCATTAAAATTTTATAAGGATATATACAAAAATGAAACATTTAAGTCTATAAAGGATATACCTTATATGAAAAACTATTCACCTGAATTAAAAGAAGATTTTAAATATTATATTGAAAATAATATAGAAATTCAACCATATAATTCTATAAATTATAAAGGAAAAATATTTTTACTCATAGATGATCACGTTTTTTCTTCAGCAGATGCTCTTGCTCAATTTTGCAAAAGAACCGGTTTTGCTACTTTAGTAGGTGGAATTACTAAAGGTGATGGGATTGGAACATCACCTGTACTAATGACATTGCCAAACAGCGGGTTAGTTATAAGATTTGCTGCAGAAATGGGGCTAAATTCAGATGGCTCTTCTAATGCAGAATATGGCACAGTACCTGATATTTTTGTGCTACCAATAGATAATGGTCAAAATGTTATAGATGAAACTGTTAAAATGATACATAAAATAGATAAACAAAATAATCAACAATAGATGGTTATTTTGTTTATCTATATAGTGTATTTAAATCAGAGCACTTTGTTTATCGGATTGACCCCTTCTTATTAGACATATCTTCGTTTTCCTATCGAATTCTTAAAATATCTACTACTTCAATAATTTCTTGAATATATCTCCATAATTAACATTTGCTATTCCAATATGGTAAAATGTTATATTCGTATTTCTTGTTTGTCGTTTTTTATAAGACTATTATCTTTATATACTTCATATGGTGTATTGTAATTCAAGCTTGAATGTAATCTTTTAGTGTCTTGTCCAAATAATATACTTTTAAATTGAGGACCATTACCTGTTCTTATAATGGGTTTTTCTTTTGAATCATATAGGTCTCTTCTTAACATACCATGTCTTATAACACCTATAGCGTCAGCTGCTTCGCATTTTAATCCTATATGGTAATCTACAATACTTCTATCATAAATATCAATCATAGCCATTACATAAAAAAAATATCTTTTCCATGAATATATCCATATTTAAGATCCATTTCCCATAATTGATTTGAACCTGTTATTGTCCTGTTTACAGCTATATGTTTCTTTGTTTTTTCTTTTATTTCTCTTTGAAGCCTTAGGATATCTAACTCTTTGCATAACCTATGCATTTTCTTATGATTTACAATAACCCCATGTTCTCTTTTTATATGATGCTTAAGCTTTATATATCCGTAGGCAATGGCTTCGCCTTCTACATCGTAAGAGTATCCTGGCACATCTTTGCCTTTAGGCTTATTTTTTATCTTATCCCTATTACGTAAATTATAATAGTAAGTTGCTCAAGCTAGACCTACTATTTTTAAAACTAGAACAGCTTTATAACCTTGTTTTATATACTTTTCAGCAACTTCTACTTTTTCAGTTATAGTAGGTTCTTTTTTAAAAATAAGTCCTTTAATATAGCTATTTCAAGGCCTTTTTCTCAAGGAAAGTAATTAAGGCATTTTCAAAAAAATAACTAGTCAGTATGCTAGTCTATTTTGCGAACTACTTCATCGTCGGAATCCGTTGATAGAACCCACTATCAGCGGAACCCAACTCTTTGTATTTCACAAAATATACGTCGCACCTTTGACTTGTTATTTTCTTTCAAATGCCTAAGAGGGCATCAGTAGGAATGGAAAAAATTTATTGCAACTTATGCTTGTATTAGAATACTTGCAGAGTCAATTGTACCACTTCCACTTTATCTTTATAAACATAATGAAGATGGGGGTAATGAGAATAATTCATTTTATTACTGATTTTTACAGTTCTTTATTACATAGGTGTATACAAAATTTGGGTACAATAAAATGATTCATGTTCATATCATTTAGATGGATAAATTGAACAATTTGCAGTCTATAATGTAATAATAAATTACACAAATATAATTCACTATGTGATAGTAGCAGAGGAAACATAGCTGTAGAAGGGAAAACTGTCAAAGAGTAAAAAATAAATTTTGATAGTTTATTTTTTATGATTAATTGTAAATATGAATGAAATTGAGATATAATATAAGTAGAGGAGTGATAATGTGAAAAGATTAAAACCTTTAAATGATTTTATTTTTAAGAAACTTTTTGGAGAAAATGAAGTAAAAGATAATTTAATTGCATTTTTGAATGCAGTGTTAGATAGAAAAGATAGAGATAGATTAGTTACATTAGAAATAATAGATAATAAAGAACTAACTAGAGAAATGATGGAAGATAAAACAGGAATTTTAGATGTAAGAGCAAAAACAGAAGATGGAACACAGCTCAATATAGAAGTGCAGCTAACAGATCAAAGAAATATGGATAAAAGGACTTTATTCTATTGGGGAAGATTGTTTAATGAAGGAATAAGTAAAGGAGAAGATTATAGGAAATTATGTAAAGTGATAACGATTAACATATTGAATTTTAATTATTTACCATTGAATAAATTCCACTCAAAGTTTCATTTATGGGAAGATGACGAGAAAGATTATATGTTAACTGATTTAGTTGAGATACATTTTATTGAAGTGCTAAAGTTCAATGAATTAAAAGAGAAAAATTTAAAAGAAGATAAGCTTCAAAGATGGTTGACATTTTTTAATAAAGACATATCAGAAGAAACTTTAAAGGAGTTGATGGATATGGATCAAGATATTAGAAAAGTAGAAGAAAGATTAGAATATTTAAGCAGTGATAAAAAAACTATTGAGTTATATAAAGCAAGAGAAAAATCACTACATGAAAGAGCAAATATGATAAGTAGTGCAAAGGAAGAAGGAAGAGAAGAATCTGCGATAGAGGCATTAAAATTAGGTTTAGATATTGATATGATAGCTAAAATTTCAAAATTATCAGTAGAAAAAGTAAGAGAGTTAAAGAAAAGATTTCTTCAATAAGTAAAATGTGGTAAATTATGACTAACGAGCAACAAAAATTATTCATTTCGTTGCTAAATTTTGAAGGGTGTAAGGTAACTCATACTATTTTCTGTTCACTATTCTTTGAAGAAATGTACTTATGATAGTGACAGTTGTGAAAAACTAATATCCATTATTTAATAAAAGGACTTTAATCATTGGTGTTTACACTTTGATTAAAGTCCTTTTTATGCTTTTTAAGAAATTTTACTAAATGACATGGATTTTGTAAGCAGAATTATACCGAAAATATTACATAATAACATCAAAATAATCCCAATTTCAACAGTACCTTTCGTTGCAAAAATAAATATTCCTGCAATTATCCATAGAAGCGATATTCCAAACAATACATAAATTATTATTGCAGGAATAGATATAACTTTTTTAATATTAAGTATAGCAATAATTGATGCTAAACTCAAAAGGAGCATTATAATGTAATTTGGCAATTTTATATGCATAAAAGTAATTGAACCATTGAATCCATTAAGAGTAAGAGAAAAAGTCATAGTACCAAAAACATTGATTTCAGATTTGAAACTTCCCCAAGGTGTAAAGCCGCAAATAAATGTAACTACAATAATGATAATAAAGCCCAAAATAATATTTCTTTTTTCCATTTTGTCCCCTCCAAAATTAATAATGTTTTATAATATTTGTCATAATTTGTTTAAATTATAACAGATATTGAAGCGGAAAACAAGTTATTCAATTCATTCTAATAATTCTAATTATTTTAAAACTAAAGAAAGTTAGAAAACTGGGGAAGTGTTTAAATACCTTAATTATTGTAATGAATAATTGTAAATAGTATAATTAGATAAAGAAGAATTGGTATGTAAAATTTGTACCTATTTTGATATTATAAAATTGGAGGCACTATTAATTATGTTGAAAGTTTATCATGGAAGTTCAGTAGAAGTAAAAAAACCTGAATTAGTAAAAACAGTTTTTAATAAAGATTTTGGATTAAGTTCCTCTGAGGTACAACCAAAATTTGGTTGCACCTCAGAGGAAGTGGATAAGTGGAGGCAAAAATGCTAGAAAATATTATGAATTTCATAAATGAAGATAATTATGACAGAAGTATAATGTGGACAGAACATAGAAATAAAATATGCAAACTAATATCATGCTCACTAAAAAGTGAGTATGATATTAGTGAAGATGACGCTGATACCGACATCAATAATGAAAGAAAAATTATTGTGTTTGGTGCAGGCAGATGTGAAGATTTAGATTTCAACTATTTGTATGATAACTTTAGCGAAATACACTTGGTTGATATTGATGAAAAAACACTAATAAGTTCTATTGAAAAATTGCCTAGTTCAATAAAAAACAAAATTAAAGTACTTGAAGGTTTTGATTTTTCAGGACTAGACAAATTTAATTATTATGAAAAGCTAGAAGAACTTATAGAAGAGGGAAAATTAAAGAAAATAATAAAATATATAAGGAAAACAGCTCAACAAATAAATGCATATGACAATATAGGAAGAATAAAGCACAAATACAATATTGCTATGTCAACGGCTGTGTATACTCAACTTTGTTATATACCATCCTTATTTATAATAA
Organism: Clostridium tepidiprofundi DSM 19306; assembly: GCF_001594005.1. Lineage (GTDB taxonomy): Bacteria > Bacillota > Clostridia > Clostridiales > Clostridiaceae > Clostridium_AC > Clostridium_AC tepidiprofundi. The sequence goes on along the minus strand of NZ_LTBA01000004.1, from coordinate 26,358 downwards.
TGCCTAAAGTATCTGATTTTACTAAAAGTGAAATCAATATTATAAAAAAAGAACTTGTGTATTTAACAAATATAGTGGTAAAAAAATATAATGATTTATTAATATCAAGTGTTATTGATGGTGGGAGTGTAATTGCGATTTCAGATATTTTAGAGCTGAGTAATAATATGAGCAATAATATGCCCTATAGAAATGAAGTTATTAGTAAAAATCAGTCTATTAGAAACTTAGCAGTGGAAAGGTTATTAAAAGAAGGATATGGATTGGTAGGGGGTGAGGAAGGTATAAAAGATATTTCAAGCAAGTTAATAGAACAAACGGTTGAGAGTGAAGAATGGATATGGAATTTTTCAAGCAATAGAAAATTTCTTACCAGAGGAATCATAGGTAAAATTTGAATAAATATTATGGTAATTAGTAGTTGAATTTTTCTCAAAAAAGGTGTATGATTCATATATATCGTATTATTCGAATATAACAATATATAGATTGGGAGGAGATATGGAAGCGAAATTAAAAAAACTAGAGAGGATGGCAGATTTGCTAAAGACATTAGGTCATCCGGTAAGATTATTTATAATTATTTGTTTAATGAACAAAAAATGTAATGTTTCAGAAATTCAACAACAGCTTTCTCTTCCGCAGTCTACTGTTTCTCAACATCTAAGAATTTTAAAGGCTAAAAAGATAATTGAGGGTGAGAGAAGCGGTATAGAAATCAAATATTCATTAATAGATGATTCAGCTAAAAAAATAGTAGAATTTTTGGTTGATAATTATGAAGAGATGGCTACTAACAAGTGGTATTAGCACTAATTTTTTTATATTTTATATCGTTAAATTTGAATATTACGATTATACAGTATTGTAGTTTAATTGGAGGTGTGTAAAGGTTGGTTAATTTAGTATTACTCTTTATTTCGCTCTTTTTATTGTGGACAGGTTTGGTTTTCCCTTTATCTGGACAAGAAGCAATTGCAGGAGCTATTTTAAGTTTACTCATTTCTAGTGCAGTTTCTTTTTATACAAAAGGTAAAGAGTCATTTAAAGTATCAGGAATATTTTATTTAATAATTTATTCATTTGTTTTTATTAAGGAATTAATAAAAGCGAATTTAAGTATGGCAAAAATAGTTTTGACACCAAGTCTACCTATTTCTCCTAAAATTGTTGAGGTTAAGACATCAATAAAGTCCAATGTAGGAAGAGCATTTTTAGCAAATTCAATAACATTAACTCCAGGTACATTATCAGTTGATTTAGAAGGTGATACTTTATATATTCATGTGGTTGATGGAAATGCATTAGGTAGTTCAGCTGATATAGTTAAACCATTTGAAAGGCTTTTGAAAGGAGCGTTTGACAAATGATGTACGTTATTATTGGACTTGTTTTTTTAGGTATCATTCTTAGTATTATTAGACTTATAAAAGGAAAAGAATTAGAAAATAGAGTTGTAGCAATTGATACAGTAACTACCATGATTACAGGTGTGCTGGTTATTTTTGCGCATATTAGTAATAACTCCTTATTGCTTGATGTTGCACTGGTATATGCTATTTTAGCATTTATTTCTGTTGTTGCAATAGCAAGGTATTTGGAAGGAGGTATGTAGAATGAACATAATTGGTTGGGTATTAGTTACAATAGGAGCTACATTCCTCTTCTTAGGAGGATTAGGTATTTACAGAATGCCTGATGTGCTTAATCAGTCACAAGCAGGTACAAAAGCTTCTACTTTGGGAATAGTTTCACTACTGATTGGACTGATATTTTTTCATCCAAGCTGGGGTTTTAAGTTATTTATAATAGCAGTATTTTTCTTATCTACCTCACCTATTGCTTCACACAATATTACAAGAGCTGCTTTAAAGAGGAAAAAAGAAGAATTTGTTTTAAATGAAAATGCTTATGAAAATAGGGGGGAAGAGTAATGTTATTTGCATTAGCATGTGCGCTATCAGTAATAATGGTAGCAGCGGCAATATGGGTTGTGATAACTCCTGATTTATTAAAAGCAATAATAGTATTTGCAATAGTTTCATTGATTGCATCTGCATTATTCTTGTTTATGCAAGCACCAGATGTTGCTATTACAGAAGCTTCAATAGGAGCGGGAATAACTACAGCAATTTTCATTTTCTCTTATAAGGCATTTTCAAAAAATAATCAGTCAAAAAATAATTAGTCAGCATGCTAGTTTATTTGACTTGTTATTTCTTTTCAAATGCCTAAGAGAAATTATCAGTAAGGAAAATTATTTTTTTGGAGGGCAGTAAGCATGAAAAATGAGAGATCATTACTTATGAATATCTTGGCGATTGCGTTTTTAGCTGTGCTTATGTATTTTGTTTACAATGTTGCAAATAGCAATGGAACTGGTATAAAGCTATTAGATAGCAATAAGGTTGAGAACAGGGTTGCAAATAGATATTTAAATAAAAATGTATTAGATAAAAATAGTAAGTATGAATGGGGCGGACAAGCAGAAGATAGTGCAGCAAATATTGTTACTTCAGTTGTAGCAGATTATAGATTATTCGATACATCACTTGAGGTAATAGTTCTTTTTGTTACAATTATGGGATTCGGACTTGTATTACCTAAAGAAAGCAGAAGAATGAAACAACCTTCTAAAATACTTTATTATTGGGCACCAATTCTTATGGTATTTATGCTTTTAGTTGGTGGATACATGTTCTTAAATGGTCATCTTTCACCGGGTGGAGGATTCCCAGCAGGTGCAATACTAAGCACTGCAATTCTTCTTGGAGTTTTAGCAGGTAAAAAGACAGTATCTAAACATACTTTAAAGGTTACAGAAGCTATTGCAGGGACATCAATATTTGCATTAGCGATTGCAGGATACTTTATTAAAGGAACTTTTTATGCGAATTTTCTTGAAGGTGGAAGAGTTGGAGATTTGTTCTCAGCAGGATTAATACCAATTCTTTATACACTTGTTGCATTTAAAGTAGCTGCAGAGCTTTCAGGAATTTATTTTGAATTTTATGAGGAGGGAAAAGAATATGACAATGCTTAATCTTTTCCTTATTTCATCATTAGCTTTGGTTTTTATAGGGCTATTTGGTGTTTTGACAAGGAAAAATATCGTAAAGATACTTCTTTCTCTTAATATCATTGAAACAGGAATCAATTTGTTATTGGTAGCTTTTGGATACAAGAATGGAGGAATAGTACCGATTTTAGGTTCACCAGATAGTATAAAAAAATTATCTTCAATGGTTGACCCAGTACCTCAGGCACTAGTTTTGACATCTATAGTAATAGGTCTAGGAACTACTGCTTTTGCTCTTGGTTTAACCATAAGATATTACAAAACTCATGGTACACTCTCTATAACTTCGAGTGAAGAAGAGGAGGTTCATACTAATGAATAGTGTTTTATTTTTGATAACTATACCTCTTATAGGAGCGTTTTTGGCACTTTTCACTAAGAAGGCAAACCGTAGCATAGCCACATTAATTGCGTTGTTTATGGAAATATTTACTATAAGCATTTATATTAGCGGAAAGCTTCCAGCATCAGTTGCAATAGGTGGATGGCCAGCTCCATATGGTATTAACTTTGTATTGACACCGCTATCAGTTGGATTTGTAATATTAATCAATTTAGCAGCAATTATTTCTCTATTGTTAATAAGAGAAGAAAAGAGTTATCAGTTTTACTCGACTTTTTTGGTATTATTAGCGGCTTCAAATGGTATTGTTCTTACAGGAGATATATTTAACTTTTATATATTTTCTGAATTAACAACATTTGCCATAACTGCTCTTATTGCTTATACAAGAGATAGAAAGAGTACAGGAGCTGCAATAAAGTACTTAATATTAGCATCTGCTTCATCTGCATTCTTGCTTATAGGAATTGGTGTGCTTTATAAAACATTAGGTACATTAAACATTGCGGATATAGCTTCAAAAGTTACTTTATTGAATTCTGCTACATTACAATTGATAATGATATTAATGTTTGCTGGTATATTCGTAGAATTAGAATTGTTCCCATTTAATATGTGGGTTCCTAAGGCATATATTGCTGCAAAAACTAGTGTTAATATAATGCTGCATGGTATGCTTGGAACAGCAGGTGCATATGTAATAACACGTATATTGCTTACAATGTTTTCAAATGGAAATGCAGTATTTATTGATGGAAACATTGCAAAAATAATCTTGATTATAGCAATGCTTACAATAATCATTAGTGAAACAGCTGCGTTTGCTGAGAGAAATATTAAAAAAGTTTTGGCTTTCTCTTCTATGGGTCAAATGGGATTAATATTGTTTGGATTTATGATAGGAAATGAACAAGCCATTAGAGGAGCATTCTATGTAGTAATTGCGAATTTCTTAGCTAAGACAGTATTGTTTATTTTGACTGGTGAATTTATGACTATTGTTAAAAGTGATAAATGGGAAGATATGAAAGGCTTAGGAAGAAAGTATCCAGTTGCAGGGGTAGCATTTATAATAGCTTCATTAAGTTTAATGGGAATGCCTTTATTTGCTGGATTCTGGGGAAAGCTTGGAATTATACAAGGAGCAATGTCTGGAAATGGTGTTATTATGACAGGGGTAGTTATTATATTGATAACTGCTGTTATTGAAGGAATTTACTTCTTAAAAATAGCTCATACTTTATTCCTTGAAAAAGATGAAAATATAGAATTTACATCAAAATTACGAGTACATTCAACTATAATTGCTGGAGTATTAGCTCTTGTTATAGTAATAATTGGTGTGCATCCAGGCTTGCTTGGAAGCAATATTGATAAAGCTTCAAATGAACTTTTAAAATCTGTTCCAAATTATGTACAGATAGTTTTCCCAGGGAGGTGATTAAATGGATAAGATGTTGATGTTATTAGTAGTACCTTTATTAGCAGCACTTCTTTCCACTTTACTAAATAAATACCACAAGGTTGTTTGGACATTGTTTGTAGTAGTATCTGGATATATCAGCTATACTTTATTTACTATGTTTGGTAATTGGGATTTGGTGTGGAGTACTAAATTAAACTTTGAGTTGTTTAACAGTAATATAACTTTAGCATTTGCAAACAATCCTTTGGGATGGTTCTTTGCATTCTTTGCTTCTGCTATAACTTTATTGATATCTCTATTCTCATTAGCTTATAATGATGAGAAACATAATAGCAAGATTACTCCAATATGGTTTATGCTTATATTTGCAAATTTAGGAATTTTCTTTGCAAAAGATTGGTTATTATTCTTTATGATGTGGGAAGTAATGGGATGGACATCTTACTTTATAGTTGCACATGGAAAGAAAATTTCAGCTAAGGCAGCTAGATTTTATCTTTCATTATCTTTGGTAGGAACATCTTCATTATTACTAGGTATTATGTTAATTGCTCAGAAAACAAAAACATTTGATATACAGACATCTATTAAAGCTATGATTGATTTATTTTCAACAAATCATAGTATGGCATTGTTTTACTTAGGATTATTTGGAATTACATTCTTTATAAAATCTGCGGTGTTCCCATTTTATATGTGGCCTTCAAAGGCTTATGCTGAGGCACCAGATGATTTTACACCTTTCTTATCAGCTGTAATGAGTAAATATGGCGTTTATGGAATTGCATTATTTATTCTGCCAATATTACAAAAGGCTAATATCCCTGCTTTAGGTAGAATTAATGGACCAGCATACTTATTAGCATGGATGGGTGCAATAACAGCTGTACTTGCAACAATACTAGCAATATTCCAAACAGATATGAAGAAGCTTTTTGCATATTCTTCAGTATCGAATATTGGATATATCGTAATGGGATTATCTACAATGAGTATTGCAGGAGTACAGGGAGCTTTATTCCATTCAGTAAACCATATGGTATTTAAGACTGCTATTTTCTTATCTCTTGCTGCTGTTATTTACAGAACAGGTGAAAGAGATATGCATAAGGTAGGTGGATTGGTTTACAGAATGCCATTAACTTTTATGACATATTTATTAGCAATTATTGCTGCTGCGGGTATACCACCACTTAATGGTTTTCCATCTAAATGGCTTATTGTACAAGCACTTATATCAAAAAGAATGTTGTTTGTTGTAATAGCAATGATATTTGCATCAACTGGAGCATTTATGTATCTATTCAGATGTTTGGCATCAGTTTTCTTAGGACAATTGCCTGATCATTTGAAAGATGTTAAAGAAGCACCGGTATTTATGGCAATTCCTATGGTTATACTAATGATATTGATGCTTGCAATTGGTGTTATACCAGGAATAGTATTAAAGCCTTTGAATACTGTACTTGCTGCTTTAGGATATAAAGTATCCGTAGCTTCATGGACTACACTTCATAGTTCATTATCAAATTCAGATGTAAACATTACTGTTTTATTTGGAATATTTGTTGCTGGATTTGTAGTATCTGCTATATTGTATATTATTTCTGGAAAGCAAACTAAGGTTGCTCAAGAAGATAATTATACAGCAGGTGAAGAGCCCCTAGACTGGGGTACTACTCCAGATAGATTCAATTTTTCTTATGGTTTCTATCAACCATTTAAAGAAATCTTTAATCCTTTGCTTGATAAGATATCATTTGATAGATGGATGAGTGCATTTGGTAGAAATGTTGAGAGAGTAAGTTGTGCTTTAAGTAGTTTATATACAAAAGGTGAGGGTGCGGTTCTTATGTTTTGTATAGGTGTAGTACTCTTTATAGTTGGAGGGTGGTTAGTATGATGACAGTGCTTAATATTTTCTTATATGCAGTGGCTTCTATATTGATTGGACTTATATTTATGGGTATTGGGAGGAAGGTTTCAGCCCGTGTGCATTTAAGATACGGCCCTCCTTTTTATCAGTCTATTATGGATGTAATAAAACTTTTAAGTCGTAAATCAATTACTCATAATTTTGTTATGGATCTAGGTATGGTAATGTCCCTTGCGGGATTGATTGGTACAATGTTATATGTCCCTATTGCTTCGCATACAGCTTTTCAATCAAATACTAATATAGTAGTAATTATGTATTTAATGAGTATAGGATATTTAGGAATGGCAATGGCTGTTGCAGCGAGTGGAAATCCAAATGCTACAATTGGGGTTTCTCGTGCTTTGACTATGATGCTAGGTTTTGAAGTACCATTCTTTACAGTTGTGTTAGGATTAATAATATTTAATCATTCATCATCAGTTGCAGTTATTGCAGCTTCACAATCTGGTTCAATTTGGAATTGGAATATATGGCATATGCCTATTGGGTATTTAGCGGCGGAAATTGCACTTCAAGCTATGCTTGGTGAGAAGCCATTTGACGCAATGATAGCACCAGCTGAAATAGCATCAGGTCCTATGGTTGAGTTATCAGGTAAATATTTAGGACTTGCGTTTTTGACACATGCAGTATCTATTTTTGTTGAGACTGGATTGATTGTTAATTTCTTCTTTGGAGGCGGAGCAAATCCTATTGACTTTGTATTTAAACAGTTAATTGTATATCTTGTTGCTGTTGTGTTTGATAATGTATTTCCAAGATATAAAATTGAACAAGCGGTTAAATTCTTATGGATATTTCCAATGGCACTTGCAGTAATACAATTACTTTTAATAGTATTTTAAGGAGGAGCCTATGTTAGAACTAAATTTAAATCAAGATAATCAAAAAATACAAGATAATCAAAAATTGTGGGATAAAGCTATTAACTTTTTCAGAAAACGTTCTTTATGGATGCTTCACTATTGTACAGGATGTGGAGCTATGGAATTACCTCCAACAATGACGTCAAGATGGGACGTTGAAAGATTTGGGGTAGGTCCTATGGCTACTCCAAGACAGGCTGATATACTATTAGTTACTGGATATGTGTCCACTAAAACATTGAAAAGAATAATTAGAACATATGAGCAAATGCCAGAGCCCAAATGGGTATTAGCATTTGGTTCATGTGCAATTAATGGAGGAATGTATTGGGATTCTTACAATACAATAACTAATGTAGGTGAATACATACCAGTTGATATATCATTAGCTGGATGTATGCCAAGGCCAGAGGCTGTATTGGATAGTTTGCTTAAATTAATGGATATGATTCAGCGTGGTGAAGCAAAAGCTTATAAAAAATACAAAGAGAATTATGCTTATTACAAAGCAAATCAAGATAGAATATTCAAAAATGCTGAACCTGTTTTGGAAAGTGCTAAATTAAAGTTTGAATACAAAGAGCAAAATTCCAGTGAGATGGGAGTTGAAAAGTAGAATGTTAACAATAGAAGAGTTGATAAAAAAGCTTGAAAATAGAGGTTTAGAAACGTATAAAATTTGTGATGGTGAAATAAAAGTTACTGTTTCAAAAGATGAACTTCTTAATCATCTTCAGTACCTCCAATCCATTGGATTTGAACATCTTGCAAATATAAATGGTGTAGACTATATAGATGAAAATGAATTTGAGGTTGTTTATCACACATACTCATACACTCATAAAATTCATATTATAAATAAAGTTAGAATTCCAAGAGAAAAACCCTTAATTTCAACTGTGGTTGGATTATGGGAGCAAGCACAATTTTATGAACAAGAAGTTCATGAATTCTTTGGTATAGTGTTTGAAGGGAATAAGGATTTATCGGGATTATTCCTTGAAAATTGGAGAGATCTTCCGCCACTTAGAAAAGATTTTGATACTGAAGCATTTTCAGAGAAACTCTATGGTTCAAAGAGGAATGGAGGTGCTAAATAATGAATTTTGATTCTTATACACTAACTAAGATAGCTAAAAAGGATAGAGCTACTGTTTATGATTTATTCTTTGGTCCTAATCACCCTGGTATGCATGGTAACTTTGGATACGTTTTTGAAATGATTGGAACTGAAATATCAAATGTAAGACCTAATGCTGGTCATTTGCATAGAGGATTCGAAAAAATAATGGAACAAAGACCGTGGCTTCACAATATTACATTAGTTCCAAGAATTTGCGTTATGGATCCTGATCCTAATGAAGTTGCTTATTGTATGGCTATTGAAAAGATTATGGGAGTTGAAATACCTGAAAGAGCAAAATATTTGCGTACAATTACTCTCGAAATGAGCAGATTGACAGCTTTTTTAATAGGTATAGGTGGAGCTGGTGCTTCTCTAGGTCTTTATACAATTATGTATTGGACAATGGCGGATCGTGATAAAATACTCGATATGTTTGAATGGATAACAGGTGGACGTGTATATCACATATACAATATTCCTGGTGGAGTAAGAAGAGATGCACCAGAAGGATTCTTTGAAAAATTAAGTGATGTTCTAGATTATTTAGAATCAAGATTACCAGAATATGATAGATTGTTATTTGAAAATCCAATAATTCATAAAAGATTAAAAGGAATGGGATATGTATCTAAAGAAGATGCTGCAAGAACTGGTCTCAGTGGACCAAACTTAAAAGCTTCTGGAAATCCATATGATGTTCGTAAGGATACACCATATGCTGCATATCCATATTTGGATTTTGATGTTATAACTCAAGAAGGTGGAGATGCTTTAGCTAGGGTTATGCAAGTTAGAATGGAATACGAACAGAGTATTAACATAATAAGACAATGTATTAAACAAATACCTGAAGGTGAGGTAAGACTTAATCTTGGAAATTTAAATATGCTAAAGGTTCCTGAAGGTGAAGCTTATGCAAAAGTAGAATCATCTAAGGGTGAATTTGGATATTATGTTGTTTCGAAAGGCGAGCCTAAACCATACAGAGTATCTGTTAGAGGACCATCGCTTCCAGCAGGATTCCTTTGGGCTCAAAAACATCTACCAACAATGAAAATAGATGATGTTGCAGCGTGGATGAGTGCATTTGGAATATGTCCACCTGACTTTGATAAATAGGAGGGGTAATATGGCATTAGGTGAAAAGAGTGTAAGCTCTCCACTTTCAGCTTTTAAAAATCTTTTTAAAAAACCTGTAACTGTGCGTTATCCTAAAGAAGAATTAAAAGTATTTCCTAATAAAGATGGAGTTTCTCCAAGATACAGAGGTATGCACACAAATGAACTTAGCAAATGTATAGGATGTGGAAGCTGTGCAAGGGTATGTCCAGTAAATGCAATTGTAATGGAATTACCAGAAGGAAAAGAAGATATCAGAAAAGAATACAGACCTGTTATAGATTACGGTAGATGCTGTTTCTGTGCATTCTGTGTTGATATGTGTCCAACTGGTTCATTAAAGATGTCAAGAGATTATATTTATACTGTATCAGCACCACAGTCACTAACTGATGGTGAAGAAGTTGAATATGTAATTGATAAATTCATAGTACAGCCAACAGAAGAACATGGCGATAACATTGGATATGCTACAGGAAAGAAACAAAAAGTACTAGGATAAAACAAAAAAATAAATACCCCTGGGGTGGTTTTAGATTACCCCAGGGGTATTTATTTTTTTAAAAACACCCCTGGGGTAATCAACACCCCAGGGGTACATTTACCCCTGGGGTACTATTTTATAGTAAATCCTCTAATTTAACGTACTTAGGAAGTCCGTTTTCAATTTTGATTTTAGATGTTCCACTGATTAATGGTAAAGCATAATTTACTGCATCAATAGTTACATTATTTCCTTCTTTGTTAACCCATTCTCTTGGGAAGTATTTAATGGAATTTGCAACTTTTGAAGTATGAAGCGAGAATGTTTCAGAAACATATGGTGAATCGGAAACTCTCTTAATACCAATCATATAACCATTTTCACCATCAATAGAATATTCAAGTGCTGCTTCTCCTACTTTAAATGATTCATCTATATCTGTTTGTGAAGCACAATGCATAGCACATCTTTGAGAAGTTGACAGTTCAACAGCTCTTGCTTTTGATACTACTCCACTGTTTAAAAGAATTTGCTTAATATAATTTCCAACTCCTCCTAATTGAACATGACCAAATATATCTTTGCTTGTTTCAGCAGAAAGTTCACTTAAGAATTTACCATCTTCATTTTTAATTCCTTCTGATACTACTATGAAAACATTATTTTGAGTCGCTAGTTTCTTTGATACATCTTTTATAAATTGTTCTTCATCAAAAATAATTTCAGGTAGATAAATGAAATCAGCAACTTGCTTATTATTAACTCTAGCTAAAGCTGCACTTGCAGCAAGCCAACCAGTATCTCTTCCCATTGCTTCTAGAATGAAAGCACTTTTTTTAGCGTAAACAGTAGCATCAAAGTAATTTTCAAGCACTGTTGTTGCAATATATTTTGCTGCACTTCCGAAGCCAGGAGTATGATCCATCACAGGTAAATCATTATCAATTGTTTTTGGAATACCTATGAACTTTATGTCTTCTCCTTTTTCCTTTACATAATTACTTAACTTATGCACTGTATCCATAGAATCATTTCCACCAATGTAGAAGAATGTTTCTATTTCAAATTCTTTTAATATTTGAAATAATTTTTGATACTCTTGATCATTTTCGGTAGCATCTTTAAGTTTATATCTACAAGAACCAAGACCAGCAGCAGGAGTATATTTCATATTTTCAATTTCTTCATACGATAGAACTGATAAGTCTACTAGATTCTTATTTAGTATACCTTCAACTCCATTTATTCCAGCATAAACTTTATCATAATATTTTAACTCTTTATTCTTTGATACAACTCCCATAGCACTAGCATTGATTACAGAAGTAGGACCTCCTGATTGAGCGATAACGCAATTTCTCATTAATATTCTCCTCTCGTTTTAAAATACAAAGTTACTATCTAAAATTATAATATACTTGAAGCTAGTTCTCAAGCACCCCAGGGGTGTAAAATATGGAAATTATTTTTAGAGAAATGTATTGACTATTTTGTAAATTAGTATTATAGTTGAATTAAATACTAATATACACATGTGAGTATATAATGATATAGTAGCGATATTATTTATAGGAGATGATATTTGTGGAAGAAGGTATCAAAGTCGATATTGCAATACTTGGAGGTGGTCCTGCAGGATATGTCGCTGCAATTGAAGCAGCACATTTAGGAGCAAGTGTTGCACTTGTTGAAGAAAGAGAAATAGGAGGAACTTGTCTTAATAGAGGATGTATTCCCACAAAAGCATTGCTTAGAACAACAGAAATATCAAATTTAATACAAAAATCTAAAGAATTTTCAATAGATTCGGTATTGAAGAATATAAACTGGAATTTAGCTGGTATCAGAAAAAACAGAGTTGTCAAAAATCTCAGAATGGGATTAGAACATTTGATGAAGAAAAATAATGTTCAAATAATAAATGGTAAGGGCAGAATAATTAGTTCAACAGAAGTAGTAGTTGAAACGGATGATAATAATATATATATCAAATGTAAAAAATTAATAATTACAACGGGTTCTAAGCCTTTAGTTCCAGAAATTTTCGACGTTAAATTTGATAATGTTTTAACGAGTGATGAAGCATTAGAATTAGAAGAGATACCATCTAATATAGTTATAATTGGTGCTGGTGCAATAGGTTTGGAGTTTGCAACAATGTTTAATTATGCAGGATCAAGAGTTAACGTAATTGAAGCTATGGAAAATGTACTTCCATTGGAAGACAAAGAAATAACGAATGAACTCATTAAGATTATGAAGAGACAAGGCATTAAATTCAAATTGAGTACTAAAGTAAAACAAATACGAAAAAATAATGATGTATTAGAAGTGGTTATTGATGAAAATAATACAGAAAAAATAATACAGACTGAAATGATATTGGTTGCTGTTGGAAGAAAATTAAATAGTATATCAAGAGATATTGTAGAATTAGGGATTAAAGTTGATAAGGGTAAAATTGTTGTTAATGAACACATGGAAACAAACATTGAGGGAGTTTATGCTGCTGGAGATGTTATTGGAGGAAAGCTTTTGGCACATATTGCATTTGCAGAAGGAAAATGTGCAGTAAGAAATGCTTTAGGAATCAACTGTAAAGTTAATTATAGTGCAGTACCTTCTTGTGTTTATACAAATCCAGAAGTAGCATCAGTTGGCATGAATGAAGAAAGTGCAAATGAAAAAGGTATTGATATAAGTGTTGGTAGATTTAATTTTAGAAATAATGGTAGGGCATTATGTCTTGGTGAGAGAGAAGGATTTGTTAAAGTAATTGTAGATAAAAATACAAATATTATTCTTGGAGCTCAGATTTTAGGTGCTAATGCTTCTGAAATGATATCAGAATTGACTTTAGCTGTTAGTTTAGGTGTGAAAGCAGAATTAATTGCTGATATGATTCATCCACATCCAACATTAAGTGAAGCTATTATGGAGGCATGTGGTGATGCTGTCGGCAAGGCAATTCATAAATAATTGATAAGGCACATTTAAATGAATAATAGGTCAATATACTAGTCGCATTTTTAACTTGTTATTCATATTCATATGCCTAATTCTTTGCATATGCAAAGTTTTGATAAAAATAAATATATTGGGAGGAATAATTATGGAACAAAAACAATTACCAGGTTTTATTATGTGTGTTTGTACAGGTAAATGTCCAGGTTTTCAAGCCATGGATATATGGGATTTTATCAATCAAGTAAGGGTTGAATTACCTGTGGAGTATGGTTTTATTCATCCACAGTTATGTGAAGAAGATGGTGATAGATTTTTAGCAGATTTCTTAAAATCCCACAGAAAATTAGTTATAGGTGCATGTGCACCAAATATGCAAAAGAAAATGTTTAGACAGGCTTTTAAAGATGCTGGTTTAGATATAGAAAAAGATGCAGTTATGTTGGATATAAGAGATATGACTAATGAACAAGCGTTTAAAGTAGTTGAAGAAGCATTAGAAAAATTAGGTTTGGAGGTATAGATATGAGTGAAGAAACTTTTATGGGAGTTCCTAGAGATACTATTGATTGGAGTCCGAGAATTGATTATGATAAATGCAATTATTGTATGGAGTGCGTAAAATTTTGTCCTCATAATGTTTATGGAATAGTTGAGAATGAAGATAAAAAGCTAATAATTAAAAATCCTAACAATTGTGTTGTATTTTGTAGGGCTTGTGGAAAAGCATGTGGTTTAGATGCTATAACATTTCCTAATAAAGCTGAAGTAACTAAGAAAATAAAACAAACAAGAAAGGATATGAAATAGTATGAGTAAAAAATATTCTATTCTTCCATGCAATGGACTTGACAAGTGTGCAGGCTGTGTTTCAAGGGAAATAGCTATTAAAATAAGTGAGCAATCTGAAAGTGAAATAATTTGTCCAGTTTTATATAGAGTGGCTGATGCAAGATATAATAAAATAGCAGAAGAAAATCCATTGTTAGTAATTGATGGATGTGCCACTAGATGTGCAAGTAAATTAGCAGCAGAAAAAGGATTAAAAGTGGCTAAAAAAATTAATGTTACAGAGGAAGCAAAAAATAAAAACATTAGCATAAATAAAGATTTAAGAATAGGTTCAGAAGAAAGTAAATTGATTGATTTATTAACAGAAGAAATTTTAAAAGGGGAAGAAAAGAATGAAAATAAGGAACAAAGCAATGTAAGCTTTCCTGAAAATATTGAGTATGAGATTTATAAGAAGGATAAATTTATATTTAGAGTTCCTAAGGAAGGCTTTTATTTCAATGAAAATGATTGTTGGGTTTATATAGTTGGAAATATTGCTAGAATTGGTGTAACAGATTATGTACAACAAAGTCTTTCTGATATTATGTTTTTTAATCCACCAGCATTTGATAGTGAAGTGGAACAGTTTGGAGAACTTGGAACAATAGAATCTGGAAAAGCAGTATTTGAAATTGTTTCTCCAGTTTCAGGTAAAGTTATATCTATAAATGATGATATAATATCAGCACCTGAATTAATAAATGAAAATCCTTATGAAAAAGGATGGATTGCTGAAGTTGAACTTACAAATATTGATGAAGATAGAGATTTCTTGTTGAATTTTGATGAATATTTTGAAATATTGAAGAGAAAGGTGGATGAGTTCCATGTCTAATAAAGTTAAGGTTATTCCATGTAGTGGCATGGGAAAGGTATTTGGACTTGCTTCTAGGGAAGCCGCCTTAAAGGTAGTAACAGAGTTATGTGTAGAACAGGCTGAAACTATGTGTCTTGCATATTTGGTTACTGGTGATGATGAAGCTAAGGAACAGATAAAAGGATGTAATTGTATAACAATAGATGGATGTCCAAAAATGTGTTCTGCTAAAAATGTATCAGAAGCGGGTGGTATTGTTAAACAAAAATATAGAGTTGTAGATACATTTAGAAAGCATAGAGGGGCACAGGCAGGGACTGCAACTTCACTTACTGATGAAGGATGGCAGATAGTAGATGAATTAGCAGATGAAATCGCTGAAAAAGTAAAGGAATTGAGTGAGGAGGAATAATCAATGGGTAGTAACAAATTTAAGATTGGTGTAGTATCCTGCAGTGGTGAAAACTGCCTAGGAGGTACAATATCAAGACTTGCAACAAGAAAGATGCTTGATGAAATAAGACCAGATGAAACAATAACAATTTGCTTACCTCTTTTCTTAGCTGGAGGAGAGGAAGAGAGAGGATTTGCTGAGGCTTATCCAACAATTGCAGTTGATGGATGCGATAAGTGTTGTGCAAAAATAGCAACTGAAAAATACAGTGGAAAAGTAAGTGATACTGTTGTTATTTCTGATATTATTGGTAAAGATGTTGCAGAAGGAGATATATTATCAACACGTAATTTAACAGAAGAGCATAAAGAAATGGTGGATAAAGTAGCAAAAGAAATAAGAATAAAGTTTGAGAAAATATACAATGATTATATTAAAAAGCAATCAATGAATTTACTCAATAATACTGATAATAAATCAGGTGGATGTGGCTGAGGATGCGATTCGTAGAAAAACTGCTGGTTAGTAGTTAACGTAACTATTTTTTACTGATTTTACAAGATTCCAATTTTTGTAAGTGGGAGATTGAAATTTTTGCTTCTGGTGGAGTAGAGTCTCCGCCAGAAGTTTCGATGTTTTGCTTTAGCAAAACGAGTTCATTGAACAGTAATCAATTTGAAAATTTTTGTTGGTTGATTACTGTTTAATATTTGAATTAATATTAAATTAATATGATATGCGAGGTGCAGTATGCTTTGTTTATATAATGATAACACTAATCCTTATTTTAATTTAGCTTTAGAAGAGTATATATTGAAGGAATTCGAAGATGATTGCTTTATGCTTTGGAGGAATTCACCATGTATAGTTGTTGGGAAAAATCAAAATACCCTATCAGAAATTAATTTAGAATATGTGAATAAGAATAGCATACCTGTAGTTAGAAGGCTTTCAGGTGGCGGAGCTGTTTTTCATGATTTGGGAAATTTAAATTTTACTTTTATAATTAATGATAATGGCGATAGTTTTAATAATTATAGAAAATTCACAGAACCCATTATAGAGGTGCTGCAAAAGCTTAATGTTAATGCAGAACTATCTGGAAGAAATGATTTGGTCATAGATGGTAAGAAATTTTCGGGAAATGCTCAGGTTAAATACAAAAATAGAATTTTGCATCACGGTACATTGCTTTTTTCAGCGAATGTTTCAGATATATCTTCCGCACTTATATCAAAGCCTATTAAATTCGAGGATAAAAGTGTAAAATCAATAAGTAGCCGTGTTACAAATATAAGTGAACATATTAATAAACCTTTAGATATTTTAGAATTTAAAGATTTAATTATGAATAATATAATGGAGAAGCATAATGAATTCACTTTTTATTCTTTATCAGGAAATGATGTGAATAAAGTTAATAGATTAGTCTACGAAAAATATAGTACATGGGAGTGGAATTTTGGAGAATCCCCACAGTATAATTTTAGGAATCAAATGAGATTTTCAGGGGGACTTGTTGAAGTCAATATAATTGTAGATAAGGGAATATTAAAGAATATCAAAATATATGGTGATTTTTTTAGTAAATGTGATATAGCAGATATAGAAAATGCCCTTGTTAATGTTAAACATAATAAAGATGACATAAAAAAAGTACTTTCTAAATTTAATATAGAAGATTATTTTTCAAATATTTCTTTAAATGATTTAATAAACATATTTTTTTAAGGAGTTGTTTAAGTTTGACTACGTACATTTTATATGGAATTACTATTGTACTTCTCATTCTCTCTTTTTATAAGGATAGAAAGAAGACAAAAAAGGCTTTAAAAAAGTCTTGGAAAGCATTTGAAAATATTTTACCAGAGTTTTTGGGAGTGATTATGCTCGTTGGACTGCTCTTAGCGATTTTAAATCCACAGGTTATTTCTAAAGTTATTGGAAATGAATCTGGGTGGTTTGGAGTAATAATTTCTGCTGTAGTAGGGGCTATTACTTTAATTCCTGGATTTGTTGCTTTCCCAACAGCGGCTATGCTTCTTCAAAGAGGAGCAGGGTACATGCAAATTGCTGCTTTTGTATCTACTTTGATGATGGTGGGTATAGTTACAATGCCAGTTGAAATCAAGTATTTTGGTAAAAAAGTTACTGTATTAAGAAATATATTGGCATTCTTATTTTCATTTGTTATAGCATTTATTATAGGAAAGGTGGTAGGTGGTATATGAAAAAATTACTAAAAAGATATAGTTTTTTTATAATTACAATTATAGTAACTATTGTTGTCATCTTGCTTAATAAAAGCATTGGAGTGAAGGCACTAGAGATATCCACATATAGTCTTAAGGAAATGGCTTTGGTTATACCACCTATATTTTTACTTTTAGGACTTTTAGATGTATGGGTTCCAAGGGAAACCATGATAAAATACATGGGAGAAAATTCAGGACTTAAAGGTATAATATTATCTATAATACTTGGTTCAGCGGCAGCAGGACCTCTTTATGGTGCATTTCCAGTAGCAGCAGTTTTTATGAAAAAGGGAGTTAAATTTAGCAATATACTTATATTTATTGGTGCATGGTCAACAACTAAAATACCTATGTTTTTGTTTGAACTATCTGCACTAGGCAGAAAATTTGCATTTACAAGATTATTGATCGATATACCTGTTATTATTTTTATAGCATTTATTTTAAATTCAACGATATCAAAAGATAAAAAAGATGAAATTTATAGAAAGGCAGAAAACATAGCATAGAATTACTAATTTCCAACAAAAACACAAACTCTCCTAATTACTGGGGCGATTGGCGACTTTGTTTTAGTCTCCAGTCTCCAGTCTCCAATCTCCAGTCTCTAGTACGGAGTTGACATCTGTATACCAGCATCTGTTTACAGGTACTAGGAGGAAAGTAAGTGGACTAGTTTGCTAGAGGGTTAGACGGCTAGTACAAATTTGCAACTTGAAAAATAGTATCTTATTAGGTGCTAGGACTTAAATCAAGTTTGCTAGATGCCTAGACCGCTAGTCTGCTAGTACAGATTTACAACTTGAAAACTACTATCTATTTAAGAACAAAGTTCTAAGTGCTAATTTTCATCAAAGTAACAATCTGCTTTGGCGACTGGTTACTGGTAATTAGCGACTTTATTTTAGTCTCCGATCTCCAGTTTCCACTCTCTAGTACGGAGTTGATATCTGTATACCAGCATCTGTTTACAGGTACTAGGAGCGGAAAGTACTAGGAGAGGAAAGAAGGTACTAGGAGGAAAGTAAGTGGACTAGTTTGCTAGAGGGCTAGATTGCTAGTACAAATTTGTGACTTGAGAACTAGCATCTTATTAGGTACTAGGTGCTAGGAGGAAGGAAAAGGTACTAGGGAATGAGAGCAAGTTTAACCTGTTGCATTAATTGATTTTAAAGTTCAGTAGCAACAGTAGTATAAATTCAAGGTACTCTTAATGGGCGTAATTTGAATTATTTAGATAATTTTAGCAGGAAAATAAAATTTTTTGTCGAATATATAGTAATTATATGGTAGCTAGTGTTATAGGTAATGTTATGCTTGGAGGTAATGTTATGCTTGAAGGTAATGTTATGCTTGAAAGGAAAAAATTTAACAAATATTGCAAAATGTATTCAGAACACTTTAATGCAAAAAAAGTTGAATATGAAACTATTAATTATGAAGACTTAATAAAAAAAATATATATAAGGTACGAGAAGAAAACAGAAGAAGAAAGAGAGATAGAAGAACTAATATTAAAAGATAAAATACATGAATATAATTATATGAAAGTAGATTTCACTGTTTATAAAGTTATGTTATTATCATTTTTAAGTGGTATAACGATTGAACCTTTTAAAAAGTATATAAACGATGGTAAGAGCATGTGGTTTGAAATGTTTTTATATTATTTTTTATTTTTCGGTTGGTTCACTATATGGCAGATGTTTGATGATTTGGGGTCTAAAAAGGGAAAAACTACTCTTGCTGGGTTTTACAACTTGTGTTTCGAAATTTTAGAAAAAGTTAAAAATAAAGATTTGAAATCTAATAAGAAAAATATTAAAAATAAAATTATAATTGAATATGAACTTAAACTTAAAGAAATAGATATTGAAGTTGTAAACAATGAAAATAATAAGGATACTCAGTAAGTGGGTGTCTTTTTTATTGATTCCATAAGAATGGATACCGCATTAGCAATTTTAAATTACTAACGCGGTATCTACTTGCATATTTCAATTGAGAACTAAATGATTTCTCTTAGTTTTTTAAGTACCGTTTCCTTCATCCTAACTGCAATAATACCTAAATATTGCAATTAAAAGCGACTATCTTCTAAAATATAGAACATTGCTATCAGCTACCTTTTCTGCGGTTCTAGCAATAAAAATTACATTTCAGTTTATGCAAGGGAACAGATACATTATACAAACTAGAAGTGAAGTGAACAATCTTTGTCATTATTTTCATAAACATTACTTTTTTCTATGCTTTTTTATAAACAACCCCGAAGATACACCGATTAAACCACATGCAATTATAATTACTATAGAAATGTATTTTTCCATATTTCACCCTCCCATTATAATATGATAGTGTAAAGTATCTACACTATCTATAATACTGATATTTCCAGATAAAGAAGTTTCGTACCCTTGTAATCTGAGTAGTTCACATATTAAATGTTAGCTAAAAAACTCATTAACTTTGCTCTAGCTATATTAAGTGATTATTTGAAGTAACATTTAATTCTTAAAAAATAAAATTCTTTCATTATTAAAAATTCGCACTAAGCTCACAACAAAAATTGATACTATAAATATATTTGTCATGATTATTAACAATACTTTCTTTAAAGAGAATATTGAGAAAATACTCATCTGTATCAAATCATAAAAGTTAATTATAGGTATAAAATCAAGCCAATAAATTACTTTGCTATAAATATTTAATGCTCTTAAATCACTAGCAAAAACTAAAGTTAATGGTATGACTAAAAGCAAAGGAACATAGACAAGAAACACTTGTGCTTGCTTGGAACTTTTAGAAGCAAACCCCAATAGCAGCTGAAACAAAGAAAATACTATAGCAAAACCAAAAAGAACTAAAGCCAATATAGGTATTTTACTAAATAAATTTATGTCTACTTTCAAGAATACCTGAAATAACAATGCAAACCCAGTATATAGCGGTAAAAATATAGCAATAGTGATAAGGTAACATGATGCAAAATTTGAAATCCACTTTCCTAGCACTATTTGAAAACTTTTTACAGGTGAAATAAGTAATATTTCTAAAGTTCCTGATAATTTTTCCTTTGTTGTTAAATAGTATGCATTAGAATTATTTATTCTCATAACTAGCAACATAATAACATAAGCACATATCGTAGCTATTGATTTAAGTACTATCGTTGAATAATCCTTTTTTACAACTATGGAATCTATGTGGACATTGGCCAAATTTATGTTAGGAGTAATAGCTAACCGAGTAACTCTTACAATATTATCTTTTATGATTTTAATATAAGGATCGTCCTTATTACTTTCATTCTCAATAAATGTTATATTTTGATTAGAATCATCCCAAATAACTCCCAATTTAAAATTATTTACTTTTACCTCTTTAACAATGTCATCTTTTGACTTTTCAACTATTGTATATGAATCTGGTAAGCCTTTTAACATATTTTTTAATGAAACACTATTTACCGCAAGTGTAATCTTTTCATTTTGATTTTTATTCTTTATAACTGCTCCAGAAATACCTGAAATGCTTCCTATCACAATAATTATAATTAATGGAAACAATATATTGAGAACAAGATTTTTTTTATCTCTAAGCAATTCCTTAATTTCTTTCAGTGCAATATGAAAATATGGCATTTTATATCATCCTTTTTATATTATTTTGAATTTCAACATAAACCTGTTCAAAATTTTTTTTATCATATTTTAATTTTAAATTATCAACAGTATCATTCTCATATATCTTACCCTTATTCATAATTATTACCTTATCACACAAATTCTCAATATCTTCAGCTATATGTGATGTAATAATAAGAGTTTTCCCTCTTTTCTTTAGTTCAATAGTATATTCACGTATCTGTTTTCTTGAAACAATATCTAATCCACTAGTAGGTTCATCCATTAGCACCACTTGGGGATCCATAATTAATGCTCTAATAAA
Organism: Clostridium tepidiprofundi DSM 19306; assembly: GCF_001594005.1. Taxonomy (GTDB): domain Bacteria; phylum Bacillota; class Clostridia; order Clostridiales; family Clostridiaceae; genus Clostridium_AC; species Clostridium_AC tepidiprofundi. The sequence goes on along the minus strand of NZ_LTBA01000004.1, from coordinate 4,758 downwards.
GGAAATCTTTTGCTTCATTCCTTTAGAGTATGTTTCTACTCGTTTGTTTTCAAAGTCCACATTTAAACTTTTGTACATATCCTTAGCTCTCGCAAGAGCAATATCTTTGCTTATACCAAATAATCTTGCAAAGAATAAAATATTTTCTTCACCTGTTAACTGCTCGTACAATCGAGGAGTTTCAAATACAAATCCTATTAGTTTTTTAACTTCGTTAGGTTGTTTTACAGTATCAAAGCCTCCAATTTTAATGCTCCCCTTGTTTGGTCGATACAACGTAGCTAGTAATTTCATAGTAGTTGACTTACCAGCACCATTATTTCCAATCAGACCAAGTATAGTATTTTTTTCTACTTTGAAACTAACATCATTTACACTATAAAAATTATTTGTTTCATACTTTTTTGAGACATGTTTTAACTCAATCATAAAAGCTTCCTCTCATTATAATAATTTTTCGGAATTACCCGAGCATATTGTTCCAAGGGTTCAATTAAAATACATTTGTTCACTCAAAACACGTTTTATAATTTTCTTACTTTTCTTCTTAAAAATGATATAATAATTATTTTGAAAGTTTTAACGTTAAGTCCAATATAAGACTCAAATACAAAAAAATAAAAAGAAAAAACTTACAAAAATATTATACCATATGATAACTCTATTAACAATTTCTTAAATTTTGAAATTAAATTTATACTTAGCAATTAGCGTACAATTACGACTTCACTGCAATTAAGCAATCTTAATAGTATCTTTTTCGATTCAAACACTATCAAATTTTGTGCATTCTTTCTTTTTGAATTAGTACATCTGCAGAGTTGCCTCTTGTTTTTTATTGAACTTGCATTCAAATGCTTACAAATGCTGAAAACAAGCTGTTTCAAAGATGCCAGATGTTTTAATAGAATTGTAGGCATGTGTTTTTTATGGGGAAAAGAAGAAGCAAAGAGCAATGGGCAACTTTAGTAAAAGATTTAATAAATAAATTTATGTTTTTGCGCAATAATCATAAATTTTTCCTTGATACTTGAATATCAAAGTTCACACTTCCTCAACTATGGGGAATAGTAATTGAATTACAAAATTTTTTCCATACTCAGACTCAACTTCAATTTCAATTTGTAATTCATCGCATAATTTCTTTACAAGATATAGTCCTATTCCAGTGGATTTGCTTCGTTCAGAATTATCTCCTGTAAATCCTTTATCAAAGATGAAAGGAAGATCAGATGCCAACACCCCAATACCATTATCAGAAATCCTTAAATAATACCTTTTCTTTACACTATCAAGACCAGTTTTTAACCAAATAAAGCTTTGGATTTCTTTATTGGAATATTTCACTGAATTAACGAATATTTGTGTAAAAATAAACTGAAGCGCCTTCTTATCCGACACAATTGGAACATCTTCCATATGAGAAATAACTTTAACTTCATTTTCTTCAAGTAATGCTTCAAGTTCCAACAGTACATCTTCACAACAAAGATTTAATGAAACTCTCTCTAAACGATAATCAACATGTGATGCCTGTAATCTTGCATAAAATAATATCCGTTCAACATTATCACTGATATCAATTCTTGCATGCTCAAGTCTTTGATATACCAGCTTCGACATTTCTTCTTTACGATTTTCCAAAACAAAGGTTGCTAAAGAAATAGGTGTTTTTATTTCATGAACCCAACTTTCAATAAACTCTTCATAATTTAAGGATTGGAGTTTTGCATCATTTAATTGATCATTTTGCATTCGTAATTTATTGGCTAAATATTTCACTTCTTCTTTATACAAATTACCCATAGATTCTATCAATCTGCATTCATGCTCCGTTGAAGGATCTCGAAGAAAATCATAGAATACTTTACTTTGTTTTTCCTTGTTTTTAGAAATAAATAGCATACCAAATACAATACTAGTTACAGAAAAAATAATCATGATACCAACCAAAAGTCCAAATGTTTTTGGATATGCTAACCAAGCCATAAAAATGAAAAAAACATCATTTATGCAAAGAAGTAGTATCCAAGGATGTGATTCACTCAAAATATTAAGCCAATCTCTTGACTTCATTCACAGTCACCACCTTTTAATTGATAACCAATTCCTCTTACCGTTTTGATTCGATCACACAATCCAACCTTATCAAGTGTCTTGCGTAATCTGGTCATATTTACTTGTAATATATTCTCATCAACATAGTTACTGCTTCCCCACAACAGGCTAAAAAATTCCTCTTTTTTTACTATAGAAGGAGCAGCTTTCACCAAAGCTTTAATAATAATTCCTTCATTCTCCGATAATGAAATAGACTTCTCACCAACATATAATACATTTGCATTCTCATCTAACTTAAAGTCACCAGCATCTAATAAAACATGCATATTTGCATATAGATAAATCAACTTTTTAATTCTAGCAATTAGACGTTTAGGATGGCATGGCTTCGTTAAATAGTCATCTGCACCTAAATCTAATGCATGTAATTCATCACGAAGTTGATTACGTGAAGTCAGTACTAAAATAGGGCATATTCCTCTGGCTTTAAGTGCACGACAAATGTCAAATCCAGAAAGTTTGGGCAAATTCAAATCTAATACAATTAGTGAAGGAGAAGTCGACGCAATGTCTTCCAAAACATTATCAAAAGAAGAGATACACTCTACAGAGTATCCCTGTTTCTCTAATATATTTTGTATCTCTTCACGTAGAAAAACGTCGTCCTCAATAATGACTATCTTTTTCACACTTTCACCGCCTATTCAACTTCTTTTAATTTCTTGATTTCTTCATCACTCTTTCTCTGAATCATCCATATATAACAAAGTTCAAAAACTATAAAAACAATAAGTGTAATTACTACCATCAAAGTAATGGTGTTGATATTTAAATTCGATGTCCTTGGAATTCTCAGAAAAGATCCTAACATGGACCAAATACCAAAAATAGAACTAATCAATGCTATAGAAATTACTAAACCAAAATACCACCAAATTTGTATTCTTGCTGACGAACACAGAGATTTAACACTTGCTCCTAACATAGATAAAGTTACATACCTATGTCTTGTACTTCTTTGCTGCATAAGAAACTTTAAGCCTAACACCGTATTTCCAATGATAAGGAACATTACTCCTAAATAAAGTGTAATGTAACTTCCTGCAACTATATAAAACAACTGTCTTCCCATGCTGGCAAGATAACTTTCATATTTTAAATCAGATGTACTAAGCAATTCATCTACTTGTTGCATTGCTTGCATTAAACCTTTTTCACGAACAAAATCAGAATCTAAAATCATATTCCAAAGTAATGATTCTTTCGAATCTCCAATCAATCTATTATACATGTCATCAGGAACAATCAAGCCATAAGAAATAGTAATAGCTCGATCTGCAACAAGATTGCTTGTATATAGTGTTGATTTCAATATATATTGTTTTTTATCAATGCTAATTGTTGAATTACATTCTAATGCCTTCCTCAATAAATCATGGGAGTATGAAAATTCCTCATTAGAATACATAGCAACTTCACTATCTCCTAATACAATGGGAGATTTATTAGTAAATTTAAGCAGTGTATTATAACTGGAAAGAGAAATTAAATAAGGAGTATATAAATTTCTTAGTAAATTTTCTTTTTCTTTTGAATTTTTTTCTCTGGAAATGGATTTTTTTAATCCTCCCCAAGAAAAAGTATGTGAGGTAGTATTTTCAGACATCTCTCCACAACACGCCTCAAAATTACTTAGTTTCATAGGATAATAACCCTCCACATAAGGTTTTAATTTACTAGATTCCAGTACAGAAACAATTTCTTTCTTTGATCCTTCAAATGTAAAATCTACAGTTCTGGCAGATGATCCCCCTCGAGCTAAACTTGTAGAAATACCATAAGCAAAACAAAGCATTGCCAAAAGAATTAACAATGATGATATAGCAAGCGAACTCCATTGATGCAAAACATTCTCTTGAAGTTGTCTTCCCGTAAATGTAAATAATCCCGTAGAAGAACTACTTTTGCGTCTTATCCATCTTCCAATCAAACTTCCCAATCCACAAAATAGCATAAAAGTTCCACTGATACCAACAAATAATATTAACGCAAACATTCGAACACCAAGATTACGCAAATATAAAATTGCCAATATATAAGCTGTGCATAAAAAAACTGCTCCAAGAAGTAAACTAACCCAGCCCCATGTAGACGAAAGAATTTTTTGCACTTTTTCCTTCTGTTCATTTAGCAAATTTACAGGTTCTTTCTTGCTCATCTTCAAGCTAAGAATAAACACAGCTAATAGTTGCACAATAATGAAACCAAAAACAGTTAATGCTAGGCCATCCCAGGAGATATGAAACCTATGACCAATAATTCCTATTCCAATTAGTCTAGAAGTTGTTAGGGACATTAAAATAAATAACAAGTCAATTTTATAAATAAATATACAGAGATTTCGCATCAAAATTCCAGTTGAAAATTTGTTTTTACTAAAATTTATTTTTTTTACATTTACTTAAATAACTGGGAAGCCTGCAAACCGATAGGCCTTAAAAATAGTTACACCTCCCCCTACCCCAAGAAATTTTAATGATTAATTTCCAGTTTTGTTTTTAAATTATGTCTTAGCAAATATTGGATTAATCCAGTCTTCTTCTATAGTAAATCTTTCATCTCTTATATCTTCAATAATATCTATTTGTAACATTCGTTTTTTTCTAAAACCTCTAATACATCTAAAGAAATATAATT